>DUPE01000211.1 GCA_012838475.1 Clostridiaceae bacterium
ATGCCCGGCCATGCCATCGCTTCCTTCTTCATTTTGTAAAAGGCGGAGTAATCCGGCGTGTGAGAGGGAAGCGAGTGCTTCCCTTTTTTGTTGGCAAGGTTTATACGTATTTCGCCGGCAGAGACAGTTAAGACCAATCACAAGCTAATATATTAGAACTTGAAGATTACACACAAGTCAGACGATAGATGGTTGACAAGAATAAAGGAGACAAGATGCTGGAATTAAGGAAAATAAACAAAACCTTTAAGACTCCGGAAGGGTCCATTGAAGCTGTGAAAGATGTGTCCTTCACTGTCGAGCCGGGTGAGATATATGGTCTTATAGGCTTATCGGGGGCAGGCAAATCTACACTCATTCGCTGTATAAATATGCTGGAAAAGCCGGACAGCGGACAGATATTGTTTGAAGGAGAAGATCTGGCACTCCTGTCGCAAAAGGAGTTGCGTAAAACCAGGCAGCAGATCGGCATGATCTTTCAGCACTTTAATCTCTTTGAGCAAAAGACGGTTAAAGAAAATATTGCCTATCCACTGGAGCTGCATGATAAAGACAAGTCAGCAATCTCCAAGCGGGTTGACGAACTTTTGGGCTTTGTCGAGCTGACAGATAAGACTAACTCCTATCCCTCCGAGCTGTCAGGGGGGCAAAAGCAAAGAGTCGCTATAGCTCGTGCCTTAGCGACTTCACCAAAACTACTGCTTTCTGATGAAGGAACCTCCGCTCTTGATCCCGCAACGTCTATTCTGATTTTGGATCTCTTGCGTCGTACTGTTGATGAGTTGAAGATATCCATCGTCATGATCACACATCAGATGGAAGTAGCCAGACGGATCTGCGACCATGTAGCAGTCATGGAAGGCGGAGAAATTATTGAACAAAACACAGTCAAAGGACTCTTCCTGGAACCCAAGCATCCACGTACTATAGCTCTGATTCGCAGCCTTGATGAAGAGAGGCCGCTCTCCGAGCTAAGCGCCTTCTCCCATGACGATGTTTACAGACTGGGCTTTGCAGGGGGGGAGGTTTCAAGGCCACTGATATCAGACGTCTCTCGACGTTTTGAGATAGATATAAATTTATTGGCGGGAGACATCAATATTTTGCAAGATGAACAAGTGGGCTGGCTGGCGGTTACCTTCCCCGAAGATGATCAGGAGAAGGTTAAGCTAGCGCTTGCATATCTGGAGGAGAAAAACGTGCATATCAAGAAGATTGATCCGAACAGCACGCATAATCCGGAAAAAACCGAGCCGGAAACAGCGAGCACGTCTGAATCCGGTCTCCCGGATATCGAGACGGATGGCAGCGGAGATAATTCTGCTGCAGTGACTTCAGGTCAATCTGAAGCTAAGGGAGGTGATATCAATGGGTGAGTATTTGCAGGCGTTATACGAAACCCTTCTTATGGTGGGAGTGTCCAGCATATTCTCTATTGCGATCGGACTGCCGCTGGGAATTATTATGGTTTTGACTCAGCCGAACGGCATTAGGCCGGTCAAGAGTCTCTACAGGGTGCTGGACGTAATAATCAATCTATTTCGTTCGCTGCCCTTTATCATCCTGATAATCGTCTTCGCACCGTTGGCCCTGATCTTGACAGGCCGCTCCTCAGGAACTCTGGCGTTGACAGTGCCCTTGTCTCTGGCGGCAATTCCTTTTGTCGCACGGATTATGGAGACGAGCATCAACGAAGTAGGGCAGGGAGTAATAGATGCGGCTCTGGCGATGGGAACATCAATACCGCAGCTGATATCCAGAGTGTTGATTCCGGAAGCATTGCCGTCCCTGATCCAAGGCGCGACCACGACCATCATTAATATTATCGGTTATTCCGCGATGGCAGGAGTGATCGGCGGCGGCGGTCTGGGTGATCTGGCCATACGCTGGGGACATTATAACCGTCAGCCGCAGTCTTTATTGGTTGCAGTGATTTTAATAGTGATTCTAGTGCAGATGGTTCAGTTAGTTGGTAACGCTCTGAGCAGGGCGATTGACCATAGATAAGAATTAAGATCGACGCCAAACCGGCGTAAATTTCAAATCGCGTCGAAAGGCGCGAACACGAACAGCACCGTTTAGTGCAACACGAATAGCGCTCGTTAAGCGCAAAAATAATTATTTTAGGAGTAAGTTATGAAAAAGAAGAATGTTTTGGTCTTGACATTAGCCCTATTGTTGGTTTTCACCACTGTTTTTGCATCAGCCTGCGGCAAGAAAGAAGCCGCCAGCGACAATGAAATTGTTATCGGTGTATCGCCTTCTCCTCATGCTGATATTATTAAACAGATAGTTGAAGACTTAGATAATGAAGGCATTAAAGTAACGATCAAAGAGTATTCTGAGTATGTGCAGCCAAATCTTGATCTGGCTGAAGGGGAGATCGACGCCAATTTCTTCCAGCACATTCCTTACCTGGAAGAGTTCGCCACCGAGCGTGACCTTGATCTTGCCATTCTGGGCGGTATCCACATTGAACCCATGGGCATATTTTCTACAACATTGAATTCTCTGGACGAACTGAAAGAAGGCGATGAAGTGATGATCCCCAACGACACGACAAACTGTGGCCGCGCGCTTTTACTTTGTCAGGAACTGGGTCTGATTAAGCTGGGTGTTGAAGGAGTTAACGCGACAGAGAAAGATATTACCGAAAACCCCAAGAACTTGAAGTTCACTGCCCTCGAAGCAGCCGCTATTCCTACAGTCTACGGAGATGCAGCCATCGCAGTCATTAACGGCAACTATGCTATCCAGCATGAGCTCAATCCGGTAGAAGATTCACTGGCTATCGAAGATGCTAACTCTCCCTATGTCAATATAATTGCTGTTCGCAGCGATGAAGTCGATGCCGAGAAGTTCCAGAAGCTGCTGGCAGCCCTGCAGACTGACAAGATCAAAGATTATATTGAAGAGAACTATGATGGTTCAGTTGTACCTGCTTTCACCGACTCTGAAGGCAATAAGGTTGACTAACTCTGCAGTCTAAGTTGAAACAGGCTTAGCAGGTGCAAATTACATTGGCTGTTCCCGCTAAGTAAGTCACATTTGCAGGCTAAGCGCACCATCAACAAACGATAACGGCGTGGTCTGATGACCGCGCCGTTTCCATTGATTTATTATTTGCACAAATATCTGCGGAATACGAATTTGAATTCTCGCTGGTAACAGTGTATATCGCCATTGCCAGCGAGAATATTGATTGATGACAGCAAGAGGTTAGTGCTGTCATCAGCAACCTAGAGACTATTTATGCGTCAGCTTTGAGTACGACCTTAATGGCGTTGTCGCGACGTTCTTCGAAGATATCATAGCCTTCAGCAACCTTAGACAAGGGCAGAGTATGAGTGATAAGAGGTTTCATATCAATCTTGCCTTCTTTGATCAGGTCAATCAGTTCGGGTATGCGGTTAGCATTGACCAAGCCCATTTTGATCTCGATATTCTTAATCCAAAGGGTGTTCATGGCAACTTCCTGAGGTGTTTCGAAGACTCCTATCAGGGAAACAATGCCGCCGGGTCTTACGCCGTTGATGGCTCCCTTGAAGGTAGGCTCAAAGCCATTGGCTTCGATAGTGACATCTGCGCCGCGGCCGTCAGTCATATCTTTTAGAGCCTGGACAACATCAACTTTATTGGGATTTAGGCCATAATCTGCCCAGCCCTGCTTCTTAGCAAACTCTAGTCTGGACTCATCGATATCAACAGCGACGATGCGGGCAGGTCCCCAAAGGCGCGCAGCAACCATGGCGGACATGCCGACAGGGCCTGAACCGAAGACTGCTACAGTATCACCGGGTTGAATATTTCCGTTCTCGGCTCCGAAGTAGCCGGTTGAGAGAATATCGCCCACAAAGAGTACGTCATCATCAGTCAAACCTTCCGGGATGATGTGCAAACCGGAATCAGCGTAAGGAACTCTACAATAATCGGCTTGACAACCGTCGATCTTATAGCCAAAAATCCAGCTGCCGGTGGTGCATTGTGAATAAATGCCGCGCCTGCAATAGAAGCAAGACATGCACTGGGTGACACATGACACTGCGACCTTGTCGCCTTTCTTAAATTTGGTGACAGCCGAACCAACTTCTTCAACTATTCCGCAGAATTCGTGACCAATGATTCTGCCGGGTTCAACATCAGGCATACCGCCGTGACGGATATGCTTGTCTGTACCGCAGATGGTAGAAGTGGTCACTTTGACGATAGCGTCAGTAGGTTTTTGGATCTGGGGAATGGGAACCTGATCAAGACTCATGTTCTCCGGGCCATGATAAACGAATGCTTTCATAGTGCCTTCCATGTGTAGTGCCTCCTAATATGAAATTTAATTTGGGGGAAAAATAGCGACCCTTTCAATTGTACAATTGTAGATAATTTAGTCCAGAGCACTATTGGACAAAATGCTATGCGTGGAATGCAACATTAAGTGAAACGCATTTTGTAAGTAGATGTCTTGCATTTCTCAGGCCGCTCGAGCGGCCTGAGAAATTGCGGCTGCTGTCTGTCCTTTCAAGATTCTTCTTGGATAGTCATTA
>DUPE01000203.1 GCA_012838475.1 Clostridiaceae bacterium
GATTGATCAAACGGCAGCAAGCGGGCTTTTAGCTCTGCCTCATCAAGAGACCAATCGCTAAAGAATAATCCCCGGTCAAGTTTTTGCCACAGCTCAGTGATCATTGCCTTTAGGTCTAAATCTATTAAATCAGGGAAAACACTGCCTGCTGTCGCGGCTATATCCGCCGGCAGATCGGAAGGGAAAAGATTTATTCCGATGCCTAAAATGTGATGTGATTTATATTGCTCCCAGAGAATACCGGCTACCTTGCGTTCACGTAAAATAAGATCATTTATCGGCTTGATACGGGTAAATTCCCCGGTTTCATGATGTAAAACTTCAACTATGTGACCACAGCCTTCAGTGCAATTGTGGGCACTAACTGAGTAGCTGAAATCTTCTACATTCCGGGCATGGCCCGTTTCATTGTGACTATAACCTGCAGTGCAGACGTAGTCATTATCTGTACGGTTAAAGTCATCATTTGCACGGTAAAAGTCATCATCCGGGCGATTAACGTCTTCGCCGTAGCGTTTGGAGCCTTTTTCGGCAGTTCGCAGTAACCATAGATCTACAACCTGCGCCAGCAAAAGCCCAACCCGCAAAGTGGCGGACTTGATATCCGGCAAGTTGTAGGAGCAATGCCAAATAAAGCTGAGATAGAGGCCTTTGTGTAAAGGTGAATAGAAGCCCCTGCCGCGCTGACCACGACCTGCTGTCTGCTTATCTGCCCAGAGCAAAGCTCGGTCGAATCTGGTCTCATCGATTAAGCGCATAGCTTCGCTACTGGTTGAATCAATAGTAGGGTAGCGCCAACAAGGCCATTCAAGGCCAGGCAGTTTAACTACACTGCGAGAAAACATCTTATTTCCTTTTCCTTCTAATAATTATCTTCATAATGTCAGAATGATGACTGAAGTGTATCTGCATTTAGTTTCCCTGGCAAGTTATTGGAGGTGTTTGGGGAGTGCGGACAAAATCCTGGACCAATCAAGACAAAGATTGGAGGTGTTTGGCAGACCGGAAATCCCCGGTCGGTTATATGCGGGCAAAATCTTAAACCATTTTGACGAGATTGGCATGGAGAATTGCAACTTGACAGCTAGTCATAAATTCTCATATAATCAATTGAATACTTGCTCAAATGTATGATTGAAAGTGTTCAATCTTTGGAGGATAGCATGCCAGTAGGGAACGAAGAGGACTTAACGGCGCAAATAACGAAAATTAAAGATCGGATACCAGCGTCTGAGGAAATAACACTTCTGGCTGACTTTTTTTCTGTGCTTGGGGATGGCACGCGCGTAAAAATTGTTTCGGCGCTGCGACATGGAGAACTCTGTGTAAGTCATCTGGCTGAGGTGGTCGGCCTGTCTGATTCGGCTGTGTCACACCAACTCCGACTTATGAGATATAACAATGTCGTGAAGAGCCGACGGGAAGGCAAATATATTTACTATAGCTTGGCCGACGAGCATGTGATTGATATCTATGATGTGGTCAAGGCGCATATCAATGAGGATAATGCTTAAAGAGAAGTTGGTATATAAGGCGACTGAGAGAGAACTTGATACATTAGTATACTGAGGGAGAGCTTGACAATAAATGAATGATAGCACACCGGTTATTGATAACAAGAGAATGTCTGATGAATGCGAGACTCTGGAAGATAGAAACGACGCAGTGGAGACGGCCGAAGCAAAGAGCGGTAGAGAAGGGAGCCGCGCATGTGAGGCTGATGAAGCTGGGGGTCGCGTGCTCGAGCCTGATGTAAGCTGCAGCAGCTGTGGAACTGATGATCAGGAGAAGGAAGGGAGCAGATCCGGCAGGCGCTGGAAAATTGTTTCATTTTCCCTATCATTAAGCGCCTTCAGCATTGGATTGTTGGCGAGATATGTCTGGCAGCAACCCGGATTGGCGATTGGGCTTTTGCTGGCAGCCTGGTTGTTGGCTGGCTACGAAGTAATAATCTCTGCCGGACGCAAGTTGCTTGCGGGCTTTGTACTTGACCAGGATTTCCTTATGTCTGTGGCGACAATTGGCGCCGTGGCATTGGGTGAATATACGGAGGCTGCTCTTGTAATGATCCTCTATCAGATCGGCGAACTGCTTGAAGAATTTGCGGTAGGGCGATCTCGTAAATCGATTTCTGACTTGATGGATATCGCCGCTCCCTATGCAAATCGGGTAGAGGCGGACGGCGTGCGTCGGATTGACCCTGAGCTTATTCAATTAGGGGACATTCTGGAAGTAAGTCCGGGGGAGCTTATTCCTACAGATGGTGTAATCATAAGCGGTCAGAGTAGTTTGAACGTCGCTGCGATTACAGGGGAGTCCTTGCCTCTTGAGGTCGCGGCCAACAGCAAGGTGTTGAGCGGCAGCATCAATGGCAATGGTCTCTTACGCCTGAGAGCGGAAACAACTTATAAAGACTCAACTGCCAGTCGCGTGATGATGTTAGTTGAGGAGGCCTCTTCACGCAAAGCTAAGTCTGAATCATTCGTCACACGCTTTGCCCGCATATATACACCGTTTGTTGTTGGTTTGGCGGTCTTAGTGGCTGTAGTGCCTCCCTTGCTTTTCATGGATCAGGATTTTGCGACTTGGCTTTACCGTGGTCTGACCTTTCTGGTCGTGTCTTGTCCCTGTGCTTTTGTGATCTCAGTGCCGCTTTCTTTTGTAGCCGGTCTGGGTATGTCATCCCGTAATGGTGTTCTAATCAGGGGAGGCAATGACCTGGAGAATCTGGCTGCGTTGAGTACGCTGGCCTTTGATAAGACAGGGACGCTGACCAAAGGCAAATTCAGTGTCCTGTTTAGCCATGCGGAGGAGGACGTTGATGAACGAAAGTTTCTCGCTTTGGCTGCGGCTTTAGAGCGGGGATCAACTCATCCTATAGCCGAGAGCATCGTCAAACATGTCTCAGACCGGAGTATCAGTTTTACAAATTCAGGTTTGACAGATGTCATTTCTTTGCCCGGTCATGGGATGCGTGGGGTGCTTGAGAGAAATAACAGCCTGTCTACTGATATTGAATATCCAACTACGGTTTACATTGGGAATGCGGCATTGATGAAACTGTTAGGCTTGCATGAAAAGGCACTCGCAGATGGTTGCGAGGGTCAAGCCTGGGCGATGAGCCACGTTGCCATCATCCCTGGCTTCAAAGAAACGCAAAGTTATGAAGAAATGAAGAAATCACTACCAATCAGGAACGCACGTTATTTGGGGCATATAGTTATCCGCGATGAATTAAAGCCGGAAGCCGCAAAAACTGTTGCCGCTTTACGCCAATCAGGCGTTGACCGCATAGCACTTCTCACCGGCGATAACAAAGTCTTTGCCCGTGAGATTGCCGGTGAAGCCGGCATTGATGAGGTACATGCCTCTCTATTGCCACAAGATAAGGTTGCCTGGATGGAAAAAGCCAAAGTTTCCGTTCATAAAGGAAGCACAGGCTTCGTTGGCGATGGGCTGAACGATGCCCCTGTTCTTATCACCGCAGATGTCGGGATTGCTATGGGCGGTATAGGAAGCGATGCAGCTATTGAAGCTGCGGATGTAGTTTTGATGACAGACGATTTGTCCGCACTGCCCAAGGGATTAACTATTGCCAGAAAGACTAAGCACATTGCTCGTCAAAATATTGCCTTCGCTTTGGGAGTCAAGTTTCTTTTCTTATTGCTGACCGCAATTGGCTATATGCCAATGTGGCTGGCGGTATTTGCAGATGTAGGGGTAACTTTGCTGGTAGTTCTTAACTGCTTCCGCATCTTCTACATCCCCCGTTTGCAGAAGACTGTTCCCGAGGGCAAACTGTTAACAACTAAGGAGTAACAGCATGAGTTTGCAACTGTACCTTGGGATATGAATCGCGGAAATTTGACGGACTTTGGATAATTGTTGTTGTTAGAGTTAATATTTTGCCTGATAGTTTGAAGCCTTAAACAGTTGTGATATGGAGACTTTTTCTAACTGCGGTTTACAGAAGTCAAATAAAAATAGAAGTTAAAATGAAAGTTAATTGTAGTTTAGGGAAACAAATGTTTTATTTGTTAGTGTATAATAGTAAATATACTTGAGCATTGATATTACAGCGTTTTGAAGCGATATGTGTTGCAGTTGTGTTATTATTTCGGGCAGTAGCAGTGGCTGGGTTAATGCAATTATTTGTAGATGTGAAAGCACTTGAGTGATCGTCCCGGCAATGGCAGCGGCCGGATAATGCAATTATTTGTAGATGCGAAGGCACTTGAGTGATCGTCCCGGCAATGGCAGCGGCTAGCTTAATGCGATTATTTGAAATTTGAAGGCGCTTGAGACGATCGTCCCGGCAATGTCAGCGGCTGGCTTCTAACCACTATTTATGACAGCCACTGGTGACCGGCAAGGCTTAAGTAAGATCTATGTCCAGGAGGGGCTTATAATTAATGAGTAAGTCAAGAGAGTATGACAATGAGAGCATTAGTACGCTTAAAGGTGCTGATCGAGTACGGAAAAGACCATCGGTAATTTTTGGCTCGGATGATCTGAGCGGTACCGAGCAGTCTTTCTTTGAGATATTATCAAATTCTATTGATGAGGCTCGCGAAGGCTTTGGTAATCAGATTACTATAACCAGATATGCTGATCACAGCATAAAAGTAGAAGATAACGGGCGCGGTATCCCGGTGGACTACAATCAGCGGGAAAAGCGCTTCAACTGGGAGCTAGTATACTGTGAGCTTTATGCCGGTGGTAAATACAGAACTAATGAAGGCTTTCATTACGAATACAGCCTGGGGCTCAACGGTCTGGGCGCTTGTGCGACCCAGTACGCTTCAGAGTTCTTTGATGTGGTTTCGCTGCGCGATGGTTACAGATATGAGTTGCACTTTGAAAAAGGCGTGAATATCGGTGGGCTTTCCAAGACGGAGACTAACAGCAGACGTACCGGTACCAGTCAACACTGGAAGCCGGATCGCGAAGTGTTTACAGAGATCGAGATCCCGTCTGAGAATTTTCATACGATCTTAAAGAGACAAGCAATTGTCAACGCCGGAGTCCGTTTCATCTTCATTGATAAGGTGACAGATGAGACAACGGAATTCCATTATCCGGAGGGCATACTTGGTTTCGTGCAGGAACTGGACGGTGGCAGAGGGATTTCTGAGCCATTCTTTTTTGAAGGCGAAGGTTCAGGTAAGGATCGCGCGGATAAACCGGAGTACAAGGTACTGGCTCAATGTGCTTTCGTTTTCAACAATGAGGCCGGAGATATTGAGTTTTTCCATAATTCCAGCTGGCTGGAACACGGTGGATCGCCGGAACGAGCCATGCGATCAGCTCTGGTAGCAGAGCTTGATCACTTGCTTAAGCGAGAGAACAAATACAAAGCCAACGAAAGCAAAATCTCCTTCACTGATATCGAGGATAGTCTCATCTGGATTTCAAGCTCCTTCTCGACACTTACCAGTTATGAGAATCAGACCAAAAAATCCATCAGTAACAAGTTTATTCAAGAGTACATGACCGAGTTGATACGTACGCAGATGGAGATATGGTTTATTGAACACAAGGCAGAAACATTGAGAATCCTGGATCAGGTATTGATCAATAAGCGCAGCCGTGAGAATGCAGAAAAAACCAGACTTGATGTTAAGAAAAAACTGATGGGTAATCTGGACTTCCAGAACCGGATCAAGAATTTCGTGGATTGTCGTACCAAGGATGTCAACAAAAGGGAACTTTATATTGTCGAAGGAAATTCCGCTCTAGGCTCGGTTAAAATGGCCAGAGACGCTGAATTTCAGGCAGTTATTCCTATTCGCGGTAAGATATTGAACTGTCTCAAGGCAGATTATAAAACTATTTTTAATAGTGAGATAATTACGGATTTAATTAAGGTGCTGGGCTGCGGCGTGGAAATTAAATCGAAGCATAGCAGCAAAATTGCCAGTTTTGATCTTGACAGCTTGCGCTGGAACAAGATAATAATCTGTACGGATGCTGATGTCGACGGCTTTCAGATTAGAACTCTGATTCTAACTATGTTTTATCGCCTGATGCCTACTTTAATTACGGAGGGTAAGATTTTTATAGCTGAGTCGCCTCTGTTTGAGATTACCCACGTGGTTAAGAAAGTCGAACGGACCTTGTTTGCCTATAGTGACAGGGAGAAAAACGATATTTTGAAAGAGTTAAATGGAGGCAATGTTCATATACAGAGATCTAAGGGTTTGGGTGAGAATGAGCCGGAGATGATGTGGCTTACGACGATGAATCCCGAGACCAGAAAGCTGATAGAGATTGTGCCTGTCGGTTACGAAGAGTCAGCGGAGATGTTTGACCTTTTGCTGGGGGACAATTTAGCCGGCAGAAAACAATATATTCAAGACTACGGCGATTCCTATATGGACATGCTGGACTTAGCCTGACACCGGAGGAAAGATGGACTCTCGCGACAAAGAGCAAAGTGAAATATTGGATAACGGGCAAGAGAAGAGATCCGGCAAACAGAAGATTAGAAAGCCGGACATTAAACAGACTTTACAAACTGAAATAGAAGATATTATTCAGCATGACGAAGCCGTTGATCGAGGTGACGACGTGTACACCGGGACTGCAGATGACGGGCGAGCTATGACGTCAGACAACGAAGATGTACAATCCGTTGACGGGCAAACAGTGACATCAGACAGCGATAATCTGCGCTCAGATGATGAGCAAGCAGAGCCAGGTAACGAACTTATCAGGCAAGCTATAACGGATACTCTCTTGAAGAACTACATGCCTTACGCCATGAGCGTGATAGTTTCGCGTGCGATTCCTGAGATAGATGGTTTTAAACCAGCTCATCGCAAATTGCTATACACTATGTATCGGATGAAACTCCTGAATTCTGCGCGAGCAAAGTCAGCTGATATTGTGGGTCAGACCATGTCCTTGAACCCCCATGGAGATCAGACAATCTATGAAACTATGGTGCGTCTGACCAGAGGAAATGGTGCTCTGATTCATCCCTGGATTGATTCGAAGGGTAATTTCGGGCGGGTCTATTCTCGAGATATGCAGTACGCTGCCGCTCGCTATACCGAAGCACGCCTTGATTCCAGCGCTGTCTTGATTTTTGACGGTCTGGAAAAGGATGCGGTCGACTTTGTTGATAATTATTCCGGCACTATGAAAGAACCCTTGCTTTTGCCGGCCGCCTTCCCGACTATATTAGTCAACTCAAATCAGGGCATAGCGGTTGGCATGGCCAGCAATATATGCTCCTTCAATCTAAAGGAAGTCTGCAATACGACCGCCGCCTTCATCGCAAATAGAAAACACGATTTGCTGGAGACGATGCCTGCTCCGGATTTTTCTACCGCAGGCGAGCTTATCTATGACCGGGACCAGATGGAGAAAATCTATGAGACCGGGCGCGGCTCTTTCAAGCTCAGAGCAAAATACCGAATCGATAAGAAGGAAAATCTGATCGAGGTCTATGAGATCCCTTACAATACAACTGTTGAGGCCATTATAGATGATATAGCTGCTCAATCACGACGTGGCAGACTACGCGAGGTTCTGGATGTCAGAGATGAAACTGATTTAAACGGGCTCAAGATAACCGTCAATTACAGAAAAAACACCGACCCCAAAATGCTCATTTTGAAGCTGTTTGATCTGACCTCAATGGAGACCAGTTTTTCTTGTAATTTCAATATCCTGATTGAAGGCAAACCCAAAACGATGGGTGTAACTGAAATTCTAGAAAATTGGCTGAGCTGGCGTCAAGGATGCGTAAGACGCGAAGCAAATTATGAGCGCAGGAATAAAGAGGAAAAACTGCATCTACTCAAGGCTCTGGAGCTGATTTTGCTGGATATTGACAAGGCAATTGCCGTGATCAGGCTGACCAAAAAGGAAAGCGAAGTGGTCGCAAATTTGATGTCGAGTTTCAATATCGATAAGGTACAGGCGGAATATGTAGCGGAAATTAAATTGCGCCATCTAAACCGGGAATATATTCTGCGCAGGATTGATGAGATAGCGACGCTGGAAGAAGAAATATTTGAGCTCAAAAGCTTAGCTGACAGCACCAAGTTGATCAATAGTAAGATCAGCAAACAGTTGAAGAATATTGCCGCGACTTACGGCAGTGAGAGACTAACCAAGCTTGTCGAGCCTGAAGATGTCCCCGTGCTTGATGAAGAAGATTTGATTGAAGACTACAATATCCGTATCTTCCTCAGTGAAGAAGGCTATTTTAAGAAGCTGGCTTTAACCTCGTTGCGCGGAAATTTTGACCTTAGATTGAAAGAAGGCGATATTTTAGTGCAAGAATTTGACACTACAAACAAAGCCGAAATCATTTTCTTGACCGATAAGGCGCAGGTTTATAAGATTTTCGCTTACGAAATTGAAGACCATAAACCTTCGTTTATAGGCAGCTACACTCCAAATTTGCTCAACCTGGACGAAGGCGAGAGAGTTGTCATGATGTATGCTGCAGAAGAGAAATTCCAGGGAGAATTTCTGCTGGTTTTCCGTGACCGCCGCGCAGTTCGTATTGATGTTTCATCATATGCCACTAAGAACAGACGCAAGAAGATAGTAAGCGCTTATTCAGATCGTTCCCCTTTGCTTGGCGGTGGCTATATCGCTGAAGGCTCAGACCCTGAGTTCGGTGTTATCAACAATCAGGGTAAATTGTTGATATTTTCTGCTTCGCAGGTTACTCAGAAGGCGACTCGGACATCACGAGGCAGCCTGATCTTATCCGGCGGCAAGAATTCTCAAACATTGGAACGTTTCCTCAGGACAGAGCAACTGACGAAACTGGACGATCCGGAGTACTACAAGGTTAAGAATCTTCCCGGTGCCGGCCGCTATATCCGCAATGCCTCAGGCGAGCAGCTTAGTCTGGAGAACTTGTCGTGACAAAAGAATGGATGTCTCCGGGTGGTCCGTTCAGCGACCGCAAAAAGAAGAGTAAGCGTTGGGTCTGGCTGGCAATCATATCTATTGTAATTGTCGCTGCTGTAGGCTTCTATATTTTCCGGCAGCCGCATAAACAGCAGGAAGCAGATTATTTGGCTGCTGTGGCGGAGAATGACTACGCAGAAGTGATGCGACAGTATAACGAAGTGAGGGAGTTGGCTTTTGGCACATCCGGCCCTACCTCTGAGCGCGAAAAGAATTTGGCTTTAGTGCAGGAGATTGAGCTGGCGATCGCCGAAAAAATCCACGAAATAACCGCCAAGATGAGTAGTGGCGCAGTAATTACCGCGGAAGAGGAACAAATTCTCTCGGTCACCGGTACTGTCAGTACGGAGATCATGACCACCTTTATCAGCGAACAAGCTGCAAACTATCTGACAGGTGAGATCCCTGCCGACAGCTTCATAAAACAATTAAATATGCTGCAGCCGATAGAAAGATTGCAACCTATTATTAAAACCTACGCTGACTCTATCACTGAGCTGGAAAGGGCTCGTCCCGCCATAACCGCAGCCGAAGAAAATCTGCTAGAGCAAGAATGGGTTAAGGCATACCAGCTTTGGGATGACTTGCTGGCTGAAGAGAGTGCGC
>DUPE01000001.1 GCA_012838475.1 Clostridiaceae bacterium
CAAGCCAGTGAAGAAGAAGGATCTGGGCGCTATGGCAATGACCTACGGTTATGTCTATGTAGCTCAGATTGCCATGGGAGCCAGTCAGCTCCAGACTCTCAGAGCGCTGCGTGAAGCGGAGGCCTGGGACGGTCCGTCACTGGTCATCGCCTATGCGCCTTGTATTAATCACGGTATCAAAGGTGGACTCACTGTTGCCCAGCGACAGGAGAAGGATGCAGTTGAGACCGGTTACTGGCACCTCTATCGCTACAACCCATCTCTCAAGGCAGAAGAGAAGAACCCGTTCATTCTCGACTCCAAAGCTCCAAGCCGTCCGTATACAGACTTCCTGGAGAAGGAAGTACGCTATACAACCTTGTACAGAACCTATCCGGAAGAGACGGTCAAAGAGATCTTTGAGAATGCCCGCATTGCTGCTGATGAACGTTATCAGAACTATGTACGCATGGCTCAATAACAAATAGCGCGTCCCTGAAGCATAGTATTTGTATGCCGATATCCTAAGGACAAGCGAAATACCCTATGTTATAATTGAAGCCCGCCCCCCGAATTAAGGTGGCGGGCTTTCTATCAGCCGACTTTCCAATATTATCAACATGCTGAGGTTATCCATGGAGATAAAAGGACAAGATAAATTCTTATTGTCAGATACCGCCGTACCGGACATATTCATTCACGAATATATGCCGCGGCTTGATGGCGCTGCTGTAAAATGCTATCTGCTTCTTCTCTCAGCCTTCCAGAACGGCAAGAGAGAAATTTCCAAAAAAGACTTGTCCTTGAGACTATCACTTACTCCCAAGGATCTGGATCTGTCGCTTAATAAACTGGTTGAAGAGGGTCTCATTATTCTCAGTTCAGAGGGCATTAAGCTGTCTGATATGAAGGCGATTGAGCTAAGAACTCTCTTAGCTGCCAAGCCCGAGGAGAATACTGTGGTCTTGTCTCCGGAAGTAATTACTGAGCGCGAGCAGGTAGTTACTGCTATCAACAATGAGTATTTTCAGGGGCTGATGACCCACGCCTGGTACGACATGATAGACGACTGGTTCGCGAAGTATAGATTTGAACCCGCAGTGGTCCAGGCTTTGTTTGCTGAAGCTACCGCTGCTGATAAATGGGGGAAACTCAATCGTCCCTTCCTCAATTCGATCGCCGCCAGATGGTCAAAACATGGTGTGAAAACATTCTCCGAGTTAAGCGTCTTCTACGAACAAAATGAATTGTTCCTTGGCCTATATAAGCATATCTGCAAGGTGTTAAGAATATCTTTTACTGAACCGGGCATGCGTATGGTGGAAAGCTGGGTGGATGAGCTAGGCTATGACAAAGACGTTATTGATCTGGCACTGGAAGAGACCACTGCGAGCAGCAGACCTAATTTACGTTATGTGGATACGATCCTTCGCCGTTGGCACAGTCAAGGTATCAAGTCAAAGGCGGATGTAGAAAACGAACGCAAAAGCTGGTTACAGGGTAAAAAAAGTAAGAGCAGCGGCAAAACTGCGAAATCCGCTAATAGGGATAACTATGAAGGTGAGGGCCCCGATGCTGACTATGACGAGGCCTTCGGTCTGACATATCCAAAAATGCAGACAGTAAAATCCGATGATGAATTTACTGCTAACAACGAATAAAAATAACAAATCGACAGATTACAGGAATCATACGGATGCGCGAGTTAGATCGACAAGTCGCAGGAACCAATACGGATGCGTGAGTTAAATCGACAAGTCGCAGGAACCAATACGGATGCATGAATTAGATTGACAAATCACAAAGAAAAATGCAGTGCGTGAGATAAATCGACAAATAACAGGAATGAATACGGATGCGTGAGTTAAATCGAGAGATCAATCAAGAGATCGAAAGAGAATATGCTTTAAGACGCAATAATGCTTTCGCCAGAGCAGAGAGTATAAGCAAGGAAGTACATCTGGCGTACCCGGAGATCTTGGAATGCGAACAAGCCATCAATCAGCATGGTATCAGCTATCTGCAAGCCTCTCTCAACAATAACAAGGTTGAACAAGACCTGGCTTCCCGGGAGCTGGCAATGCATCAAATGAAATTGCACAGCTTGCTTAAGGAATACGGACTGTCTCCCGATTATGACGAACCAAAGTGGCATTGCTCTCTATGTCAGGATACGGGTATGGCAGGTAATCGTTATTGCAGCTGCTATGATAAATTGCGTCAGGAAAAGCTGGCACGTCTGCTCCCTTCAGCCCTTCTGCCGGACGCTAGATTTGAGAACTGGGATCTTCGTATTTATCCTGAAGAGATAAACGCAGACGGTCGAAACATGAAGCCCAGAAAGTATATGGCGACCCTGAAGGATATTGTTCATACTTATTGTGAGCATTTCGCAGCCTTAGAAAACAAAAATCTCTTTTTCTCGGGACAGGAGGGAAGCGGCAAGAGCTGGGTGATCAGCAGCATCGCTGCTGAAATCTCGCAAAAGGGTTATGCGGTATTTATGCTGCCTGCAGCTGTATTTTTTGACTTAACGCAAGAATGGCATCAGCTGAAGAACAGCTTCCGTCCGGATCCTGATAGATTCCGGGAGATGCGGCTGCTCACAGAGGCATTATGGGATTGCGATCTGCTGATCTTAGATGATTTGGGAACGGAGAGCCAAAAAGACGCCAGCTATACTGATCTCCTCTTATTATTGGACGATCGGCATAGAGAGAATCTTCATACTGTCATAGCAAGTAATCTCAGCGCCAACGATTTGCGCCGGGTATATGATAAGAGAATTGCCAGTCGCATCAGCGGAAATTTCCTCTGTTATCAGTTGCCACCGGTAGATCTGCGCCGCCAGGTCTCCGTTGACTAAGGCCTAAGCCTGACACAGGATAGTATAGGATTAGTTGACTAAGGCCTAAGCTTGACACAGGATAGTATAGGATTAGTTGACTAAGGCCTAAGCCTGACACAGGATAGTATAGGATTA
>DUPE01000104.1 GCA_012838475.1 Clostridiaceae bacterium
ATGCCACAGGCGCTGCCCTTCGCCCTGCTGAAGATCTAAAGGACTAATTCAAACTTAATAGCATAGATCTATAAAGGAAAATAGCGGCGCTGATGTTGAGCAGCCAGCCAATTTGTTGCTGCTGATGTGCTCTGTCCCTTTACGCCCCCAGATTCTATACCAGAAAAAGGCAGCACTGAGACCCAACAGCCAGCCCATGATTATATCGGTGGGATAATGCACTCCCATAAAAAGGCGGCTCAATCCGGGCAGGAAGCTGACAACTCCAAGGATAACAGCTACCCACTTCAATTTAGGGAAAGCTTTAGCCAGCATCATCGCTGCCAATAGATAGAAGGCGACTGAAACCATAGCGTGCCCGCTGGGATAGGAGAACCCCTCCTGCTCTATCTGGAAGAACACCAGCGGACGTTCCCGCTGAAAGATAACTTTCATGAGTTCATTAATTCCAAAAGTTGCAGCAGCGTTGAGAGTCAATACCACCCAGGCATGTATTTGTTTCCGGGGAATCAGTATCAAAGCTAATATGCTAAGCACGATTATATAGGCTCGCAAGTAACCGCCAAGCGTTATGATGTACATGAATTGCTGCAGCCCATCAATCTGATTATTGTGAATCCAGGTCAGGATAGGCAGATCAATTGCCGGCACCCAGCCCAAACGTAAAGCAACACCGAAAAGTATAGCTACACCCCAGATGGATACGATCCAGACTGCGAAACTTGTGTGCTTCATATTTACTAAGTGGTTTTTTGAGTTTATCATTCGATTGCTCCGCTTTGGTCAAGTATTTCGCCCATTCATTTTAAGCCATTCTATCGTATAACTGAAAGAATTCAGAATAGATGGTAAAATATCTAGCAAGTAATTGGCCGGTTACGGTGATGTATACTACTTAAGACGATTTACTATTACTTGAATTGACAAATTGTAGGAAGGTCTTATGACTGAGAAAATTTGGCTCTCTTCGCCACATATGAGTGATGAAGGCTATGAGATGGAATATATCAAAGACGCTTTTGATACTAATTGGATTGCGCCTTTGGGTCCTAATGTAACAGCTTTTGAAAAGGAGATGGCGGAGCGTATTGGCAGCAAACATGCAGCAGCTTTGTCTTCAGGAACTGCTGCCATTCATCTAGCGCTACTAGCAGCCGGTGTTGGCGAAGGCGATATCGTCCTCTGTCAGGATTTGACTTTTGTAGCTACAGTTAATCCGATCATTTATGTCGGTGCCACACCCGTATTTATCGACAGTGATTTTAAAACCTGGAATATGGATCCGGAGCTGTTGGAGTATGCTCTGGAAAAATACGGTGAGCGTGTCAAGGCCGTGATTCCGGTTCATCTCTACGGCTTATCTGCTGACATGGACAGCATTGTTGAACTATGCGAGAAATACGGTGTGACACTGATCGAAGATGCCGCTGAATCTCTGGGCAGCACCTATAAGGGCAGACCCACGGGCAGCTTTGGCAAGTACGGCGTTCTCAGTTTTAATGGCAATAAAATTATTACTACATCCGGCGGCGGCATGCTGGTTTCGGCGGACGAGGAAAAAATTAAGAAGGTTAGATTCTGGTCTACGCAAAGCAGAGATCCGGCCAGGCATTATGAGCACAGCGAATTAGGCTTTAACTATCGCATGAGCAATATTGTCGCCGG
>DUPE01000099.1 GCA_012838475.1 Clostridiaceae bacterium
AACATGGCCGCCTGGCGGCGGTGGCGCGCATAGCGCTCCTCCGTTCCCTCATCTTTCATGATGCGCACGGATTCCTTCAGCGCCCAGACAAGGTTGATTGCGGGTGTTCCCCAGTATTTCGAGGGATCGTGCATGACGGGAAGCCACTTGTCAAAGTCGATATAAGACTCCGGGATAGTGCCGAGGCTCTTGCGCTTCTCCATGGCTTTCTGGCTGGCCCATACCATCGTGAGTCCGGGGGCGACACCGAAGGCCTTCTGGGTGCAGGAAAGCACCACATCTATTCCCATAGTATCCATGTACTCATCCGCACCACCGGATGCCGCAACACCATCAACGATGTAGATGATCTCAGGATGCTTTTTCATCACCTCACCGACGGCAGCGATAGGTGCTTCCACCCCGGTGGAAGTCTCCACGTGAGTCACCGTAACAACCTGGTATGATTTTTCGGCAAGTTTCTTCTCCACCATTTCCGGCGTCACCGATTTCCCCCATTCGGCGGAGAGGACATCGGCGTTCAACCCCTTGCGGGTGCACATGTCAATGAAACGGTCTCCGAAATAGCCGTTGGAGCAGATCAAAACGTTGTCTCCCCGCTTCGTCGTGTTTGCAATTGCCATTTCCATACCCATGGTGCCGGAGCCGGCAACCACGAAAACTTCTCCATCGCAGCGCCACATGGCCTTCAGGTCAGCGATGACCTCCGAAAAATCCTTAACGAATGCAGCGTCTCCGAAGGCCACGGTCTCCCTGGCCATCTGGTCCTGAATTGATCGCACCACAGGGGTGGGACCGGGTATCATGACGAGCTTGTTTGTCTTGATCATACTTGCTTCCTCCTCGATTTTTATATTGAATTTCACATTTTACCCGCAGTACGGGATTCTTAACTTGAACACACGCATTTCTCAAAAGAACCGATTTCCCTGGTGACAGCCTCAGCAACCCCGGACACCAGCTTTCCATATCGTTCAACAAGTTCCGGCGGAAAGCGGTACACCGGGGCGGAAACACTCACCGCTCCCCTTGGACGTCCCCTGGAGTCAATTATGGCTGCACCGACGCACCTCAGTCCCTGTTCATTCTGCTCGTCATCTACAGCGTACCCTCTCGTCAGAATATCCGAAAATTCCCGAACGACCTCTGGAGGAACCGGCTCATGAAGTTCCTTCAGCTCTTCGGCAGAAAAACGGGCGAGCAGGGCTTTCCCTGCAGAAAGTCTAAAGATGGACGCCCTGCCTCCTATTCGTGAATGCATCCGCACCTGGTAGGGGCTTTCGATCTTGTCCAGATAATAGAACTCACCCTTTTCGTAGACAAAAAGGTGGACCGTCTCCTTCGTTTCATTCCGCAGGGAGAGAAGGTGAGGCCGGGCAACCTCCGCAAAACCGACCTGGCTGCGGTAGGCGTCCGCCAGGAACAGCGTCACTGGACCAAGTTCATACTCGCCGCCACGGTTCAGGACAGCCCGTTCCGCTTCAAGGGAATCAAGGATGCGGTAAACAGTCGCCTTCGGCAAGGAGACGGCAGAAGCGATCTCTGTCACTCCCAGGGGTCTTTTTTCCCGTGCAATATAGGTCATTATAGAAAATGCCCGTGAAAGGACACGAATAGTACCCTTTTCCATTATCGTTTCACTCCATGGATTTTTTATCCGTATTATGAACACATAATAATCAAATACTACCGGGAAGTCAAGCACTGGATATACCTGTGAAACTGCCATTTCACCCGCTTTTGAAAGAAAACGCGCATTTAAATTTTTAAAAATAATGAAGCACTTGAATTCCCTATTCCGCTTTGCTAAACTGACAAATAATTTTTTGTATGAGATATTCTCTATTTTGGAAATCTTCTTTTATAATCTTTGATTCTGAGGGGAGGAATATTTCAATGGAACATCAGGTCCAGGATAAGGCGTTTGATTTTATTGAACAGAACAGGGAAAAACTTCTCGCTTTCTGGGAAGAACTTGTAAACATGGAGAGTGGTTCAAGAGATAAGGAAAACGTGGACCTGGCGGCCGAAAGAGTTGCTGCAGAACTGGAAAGTTTCGGTGTCGAGACAGAAATTCTCAGCTTCGAGAAAGCAGGAAACAGTGTGGCCGGAATACTCGGCAAAGATCGCCCCGGAACTCCCGTTGTCCTCATGGGCCATTACGATACGGTTTTTCCTGCAGGTACCGTTGAAAAACGCCCCTTCAGGATCGAGGACGGGAAAGCATACGGTCCCGGCGTCCTTGATATGAAGGGAGGGGTGGCGCTGCTCATATTCGCGGCCAAAGCACTGGAAGCAGCAGGATATGCTGACAGGCCCATCCGTTTTGTTCTCGCCGGAGATGAAGAGACAGGACACTGCAATTCATCCATGGCGAAGGTGTTCGAGGAACGGTCACGGGGATGCGTGGCTGCGTTCAACTGCGAAACCGGCGATCCGAACAATAAAATCGTTGTTGGCAGAAAAGGTGTCGTCCAGTGCGAGATGGCGGTCAAAGGAATTGCGG
>DUPE01000229.1 GCA_012838475.1 Clostridiaceae bacterium
CACGTTAATGATCAGCTAAGGACTAATCTCTAACAACAATCTGCTGTCATATTGCTAAATAATACCAGGCAACGACAGTCATTCTTTAGGAGTCCTTATGCTGCATGTAAATAATCTTACGATCATCCGTAATCGTGATCAACAGACACTAATTTCAGACCTCAATTTCAGCCTGCAAAAGGGAGATAAGCTAGCCGTTATCGGTGCAGAAGGAAACGGCAAATCTTCATTGTTGCGCGTCATCTGCAGACCAAAAGAGGCTGCAACTTATCTAGATTGGACGGGAGAAATATTCTTTGGCCCCTATCGCATAGTCTATCTGGCGCAAGAATGCCCTCAGGAACTGCTGGACAAAAGCATTATTGAATTGACCTTGCCAAGTGCAGAAGACAACGAACTTTACCGCCTCTCCGGCGAGCTGAATCTCGACTCCGAACTGTTGTTCTCATCCCGAGAGACAGGTAGCTTGTCCGGTGGAGAGTTGATGAAGCTGAGACTTCTCTTACTCTTCATGACGAGGCCGGATATTTATGTGTTGGATGAGCCCGTGAACGATTTAGATCTGGCAGGCATTCATTACATCGAAAACTTTATCAAAAACAGTGCAGAGCCTATCCTCTATGTTTCTCACGATGAAACATTATTGGAGAAATCAGCCAATAGAATCCTGCACATTGAGCAGATCTGGCGCCGTACGGAAGCAAGGGTCACGTACAGCGGTTTAGGATTTCGTGAATACAGAGAACAGTTTATATATAATGTCGAGCGTCAGAATAAGCTGGCAGCTAAAGAGGAAAAAGACTACCAGGCTAAAATGCAACGCCATCTGGCTATCCAAGATAAAGTTCATCGTGACCAGGAGAATATCAGCCGCCAGGATCCCTCGGGTGGACGCCTGCTAAAGAAAAAAATGCACGCAGTAAAGTCAACCGGCAGGCGCCTGGAGCGTGAACACGAGACACAGACCCAGCGTACCGACCGGGAAGAAGATGTGGAGTTTTTCTTAGAAGATCTGGCCGGTATCCCTAATAACAAGGAAGTTATCAATCTGCAGCTGCCCGAGTTGTATGCCGGAAATAAACTTTTAGCGAAGGACATAAGCTTATTGATTCGCGGGCCGGAAAGGATTGGTATCACGGGAATGAATGGCTGCGGCAAGACTACTCTTCTGCGCCGGATTGTTGATCTGCTGGCAAAGAGATCTGATATCGAGGTTTTCTATCTGCCTCAAGACTGGCAGTCTCTCTTCGCCGAGGCGGTATCCGCCTTGGACTATCTTGATCCTCAAGGTGTCGCCGTCTTGAGACAGGAGGCAGCCGACCTGTTAGGGAGCTTGAGCTTCTCCCGCGAAGAAATGCTCAGGACTGTCGACACTTTATCTGGTGGGCAGAAGGTCAAGCTAGCGTTTGCGAAAATGCGGCTAACTCGTCCTAATGTCTTGATTCTTGATGAGCCCAGCCGTCATCTGTCTCCCCTAACCAACCCCGCCTTCAGAGATAGTATTGCCGCTTACCCGGGATGTGTAATCAGTGTCTCCCATGACAGGGTATTCTTGCGTGAGATTTGCACAGACGTACTGCGCCTGACCGCTGAGGGGCTAATCGAAGAAGATCCCCTGCTCTACATGGAAGACGATGCATCACGAGGTACTTCATGAGTTTAGAGCAACAGATTGCCCGGCTCTACAGGGAAGACGATCCCAGGCTTTAATTAGTATTAGATTTCGGGATCTCTATATATTATTTTACCCTCACGGATAGTCAGAGCGATGGATAACTGCCGCAGATAGGCAGCTTGCAGTTCTGCTTCAGAACGAGCTTTAATGACAGTGATATC
>DUPE01000076.1 GCA_012838475.1 Clostridiaceae bacterium
AATACGAAAGCCCCGCTTCCTGGAAAATAACCGAAGGAATGGTCAAAGCACTAACCGTTATAAGAGTTCCAATAGCATTAGGAAGGATGTGTTTGAACATAATGCGAGGGTCACGGGCGCCCATTGTTCTTGACGCCAAAACGTATTCCTGGTTCTTATAGCGATAGAACTGAATCCTGACTGAGGCAGCCATACTGATCCAGCCGGTTAATACGAAGCAGAGCATCAGGGCTCTTAATCCGGCACCAAAGAACATGATTATCAAGATAGCCAAAGGCATTTGGGGAATATAGTTTAAGATCTCCATCAAACGCTGTAAGAAGAAATCAACCCAACCACCGTAATACCCCGCCATTGAACCGATTATTAACCCTATTGCAAGGTTAATAACGACTACTGTAAAAGCTAAAATCAAAGATATTCGTGTTCCCATCCACACGCGCGAAAACAAATCTCGTCCAACGTTGTCTGTACCAAACCAATGATAATCGTCAGGAGTGCCGTTATGTATGTAGGCGTTATATTCAATGCGCAGCATCTTGGTTGTTTTGCCACGCGAAACGAAATCAAATTCTTCGAGAGTCTTAATGTAAGCGCCGCTGTCTGTATATCTTTCCAGACTGCTCTCCTGAATATCCTTCTTAGAAGTTCCGTCAAAAACCCCCAAGTTTTCCAGCCCCGGGATGCGTGGCGGAAGATTCATCTTAGCCGGGCTTTGTTCAAGATAATTGTAACCGCTTAGAGCTGGCCCAAGGATAGCCATAATTACGATGAGACAGATAATAATGAAAGCGATGACCGAGACGCGAGCTTTTGCAAAGCGCTTCATTACATCACGCAGATAGCTGATTGGTTCGTGCTTAAACGCTACATCGTGGATTTTTTCAGTTCTGGTAACGGGCTCAAAGTTCTCATCCGGGAGCTCTATAATTTCTTGAGATAATATATCTCCGCCTGCAAGGTAAATATCATGATTCACTGTGTTTACCTCCCATTCTGATACGAGGATCGATTAAACCGTATGACAGGTCTCCGGCAATCGCCAGCACCAGTCCGATTAGCACGTAGAAGTACAGCACGCCTAAAGATAACCAGTGGTCCTTTGAGTTAATGGCATCTATTAATATTTTACTCAGTCCCGGTACTCCAAAAATATTCTCTATTACTATCGATCCGCTGAGCAACCACACAACCAAATACAAAAATTGAGCAGCCATCGGCACCATGGCGTTGCGCAATGCGTGCCTCATAATTGATTGACCATATGTAAGACCTTTCGCCTTTGCCAATAACATATAATCAGATGTCAACGCCTCTGACAGCTCAGCTCTCAGCATTCTGGACATTGTGGCAATATTCCCAAAACTAAGAGCGAGTATCGGTAAAATCATTGAGACAAATTTGGTCCAGTTGAGAGTTGGCTCAGGAGCCAAAGTTAAAGGCAACCATTGTAGTCGATAAGCAATGAAATATTGAAGCACAGCCGCAACTACAAAACTTGGCGCGGAGATGAACAAAATTACAAAACTACTGGCTACATGGTCGTAGAGGCTGTTTTTCTTTAAGGCCATAGTAATACCAAAGAACATACCCAGAGGGATAGTAAGTAAAGTCGCAAATAGATTCAACTGTACTGTAATGGGCAGACGATCCAGAATTACTTCTTTAACTGGAGTACCTGGCCGAACAAAAAATGAATAACCAAAATCCAGGTTTAAATAGTTCTTAATAAAGTGCACGAATTGCACAGGCTGAGGTTCGTCCAATCTGTATTTCGCACGAATTGCGATACGCTGCGGTTCCTTTATCTTTGGACTAGATGAAATATCACCGGGCATTGCGTGCAGAATAAAGAAAAGCAGGGCAACGATAATAATAAATGTGAAAAAAACCCCAATCAGCCGTTGACGCACATATCTGAGCATAGTCTCTCCCTTCAATCGTTCCGGGTATACTGCTAAGTCATTTTTTGATCAATAATTGAGTCCGGCAATATTAGTATTGCCGGACTCACGGTAATTAAAAATTAGTTATATCTTGCCTGCATGAGTCCAAAATAGATGAACTCATAGGGATCGCCAATATTTTCTTCCATCAGAATATTGATGTGTTCACTGATTAAGTAACGATCTCCCCTTGAATATGCTGGAATAAAGGTAGCTTCATTGAAGAGAATCTCTTCCATGCGGGCAGAGTTTTCGATCTTGCCTCTGAGCGACGCCTCATCATTTCCTTTGTAGATGCCTTCCATGCACTCGTAATATAATTTATCCCATTCCGCGGCAGCTTCTTCGCCTAGCAGGGTATACTGCGTGCTATAAGTATCATCTCCTGAATAGACCCAGTTGCTATTGTCCCAAGGCTCTTTAATGTCTTGGAAAATGCCTGCTGTGCATGACATGTCATACGGCAGATCGCCGTAGCGGTTCATATTCTCATAAATCGAAGCGTGAGGTACTGCTCTCAGAACCATTTCAAAACGCTCAGCGCCAAACAGCTCATTGAAGTGATACTGAATAGCCTCAGCCCAAGCCTTACGAGCCTCACTGCCTTCAGAATACTGCATTTCTACTGTAATTTTCGCATTGCCATTTGCTTCGTAAGCCTTAGCAAAGTACTCTTCAGCCAATGCAGGATCATAACCGGTAGCTGTTAGTTCATGTCCATCCAATCTTGTTGCTGCTGTTTCCGGTTGCTCGCGCATATAAACATACTCTAACGGATTAGCAGGATCCGGAGTTTGAACAAATTCTGAGTAATGATAAGGATTTACTCTATTCGTTGGCATTGACATTTTCAGACATGTTTCGCGGTCAAAGCCCCAATATATCGCATAACGGAAATTCTTATCCTGAAGCACGGGGTTAGTCGTGGATTCTGAATTAATGAAAATACCGTAGTTGTCGGGAGTATACAGATAGTAAACATCGGGATAGTCGTCATATTCTTCTGTATTAGCAACAACAACATCGAGTTCACCATTTTTGTACATCTGCAGAGCAGTATTACTTTCTGATACTACATTCAGCTGAAGGACATCTACTGTTTAGTAATCGATAAGTGAGTTACCCTCTTCACGTTTGGTGAGCTCAAGGTACTGGCCATCTATGTAATTGCTGACTGTATATGCGCCACCCGCCACAAATCTGTCAACCGTAGTGCCATAAGTATTCTCTGAGCGGTCTTCATTAAAGCATGACTCAAACATCTCAGGATGAACAAGTCCCGCGCCAACATGATTCAAGTCCAACATAAGAGCACCGGCATTATACGGTACATAGCTGTCATCAAGAATAAACTGGATTGTGAATTCATCGACAACTTTACAACCGACATCCTCCCAGTTTTCAACTTCGCCTGTCAGATAAGCGTCGCCGTTTTCCAAAAGGCCGCCAATGCTGCTGTTGCGGCTAGCAAGCTTAGGATCAAGAGCCATCTTCATGGAATACTCTACGACGTTGGCATCGATGGGGGTTCCATCTTCAAAAAAGATGTCTTGTTTTAGATTGACGTTCCAGGTTTTCCCGTCTCCGTTAACATCAATTGGTTCTCCGTCGGCGGCCTCAGGCTCCCAACGTCCGTCTTGCAGTTCTTCGTCATAAATACGTTTATACAGATTGGCATTGACCCATTTCTGATTCTCGTACTCGACGGCATGCTCCGCAGTATTAGGATTGAAAGTGGTTACACTCTGGGTCACTGCCAATCTCAAGGTGACTGGTTCACCCGGCTCTTCCACTTCCGGATCTACTTCTTCGGGTGCATCCGTTTCCGTCCCGGGATCAGCTTCACCCGCTTCAGTTGTTTCGGTGCCTGGATCTGCAGTTTCTACTGGTTTATCTCCGCCCCCGCAGGACACCAGCAGCATCACAGCTACCAGAAGTAGTGCAATAATGCTCAAACTTTTTTTCATCAATTTTCTCCTTCTTGTACATAGTTATGCAAAATTAATACGCAACAAAAGCAATACCGATGACAAGGTTATCAGAGCCAACCCCCATAGCAAATAGTGAGCAGTGCTTTTCTTCGGTAGAGCCATAATATGCTCCGTATATGCAACAAAATTCATGGGTTTGGCGTCGTAAGCCGAGTTTTTGCCCATTGTGCGGCGTGCGCGGACGCGATAACCCCAATACCTGAAAGTCTTAAACAAGCCAATATTATGAATATAAAAGGCCATGCCAATAACTAGAAAAATCAAACCTATAGAAAATACAGAATCGAGCAGATTACGGAATAAATTATATTGGGAAGAGTAGACTAGGCAATAGAAGCACACAAAAAGCGCAACCACTACGCCACTCCGTATTGATTTGTATTTAAGTAATCGTCTCATCAATAAGCTTATCCATTTCAACACAAATACCTTTTCTGCAAAATAACTTGTCTGTCTGGACTACCCAGAATAAGCTATGGAATATCAAGTTAATACTCAGAATTTTGGGTCTATTCTGCTTTCGAGTATAGCCTTGGGTCTACTTTTCTGTCAAGATTTACAAAAACATAACAAGGCCGTTAAAATGTTGCATAACTTATGTCAGTTTACTGATTTTACTATTTCTCAAGGTCCTTGAAGCATCAAGATAGAGAAGACCAGCTGAATCTATTTTGAAGTTCGACAGATGTATTCAAAGTGTCCTATAACGCTTTAACTTTGGAGAGGAATTCTTTCGTTCTGGGATTTTGCGGGTTAGAAAACATTTGATCCGGCGGGCTGTCTTCGGCAATCCTGCCGTCATCCATGAACAATATTCTGGTGGCTACTTCTTTGGCAAATCCCATTTCATGTGTGACTATTACCATGGTCATACCGTCATCAGCCAGTACTCTGATTAAATCCAGGACCTCACCTACCATTTCCGGATCCAGAGAAGAAGTAGGCTCATCAAAAAGCATAACTTTAGGATTCATCGCTAAAGCCCGAATTATCGCTATTCGTTGCTTTTCGCCGCCTGAAAGCGTGGAAGGATAAACATCTCTTTTGTCTTCCAATCCGATTCTACGCAAGAGCTCCATGGCATTATCTCTAATTTCCATTTTAAGCCGGGTTTTGTCAGAGCTGATTTCGTTCAGAGGCTTCTTATCCTTACTAAATATATTTCTGATCTTGAAAAACACATTTTGCCGTTTAAGTTTTCTCAGATTATGCAGATCAATATGCAAGGGAGCCATCATGATATTTTCAATTACAGTTTTATTGTTGAAGAGATTAAACTGCTGAAAGACCATACCCATGTCCCTGCGATGCAGATCGAGATTGACAGCTGAATCTGCGATATCAGTGCCTTCAAAAAATATTGAACCACTGCTTGGCTCTTCCATAAAGTTCAGGCAGCGCAGCAAAGTACTTTTGCCGCTGCCTGAGGGACCGATGATCGCTATTTTTTCGCCCTTGTCTATGGTAAAAGAGATGTCCTTGAGTACTTTTAGATCTCCGAAATTTAGACTAAGGTCTACTACTTCTATCACTTCTTCTCAAACTCCTTTCCATAGTTTTGATCAGGAGCGAGATGAACATAACCAGGATTATGTAAATCAGAGCCATGACCAGATAAGGAACCATGAACTCGTAATTATTAGTACCTATAAAGTTGAAGGCCACGTAGAGGTCTAAAGCCCCGACAAAGCTGACAACAGATGTCTCCTTGATTAGAGCAATAAATTCATTGCCAATCGTCGGCAGGATGTTTTTCACTGCTTGCGGCACTACCACCTTTATCATCGTGACTCCGTAGCTGAGTCCGACGGCTCGACCTGCCTCCATTTGTCCCGGATCAACAGATAAAATGCCACCTCTCATTATTTCCGAGACATAGGCACCACTGTTAAAACCAAATACCAATATACAGACATTAACCGGAGACATATTTATTCCTATCAGAGGCAAGACAACGTAGTATGTAACCAGCAACTGGACAACGATCGGAGTCCCTCTAAAAAGAGCCACATAAAAAACACAAATCTTG
The DNA here is from genome assembly GCA_012838475.1 of Clostridiaceae bacterium. GTDB lineage: Bacteria > Bacillota > Clostridia > Saccharofermentanales > DTU023 > UBA1046. The sequence goes on from DUPE01000076.1 coordinate 5,967, forward strand.
TTCAGGACTCTGGAGAATATGCTTTTCTTCGGTGATACTTCAACAGCAGCGATAGCTGTACCAATTAAGACCCCGATTATTAAGCCAAAGACGGCGATGGTCACTGTATTCCTTAGACCTTCCAGTACCCTTACATAGCCGTTGTATTCATAGAACACTCGCCAGAATCTTTCAAATTTTATGCCAAAGCTTCCCATCATATCTTCCTTTAGGGATATTCTCATAAGAAATCCTCGCCCTTTGTAAAAGGGCGGGGATCATTAAGTATTATGTGTATCCGGTCCGGATTAGTTTAGTTCATTGACAGATGTAACGATAAACTGTGCCGGAGCCTCGTCTATTATTACATAATTAATATTGCCATTGAGCATATCCTGTACTGCCAGAGAGCCGGCATTGTAGCCGACACATGTCACATCAAAGCCTACAAAGCCCCAGTCATCATCGCCTTCAACATAAAATTGTCCGGTTGTGCCATTTTGAACGCCTATTTTAGTATCTTCGCCCAGTTCAGACAGTATAGTTTCTACTTCGCTGCTGTCTTTGCATTCGTCAAAGGTGGTATCATCCGCTATTACGATAATATTTTGAGAGGCAGCATAATATGAGTCAGAGAATTCAACAAATTCCTTGCGGCTTTCAGTCACAGTAAGACCGGCCATGGCGATGTCGGCTTTGCCCTGCCCTACGGACAGACAAACAGCATCGAAATCCATATTGCTTATTACAAGTTCCTTATCCAAATGATCTGCCATAAGTGCTGCGATTTCCATGTCAATACCATAATAATCCTCGCCCAACATATACTCAAAAGGCTCAAAGCTCGCATTGGTAGCTACTACCAGTTGATCTTTGCCAGGATCAAGTTCAGCAGATTTGACCGCCACCGGCGTACCTCCGCCGAAGTATTTTTCGAAGATCTCATCTAAGGTACCGTTCCCTTGAATCTCAGAGATAAACTCATTAACAGCCTTAGAAAGCTCAGGCTGATCCTTAGCTACACCAAAAGCATAGTCTTCCTCGGTAAGGGATATTTCAATCAGCTTTACCCCAGCTTCTTCTGAGGGTTTGTCATCAGAATTACCACAGGCAGCAATACCCAAAGCCATGATCAGAATAGTGATAACCGCCAGTATCATTGTTTTAGACTTTTTCATTTTTCCTCCACCCAATAACTTTCATGTAATTGCAGTCCAATTGCAAGACATATATACTTTATTTGTCATATTCATTACCAGTGCCATATGCAATTTACTGCATAATTAAAGAGTATACTGAATGAATATACGCTACCGGGATTAATAAGTCAAGCCCTCTTTTCATAAATCAGCGAAGACGATTATTTAAGAGTACCGCGACCTGTTCGCAGGGGGCATAACTCCGGAAAACTGTTGTGATCCGATGGATGCTAGAATCCGGTCCGCAGGTGAATATAGGCAGGTTCACATTTCGGCACATGTGGCCGGAATAGCCTGGGCTCTCTTGCGGTCAATTGTGTGTATTCCGCACTTCACCTGCTGCGGATCGTTGTGGATGCGTGCTAATCCAATGCCTGTTATAATCATTCAGATGACTACGATTGGAAAACTGACAACCCGTAAATTAACTATTTCAGGGATCCTGATCACCCTGGGACTAATCCTCCCTTTTTTGACCGGGCAAATCTCCGGCATTGGCAATATGCTTTTGCCCATGCATCTGCCGGTGTTGTTGGCCGGATTCGTGGTAGGTGCGCCTCTGGGATTGCTAATCGGCTTCATGCTGCCTCTGCTCCGCCACCTGCTGTTTGGCATTCCGTCCCTTTATCCCACAGCGATTGCCATGGCTTTTGAGCTGGCAAGCTATGGTTTCTTGACCGGTTCCCTTTACAGGCTGCTCCCACGCAAGACAGTTTTCATTTATCTTAACCTAATTCTCGCCATGGTGATCGGTCGTCTGGTCTGGGGTATCGTCAGCGCTGTCTTGTATGCGTTTTCAGGTACTACGTTTACCTGGAAGCTCTTCTTTACGGCAGGATTTATCAATGCGATCCCGGGCCTGATCGTGCAGATTGTGGTGATTCCGCTTATCGTGTTGGCACTACGGAAAGCAAATCTGATTGAAAATGAATAATCATGACCAGCTAACGGCAATCCTTCACCACAGCATCAAGCTGCAACCCCGTCAACAGCTTATAGATCTTATCAAGCTTATCTATCAAAGTGAATTCGGGACAGGCCATTTGATTACTGAGGAAAGCTCTAGTCTTGAGCGGCTAAAGGATGAGATCCACGCCCACCGTAACGAACCTGAACCTGTCACAGGCCGGTTCACGCCCTTGGGAAACGGTCTTTGCCGGATTCATCTGGCAGGCATCGAGAATACCGGGATATCAGCATCTACAGTTAATCGCCTGTGTATTTGGGCAGCAAGCCTAGTCAAAGGGCAGGGACTGCAATTCAAAGAAAAGCTGCTAGGTTTGCGCGCCTGTCTGGAAGCAACAGCGTGTCAGTCTGGACTTATCGAATTAGATCGTTTTTTGGATGCTTACGATTTTGAGACTTGTCCTTCGTTCAGCCATAGCACTCAGTACCATGAGTATTATGCACCCTCATATCGTGTCGTAACGCTGGATTTATGGCTTTACTTCGACCTCTTCACCCGACTCGACCGGCTTCTGCAATCGGAAAGCTCTGTCAATCTGGCTATTGACGGCCTTTGCGGAGCGGGCAAGTCCACACTGGCTCAACTTTTACAATTCATTTATAGCGCTCAGTACAGCGCCCAGGTCATTCCGATGGATCATTTCTTTCTCCCTTCACGGCTTCGAACAGCCGAAAGACTGCAAGAGCCCGGCGGCAATATCGATTATGAGCGCTTTCTTGCTGAGGTTGCGTACCCGCTAAGTGAATCGAAGCAGTTCTCTTATCATGTCTTCAGTTGCCAAAACACGAGTCATAACAGGAAAGTAACCATCAAACCGGGAAAACTGAATATCGTTGAGGGATCATACAGCCTTCATCCACGCTTGCGCTCCTTATACAATCTCAAAGTCTTTCTGACGGTCGACAGAGACGAACAGCTACGCAGGCTAAAGAACCGAAGCAGTGAAGAACAGTTCTTCGACTTCACTGAAAAGTGGATTCCTCTGGAAAATTTCTATTTTGATCAACTAAAAATCCCGCAGCACAGCGACCTTGTCTTAAGAAGCGATAGAGATTGACACCCGCATTTTTCTTGCATAGCAGATTGAGTGTATTTGTATCTACGTAGTTATCAATGAGTGTAAAGTTAATTTCTGCTTTCTTTATCAAGTCAACAATAAAGCTAAAGGCATCATAAACCTGGCCATCAAAGAAGATATTTTGTTTCACCTCAGTTTGACTTGCGATGTAGTTAAAGACTTCCCCAAACTTCTGATCTGTTTCTAACTGCTTCAGTTCCATTCGGTCCATGCGTTCGAATATGGAAGCATTGCTTATCAAAAAACGGCGCATTTCTACAAAAGCATCCATAATCTGGATACTCACATTAACTGCAACATCACTTCTCAAAACGGCCGATAGCATTGCTATTCCTTGTTCAGTAAAAACATAAGGCATGTATCTTCTGCCTCCGTGTTGGCTTTCCTCACTTGAGGTCGCAAATTGCGACCTCAAGTTATCGTACTCATCTTCGGATAGCTGAAACATAAATTTTTCTGGGAATCGATTTTTATTTCTAGTAACTTGTTCGTTGAGTCTTTTAGTGCTGACCTGATACAAAACAGCCAAATCACTATCGATCATCACTTGCTTCCCACGCATGGTGTAAATCAGGTTTTGTATTTGGTTGCCTTCAACAAGAACAAGAGAGTTATCCTGCGTCATAGGTTCCTCCTGTTTCTGCTACTTGCAGTTCTTCAACACATTTTTTATATTCAACAATATCCCCGATATCACAATTCAAAGCCTCACAAATCTTTCCCAAAACTTCCATACTTACAGTTTGGTTTTTACCAAGCCTGGCAGAAGTAGCAGAAGAGACTTGGATCTTTAAGCGAAGATCTTCTTTTTTCATTTTCTTTTTTGCGAGCAACTTCCAAAGTTTCTCATAACTAAAATTAGACATATCCCCATTCGATTCCCATTAACGCATCTTTATTTTTCTAAAGATTATTGTATCATGAGACCCGCATTTTTAAAACTTAAAGAAGTAGATGTTTCTTAGAAAAAACAAACGCAAAAAAGACCATAACGATTAAGCTACGGTCTATCTTTTTATCCAATTTTTAAGCCACTTGATACAATACTTGCTGTTATTCCTTTTGGAATGTTTGCCCATTTTTGTCCTAGTCAGCCTTTTTAAAACTCTAAAACCTAGTGTTTAAGGTGTTTTTGAGTAGTTGTCGCTTACTCCCACTCGATGGTGCCGGTGGGTTTGGGTGTGAGGTCGTAGAGGACGCGATTGATACCCGGGACCTCGTGGGTGATGCGCCGTGTGAGACGTGAAAGAAGATCGTAGGGGAGCTCTTCAATAGAGGCCGTCATGGCGTCGACCGTATTAACTGCACGAATTATGCAAGGATACTCGTATGAACGTTGACCGTCCTTGATACCTACAGAGCGAAACTCCGGCACAACAGTGAAGTATTGCCACACCTTCTTGTCCAAACCGGCACTGGCGAATTCATCACGAAGAATAGCATCAGATTCACGTACCGCCTGCAACCGCTCGGATGTAATGGCCCCAAGGCAACGGACGGCTAATCCCGGTCCGGGAAATGGTTGTCTGTACACCAATTCCGGGGGGAGCCCCAGACTGATACCTAAAGCCCTGACCTCATCTTTGAATAATGTCTTAAGAGGCTCAACCAGTTGAAGATTCATATCCGCCGGCAAACCGCCGACATTATGATGGCTCTTCACTCCTTTTGTTGTCTTGGTCCCGCTTTCGACAATATCGGGATAGATTGTACCCTGGGCAAGAAAGCGGATATTATCCAGTTTTCTTGCTTCTTCTTCAAAGACACGAATAAACTCCGTTCCGATAATCTTGCGTTTTCTTTCCGGATCAGATACTCCGGTTAGCTTGTTCAGAAATCTTTCAGCAGCATCGACATGGATGACATTGGCGCCTATTTCATCGCGGAAAACCCTGACAACTTCGGCCGATTCATTTTTTCGCATGAGACCGTTATCGACATGTATGCTGATGACTCTTTGTCCCAGAGCCTTGTGTAGCAGAGCGGTGAGTACCGATGAGTCCACTCCTCCCGACAAAGCCAAAAGCACATTACCTTTGCCTACCTGGCTTCTGATTTCACTCAATTTCTCGGCGATGAAATTTTCAATAGTCCAGTTAGCTTCAGCTTCGCAGGTGTTGAAGACAAAATCTCTTAGTACGGTCAGCTGCGTCTCACTATCGCCTGGCCAAGGGTCTGCACCCTGGCAGTCAACTGCCAAAACGGGAATTTCAGCCGACCGGATCTCAGACTCCACAGTAATCTGTTCGCCTTCAATAAAACAATTAGGTCCTCCATTGAGAATAATTCCTTTAACGCCGGGTATCTGTCTTAGTTCTGTCAGGCTGATATCATGCGGGTGTATCTCTGAATAGACACCCAACTCACGTATTGAACGTGCTAGTTCTGTGTTCTCGGTGCTGCCGAGATCAAGGATAAGAATACGGTCCTGGATCATATATTGCTCCTGTTGTTTCTGCTCTTATCGTCCACCTGACCAGAGAAGCTCAGCTATCGCGTCCTCATTGTCGACAGGCCGCTGTTTTTGCTTATCAACTGCCTAAACAGCAGGCGCAGGCGCTTTAACGATAATTAGTTCCAGCGTTTCGTCGTGAAAATTATTGATATTCATTTTGGTTTGATTGGGGATCTTCAACATCGTGCCAGCCTCATATTTTTGTATGTCCTGATCACCCAAGCCTATGGAAAGTACTCCGCGGATAACTGTCATATACACATTCGAATTGGAATAGTGTTCCGGCAGTCCGTCATCCTTGTTAATAACTATGTGTAGATAGTGCAAGTTCTCGTCGAAAAGTATCTTCTCGATAGCCTTATCGTTTCCTCTGTAAAGACTAAATATTTGCTCAATCATGAATAACACCTCCCTTGGCAATAAGTCTCATATTTGAGACTGTATCTGCTTGTTCCTTTTGTCGTCAGATATGCATTTTGTCTGTCTGCCATTTCTAGTTATTAAGGATATCATAACCATTTGTTTCTCGTATATTTAGTTAGTGATATGTCTGCTATTGGTCTGGAAAAAATATGAGAATACCAGTACAGCCAGAGAGATGACAACTACAAGAGCAGGGGACAAGACTGTGTCTATACCGCTGAGACGAGCCATTATCCAGCCATGAGGAATAAACTGACCTACCTGCGCCAGCCAAAGTGCGGGCAGCCTAAGCAAGGCGCCGCCTAAGACAAGAGAAGCCAATAAGATCAAGGAAGCCGGCATTATTCGTGATTCTGCTGCCGGAATTAAAGCAATGATCTGACCGTAAGCCAGCATGAGCAAGAGCAGAATCAACATAGTGGGGAGATAGCCATCCGGGCGGGTTGATCCCGGCATTAACAACTTCGTGATAGATACCATCAGGAGCAGTAATACGGTTCCACTGACTGCGAGTGAAAGCAATGTCGACAGATAATCCCGCCTTGCCCCTCCGGCGACGGAGAGCATTCTGCGTCTGGTGTGCGTATCAGTTAAGAGCAAACCGCCAATCAGTGAGAAAATAGAAAGAAACAGCACATCGATGGAATAATCTGGGATCTCAATGATCTGACCTTCCGGCGCTTCCTCCTCGCCAATATAATTCACAGATAGATTTGCGCCTTTCTCTCTTGAAATGGCTGTACGTTCGCGCAGCAGATCACGCATCTCCGTCAAAGAAATATTCTTGGCACCATCCAGTGCCATCAAGGTTGAAAGCTGATTTGCCTCACTGGCCAAGGTCACCGCGGTGACCATAACATTTTCACGCACCATGCCACTGGCAACAGAGTTTTCACCTCTGATAAAACGGAAAGAATAAGAATCCACCAACTGGTTGGCAATCTCTGCTTCCCCGTATCCCTCCGGTATGATGAGCAGACCGTCTATTGCACCCTGCTGCAGCTCCCGCTCCGCCTGATCCTGCGTCATCTCTTCCCAGTTTACCAGTCCCTGATTTAGAAGCGTGAGCAGCTCCTGGCTGGAATAATTATTTGCCTGATCGACATAGGCTGCATCCAATTTTGAGTAGTCATTCTTGGTCGTGGTTGTTCCTGCCAATAGTGAAAGTAATACCGGCACTGCCAGACAAACCAGCAGAATAGAGGGCTTTCTGGCTATAATCCGCAGTTTAAGGCTTACGAGGGTAATGAGCGCCTTTATCTCTCTCATACACGCCTCCTGCCTTTAAACGTCCCTAGAAGAAGAGCGGGAAACAGGGGCCACATGGTCAATATAATCTGCCCGGTTTCGATTTTTGCTCCCATTAATGTTCCGTAAACAACCTTCATTGTGTAGTGAAGAGGGGCAAATAAAAATATGTTGCGCAACCAGTTTGGAAAGAGGGTATTAGGATACAAGATCCCTCCAGTCAGGATCAGCGTAAACAGAATAATCCAGCCAAGTGAGAACGAAGTAATGGCTGGCAATTTTGTCCGGCCTAAAGCCAACAGAACCAGAGAAGTTGCTACGAAACAGGCAAACAAGGCTATTGCTGCAGGCAATAGGTTTCCATCGGGAAGCATGAAACTTAAGGAATAGAGAATCGGGCCTGTAAATATCAGCCACCAGATCGTTCCGATCAACATTCGGGAGAGAACAGGTATGGTCGAGCCGCTGGACAATAGCAGGCGGTCTTCCAGGTCAGTACCCCTCAAGCGGCTGGTCTGTAGCAGGATTAGCATTCCTGGCAGAAGGCTCAAGAGGATAAGGATTCCGGAAGCGGCATGAAAAAAGAGATCATACGGAGGCTCATTGCTCTCTTGCACAAATCCTTCACGCTCTAATATTGCCATAACGCTGCTGACAGCATGACTGCTTGCCTCTTTCCAGGCTCTGTCTGCATCACTGCTTAATTCTTCATAAACACTTTGGAAACCAAAAGAAGTGCTGTGGATTAAATTAAAAGCTATCGAGTATTGACGCAATAGCGTAGTTACTCGTGCTGCATCAGCTTTCATGAAGGGTGAAATCCAGATATTTATTGGCTCATGCCCGCTGCCTATTCTGGTCGCAGCCAAAAGAGTATCAGGAAGCTGCAATGCCAATAAAGTTTCGCCCTCTTGCAGCCTTTGCATGGCTGTCTCAAGGTCATCATCAAAAATCTCGTCCACATAGCGAACTTCAAGAAGATTTTCCTTGAGTAAAGGGCCGATGATAGTATCGTCTTCATCTATGATAGAAAAAGAGAACTGAATTACAGGCGGCGAGAAAAAAGCTTCTTCTTTCTCTCTTGGTGTGGCAAGGCTTGCGACCAGCACAGTAATTAGGACAAATAACAACAAAACAGCCGCCATGCTTTTCCAAGTTCTGCCGAACTCCCGGCGGAAATATGCACCAAAAATCCGTGTATGCCGGGGCAGTGTCCTAGAGCTTGTATCCGGAGAATTCATAATCAAACAACAGGCGTTCCTCGCTGCAAACGGAAGGTATGATCACAGATCTGCATTAAAATATCGTGATCATGGCTGGCTATCAAAATTGTGCTGCCGTGCGAGCGCAAAGAGTCTAATCGTTCCAGCATTATTACTCTGCTGTCCTGATCAGCCCCGGAAAAGGGTTCATCTAATAGAAGCAATTGCGGTGAGGTCAGAAGACCTATCACCAGACTGGCGCGTCTGGCCATGCCACCGGAACATTCTCTGATCGGCTTATCTAGAAAATCTGATACCAGCCTGTCCTCTGTGGCAGTTAGGAGGATCCGCCTGACCTCTCGCTGCTCCAATCCGCGCAAGGCAGTCCAAAAACGGATATTCTCTCTTACGGTCAAGCGCTCATCCAGAGCCAATTCCTGGGGTACATAGCCGATCAATTTGCGCCATTGAGACAGGTTGTCCAGATTTGTACCTTGGAAGAATACCTGTCCTGCATCCCGGGAAAGAACTGAAGCCAGTATCTTTAGCAAGGTACTCTTGCCCG
>DUPE01000103.1 GCA_012838475.1 Clostridiaceae bacterium
AGCACCCGACGCTAAACACAACGATTACTACGACCAAGAAGACCCAGAAATTGTTCAATGCAACTGCTTGGACGACCATCATACTTTGCTTTGCGCTCACTGTCTGAGCAATGCCACGTCCGGCAAACATTAGGCACAGACCACCCATAAACGCCGGTATACGTCCGTAAACATGAACCAGTGCCGTAAACATTCCACACACGATGCCAAATACAATGACAAGTACGAAGAACAACCAAAGAACGCTACCAGAACAGAGATACGCAAAAACGCTTGCAAGTGCAGAAGCACCACCTAGCGAGAAATCTAGGTTATTGTGCGCCATAACAAACACCGTGCCAACAGAGGCAACCATAGTAATAGAAGCCATCATGACGATGTTCTGTAGGTTTCTCCACGTAAAGAACTTACCATCGGTGGTTAACGAAAAAAGTGCTATTAGGATAAAAAGACCTGCGACGGGAATGATTTTTCGAATTCCTTCACGCATTTCATATGCCTCCTATTCAGATAATCATTTGTATGATGTCTGCCTCGCATAAACTTGCAGATCTTAAAAACTCACCCGTCTGTTGTCCGTTCTTCATAGTTAAGATGCGGTCAGCCATGCCAATCAGTTCCATCATTTCTTCAGAAACCATAAGTATAGAAATGCCCTGTCTCTTAAAATCCTCCATTAAGCGGTAAATCTTTGCCTTGACTCCAACATCAATACCTCTAGTTGGACAATCCATAATAAAAATACGCGAATCGTTTGCAAGCCACTTGGCAAGAACAACTTTCTGTTTATTCCCTCCGGAAAGATCCCTCACCATTTGTGAAATGTCCTGCATCTTGACATCCATTTTTTTTGCTTCCTCATTTGCTATTTGTCGTTCCGCAAATGGGGAGATAAAAATGCCCTTTTTGATCTTATCCAATGAAGCTGCAACGATATTGTCACGAATACTAGTAGGTAGAAAAAGAGATTCCTTATCCCGATCTTTGGGAATGTATGCAATTTTTCGTTGAACGGATGTGGTAGTATTATTTATCTCAATATTTCCATCAGTCAAGATCACACTTCCACGAGAGGGCTTGATTGCGCCGAATGTTGTCTTAAGCACCTCATGCATACCACAGTCAGAAAGACCTCCAATTCCGAGAATTTCTCCTTTATGAAGATCAAAATTTACATCACGAAAGACACCATCAAGAGATAGTTCCCGAACTGAGAGCACGATCTCATCATCAAATGTGCATTCAAAATCCGCGCGATAATATGACCCCTCGAATTCTCGACCAATCATTTTTCGGCGCATATTTTCCGGTGTAACTTCATCACCGCAAAGAAGATCGACGAAAACACCATCTCGTAGAACCATGACCTCGTCGCACAAACATTGTACTTCAGAAAGATCATGCGAGATGATTAGAATTGCTGTTCCTTTTTTCTTCTGTTGTTCGATAATTTCATAGATACGCTCAGTACCATCTTTTGATAAAGCAGTCGTTGTTTCATCGATCATAAGAACAACCGGTTGCTTGCTCAAGGCACGTGCCGTCTCAATCATCTTCCGATCTTCGAATGAGTAATTGTCAATCGGTTGCGTTGGATCAACATGGCTAAGCCCATTTTCTTCGAGGATTTCTTTCGCTCGAATAATTAGTCTGCGCATATTAACCATGCCAAACCTTCCAAAGCTATCCTCCTCGCCGAGGAACAGATTTTCAGCAACCGTCATTCTATCGATTGTGCCTTGTTCCTGCGTCAAATACTGAATCCCCGCCTTTCTCGCATCTAAAACTGACGCAGGTTTAAATTCCTGACCATTGAAAAACATTGCACCTTTAGTTGGAGGATACACTCCGGCTATCATACTGGACAGTGTTGACTTGCCTGATCCATTTTCGCCGACTAGTCCCAACACGGTCCCTTTGTGAAGCTCAATTGTTACATCCGTGACCGCTTTTGTGGCACCAAACTCTTTAAACATATGTTCTGCTCTGAGAATCGCAGCTGACATAATGACCTCCTCATTGGATCGTAATCTATAGTTCCGATCCGTTTGTCGCAATCACATTCCTATACCAAAAGAAAGAATCCTTTTTGTGGCGCTTTAGAGTTCCCGTTCCATCATCGAATTTTTCTACGAATATTTGACCATATCGTTTCCTCATTTCCCCTGTAGTAAGGCTAACAAGGTCAATGCAGCCCCAGTTGGTATACCCCATGAGCTCTACGCCATCATCATGTGCAAGCTTCATTTGCTCGATGTGTTTGCGCATATAGTCAATACGATAAGTGTCACGTATCCTACCATCTTCTTCAATCGTATCAAACGCACCTAGCCCGTTCTCAACAATCATTATTGGTAAATTATAACGATCATATGCCATGTTAAGTGCGTAACGCATACCGATGGGATCAATTTGCCAGCCCCAGTCGCTCGTTTCCAGATACGGATTGCTAAAGCCACCTGTTAGGTTTCCACCCACCCTATGCTGTTCGCTTTCATCACCCACACAAATTGACATATAATAAGAGAAAGTCATGAAATCTACTTTTCCTTTTTCGATATCATCGAGATCTTTTGCAGCGATATTCAGGTCAATATCTTTATCTCGCCACATTGCTGTAGCAAAATATGGATACTTGCCTTTCACTTGCACATCACAGCAATACCAATTCATGTACTGCATATGTTTTGCTGCTGTCAAAATGTTTGCGGGATTGCAATTGATGGGATAGCACACTACAAAAGACAGCATGCTACCAACCCTAAAATGCGGATACTTTTTACGCGCAAGTTGTACG
>DUPE01000041.1 GCA_012838475.1 Clostridiaceae bacterium
CGACTCCCGCCACAATATCCATCGACGGGAGAATCGAAATTCCTGTACAAAAGGGTGGCTATGTCGATGTTTCTCGCTCAGATAATTCTTTGAATTATGTTCAATTTGATGATGATACATTCTATGAAACTTTGCCAACAAAAATTCAACAAAGGGGGATTAGTCTATGAAACCTTCAAAAAGCCAAAGACAGTCACGCATCCTGCAAATTATTAGAGAACGACCTATCGAAACACAGGAGGAGCTGGTTGATGTTTTGCGCAAAACCGGCATGGAGGTAACCCAGGCCACAATATCAAGAGACATTAAAGAGCTTGGGATAATTAAGGTATCGACAGGCGAAGGCAAACAGAAGTATGTTCCTATGGATCGAAGCGGAGAAGTGGCATCCGGCAGATTGATGAAAGTCTTCTCTGAGGCAGTGATAATGATCGAAGTCGCAGTTAACTTCGTTATAGTAAAAACCCTGCCGGGCATGGCGCAGGCTGCGGCTTCCGCGCTGGACTCCATGCACCTTACGGACATGTTAGGATCTTTGGCCGGCGATGACACTGTTTTTATTGCTACCGGTTCAACGGATAAGGCGATTAATCTGCGTGACAAGCTCATCATCCTCTCTCAATCTGACCCTAAAATGGGACAGACATTGTATGAGGAATACTAATGATGTTATCGCGGGTAGAGATTTCTGACTTTGCCCTGATCGAGCAGGCCTCCTTATATCCTGGCTCCGGCCTCACCGTTATTAGTGGAGAAACCGGTGCCGGTAAATCTATTCTGATCGATGCAATCGGAGCCTTGACAGGAGAAAGAACCAGTAGGGATTTTGTTAGAACCGGATCAGATAAGGCTGTTCTGGAAGCTGTTTTCATGGAACCGACAGATGATCCGGAGATAGAGGAGGATGACGGGAAGGTTCTTTTGGAACGGGTCATCTTCGCTAAAGGCGGAACCGAGTGTCGTCTGGACGGTCATCTGGTTAAGCTCGCTGATCTAAAGCAAGCGGGTGATAAGCTGGTCTCTATTCACGGTCAGCAGGACAGTCAGATTATTTTCAAAGAGAGGGAGCATCTGGATTTGCTCGATGCCTACGGGCGCGAGGAGATATATCCGCTTTTGAATATCTATGAGAATTTACGCAACAGATGGTCGGCAGCCAAAAAGGCTTTAGCCAATCTGGGCAAAGACCCTCAAGAAAGAGAACGCCGCCTGGAAATCCTGCGTTATCAGTTTGATGAAATAGAGTCTGCCGGCCTTCAGGCAGGTGAAGAAGAAGAGCTTAAGCAGAGAGCTAAGGTCTTGGGTGCCAGAGAGAGAATTTTGCGAGATTTAGGTGAAACTCATCAAATCTTGGGGCAAGATGATGAGGATGCAGTCGGTACCCTTTTGCAGAAAACATTAGAAATTCTGGAATTCTCTTCGCGTTACAGTCAAAAGATCAGGACTTCACGGGAAGAACTGCAGCAGGTAACTGCTGATCTGGCCGAAATAAAATCTGATTTAATGGATTTTTCTCGTCGCCTGGATATTGACGCCAGTGAGTTGCCCCTGGTTCAAGAAAGACTAGATCTGATCAATGAGCTTAAACGGAAATATGGCTCCAGTGAAGAGGAGGTCTTGAGCTTCAAGGCTGAGACGGAAGCCGAGATTAAACGACTGGAGTCAGGCGAGGCGGATTTTCATCAGCTTAATGCAGAACTGGAGCGACTGGCCGCTGAACTTGAGACTGCCGCTGGAGATATTCATGTCCGAAGAACAAAATTCGCACAAGAACTTGATGCTGACATCAGTTCCGAACTCATAGATCTAGATATGCCTAATGTACAATTTAAGACGATGGTGAAGGCCCATGCTTCTATCGGATTACAACAGCCAGACTCCGAAGCGGAGACGCCTGCTACCGGCTCTAAGCGTGCAGGCTGGCCAAAGAGCGGTACCGACACTGTCGAATTTTTGATCTCTCCCAATGTTGGCGAACCATTAAAACCTCTGGCACAAATTGCCTCCAGTGGGGAGGCTTCTCGTGTCTTGCTCGCAATTAAAACGGTATTGGCATCAGTAGACAAGATACCGGTGCTGATCTTTGATGAAATTGATGCGGGAGTTTCAGGTAAAACTACCGGCAGCATTGCCCATAAGCTTAAGTCGATTGCCGGGTCATGTCAGGTCTTATGTGTAACGCACAGCGCTCAGATTGCGGCCTGTGCCGACACACACTATCTCATCAGTAAGATAGTAGAGTCGGGACGTACCAGCACTGTACTGGAACTGCTGGAAGGTGAGGGCAGAGTAGATGAAATAGCTCGTCTGCTTTCAGGAGCCCCTGAGGATAAAGTGACCAGAGAGCTTGCCAGCCAGCTGCTCTCACAAACATAATTAAAACTTGTTGCACAGGCAACATGTTAGGAGGGTAACAGATGACACCACATATTCAGGCAGCAAAAGGCGAAATCGCTGAAACTATACTGCTTCCGGGAGATCCTCTACGCGCAAAGTTTATTGCTGACAACTACTTGGAGAATGCTGAATGCTTCAATGAAGTCAGGAACATGCTTGGTTTTACCGGCGAATATCACGGTAAGAGAGTGTCAGTGATGGGAACGGGTATGGGGATCCCGTCTCATGCCATATATACACATGAACTGATTCATGTCTATGGAGTTAAGAGGCTGATCAGAGTAGGGTCTTGCGGTGCCTATGTGCCGGAGTTGAATCTTTACGATATTGTGCTGGCGCAGGGAGCGTGTACTGACTCTAATTATGCCAATAATTTTGATCTGCCTGGAACTTATTCTGCCGTAGCCAGTTGGGATCTGCTTTACAATGCTTACAATTATTGTCAGCAGCATGATATTGATATAACTGTTGGGAATATCTTCAGTTCCGACGTATTTTATAATAACGACAAGACAGCCTGGGAACGCTGGGCAGGAATGCAGGTAATCGCTGTAGAGATGGAGAGCTATGCTCTATATTGTAATGCCGCGCATGCAAATGTAGAAGCATTGACAATCTTGACAGTATCAGACAATATCGCTACGGGAGAAGAGACCACTTCTAAGGAGAGAGAAGTGGGCTTCGCTAAAATGATGGAGATTGCCTTGTCGCTGGTTTGAGTTTGAATCCAGTCAGCATCGGACCGGCAATCGTAGGGAATTATAGAACTTGGCGATGATCTGTCTTAATTAGGAAAGACCGATCTGGAAAAGTCGCCAGGCAGTGTAGAAGTTGGCGATGGTCTGTCTTAATAAATAGAATTGTCTGACGGTCGGAGGGCAGTATAGAGTTTGCCGTTGATTTGTCGTAGCTATAATAGACCGATCTAATAGATGTTGGGAAATATAAGGGGGAATGAACAGCAATGAATAAACTGGTCTTGACCGGTAACGATTTGACTATCGAAAACGTAGTCGAAGCAGCACGAAAGCAGCTCAAGGTTTCACTGTCTACTGAGGCAAGAGATAAAATTATCGCATCCAATAATTTAGTGAAAGAAATTGCTGCTTCAGGTCAGGCAGTTTATGGAATTTCTACCGGATTTGGCGAGTTAAGCAAGGTCTACATCGACAAGGATAAGAATGAGGTTTTACAAAAAAATCTGATCCTCAGTCATGCCTGTGCCGTGGGTGAGCCGTTTCCAGCCGAGGTAGTGCGGGCAATTATGCTGTTACGGTTGAACACCTTATGTAAAGGTTTCTCCGGAGTTTCTCCTGCTGTGACAGATTTGCTTCAGGAGATGCTTAACCGGGATGTTATTCCCCTGATTCCTGAACAAGGATCTCTGGGAGCCAGCGGCGATTTAGCCAATTTGGCGCATATGGCGCTGGTCCTGATCGGTGAAGGACAGGCCTGGTATCAAGGCCAGCTCTTGAGTGGTGCGAAAGCACTGGCCAAGAGCGGTCTGCAGCCGGTGAACTTGTCCGGAAAAGACGGGTTGGCGATCATAAACGGCACACAAATCATGGCGGGACTTGGGACTTTGGCACTCTGGCAAGCCAAAAATATTTGCCTGGCAGCGAATCTGTCTGCAGCTCTATCTTTTGAAGCTTTGCGTGGTATCACTGCTGCTTATGATGACCGCGTCCATCAGCTGAGACCACATCAGGGACAAGTGGCTGCTGCTAAGTTTATGCTTAAGGCTTTGTCCGGCAGTGAATATATCAATAGCAGGCCGGGCGATGTACAAGATCCGTATACTTTACGCTGTATTCCTCAGGTTCACGGGGCTGTCATCGATTCAGTATCTCACGTTGAAAAGGTTTTTGAGATTGAAATAAACTCTGTCACCGATAATCCGATAGTTTTCTCCGATACCGGTGAGGTTATATCCGGAGGAAATTTTCACGGCGAACCTTTAGCCTTATCCTTGGATTATCTCGGCATTGCAGTTTCAGAACTGGCCAATATCTCAGAAAGGCGTATTGAACGTCTGGTGAACCCCCAACTTAATTTTGGTTTGCCGGCTTTTTTAATTGAAGGCGGCGGTGTTAATTCCGGTCTAATGATTCCTCAATATGTTGCAGCTTCCATAGTATCAGAGAACAAGGTATTATCTCATCCTGCCAGCGTTGACTCAATACCCTCTTCCGCGAACAAAGAAGATCATGTCAGCATGGGTGCGATTGCTGCGCGCAAAGCAGTAAAAATTGTGGAAAATGTGCGCAAGGTTATCGCCATCGAAATGATGACAGCTGCGCAGGCTCTGGATGTTCAGCCCGTGAGAAAGCTGGGGAAAGCAACTGCCGTGCTGTATGACAGGATTAGAACTGTTATTCCCGTTTTGACTCATGATAGAGTACTCGCAGACGATATTGTCGCAGTCGAGAAAATATTGATGGAGCAAGACTTTTACACCGATATGAGAAAAATACTGTTGTAAGAACGAGGAGGTTAAATAGTGTTTGCACAAGTTATTGAATGTATACCGAACTTTAGTGAGGGGAGAGATCCTGAAAAACTACAGAGGATAATCGCACCTTTCTACGAAGACAAAGAAGTTAAGGTTTTGGATTATAGCCAGGATGCCGATCACAATAGGGCCGTGGTAACCGTAATCGGCACCTATAAAGGATTAAAGCGCACTGTCCCTCTGGTGGCAGGTAAGGCTAGAGATGAGATTGATCTCAGGGGACATAAAGGAGCACATCCGCGTATGGGGGCTATGGATGTCTGCCCCTTTGTGCCA
>DUPE01000046.1 GCA_012838475.1 Clostridiaceae bacterium
CGCTGCAGTATCAGATGCCCCAATAAACCCCGCTGCAGTAGCAGATGTCCCGGAAAACCCCACTGCAGTATCAGATGCCCCCGTGAAACTCGCTGTAGTACCGGAAATGTTTTGCCCCTCGGAAAATCCTGACTGAGTTTTCTTATCTGCTTCAGACACTGGAAGTCCTCCTAATGAAATGCTTTCGTTATTCTATCAGTTATTAAATGAAGGCGACAATATTTAGGTGCTGTAGTCTTTACCTTTAGCCTGTGGTCTCTACCCTTAACCTGTGGCTTCTACCTATGATCTCAGATATATGCACCGGAACAAGCGGATGATAGCCTTCACTTACTGATCCCAATAACATTGTCATGTCTACTGCTCTGACACCTCCGGGATAACAGGCTGAATGCCCTGAGTTGATTGATTACAATCGCATCGTCACCTTTACAGTATGACATCTACAAGATAATCAGATGTATACCCTGGACTTACCGATTCCAATCACATGGAAGCCTCTACGGGCCTGATATCTTTATAGGAAAGATAACCCAAAAAGCGCTTGACTGCCTCAGAGGCTGTTTCTTTATCTCGCAGAGCCAGACCTATTTGACGAAAGGCCGGGACGTCTATTTCCTTGGAAATAATACGATAAGGCACTCTCTTTAATATCAGTTGAGGAAGAATACTTATCCCCAGTCCATTCTCAACCATGGACATAATGGCGTAATCATCCCAGGTTGTGAAAAAAACATTAGGTTCCAAACCGGCACGTTTCAAATATCTCGGAGACCTCTGCTTTAGCACCTTTTTCCAGCAGCATAAAGGGGTATTTGCACAATTCCGCTACAGGAACAAGCTCGCAAGCTGTGAGTGGATGCGTCTCGGCCATGATCACCATTAGTTTATCCTTTTCCAGAGAAATAGTGTCAAAGCCTGGGAGAGTGGGCAAACGCAGGAAACCCAAGTCAACTATCCCGCCCTGAATCCACTCCTCAATCTCGGTATAGTCACCTAGAAGTAGTTCATACTCAATTTTTGGATAATCCTTCTGAAATTCTCTAATGATATTGGGAAGCCAATGGGTGGCTACGCTTGAGAATGTGCCAATTCGTATAAGCCCGGATTGAAGACCATGCAATTCATCTACCACGGTCTGCATCATCTGATAGTCGGCACAAAGCTCTTTAGCATAAGGCAAGAGAATTTCACCGTCTGAAGTGAGCCGCACACCTGCCCGACTACGCTCGAGCAGAACAACCTGCCACTCTGTTTCCAAATCCTTGATCATCCGGCTAATACCTGATTGTGAATAGTTCAACACCTTCGCAGCACGAGAGAAGCTGCTGTATTCCACAGTCTTAACAAAAGCCAAATATTTCATCATGTTCATATCCATTTAGTATCCTCATCCGCCATTATATCTGATTTCGTAATTGATAGCATGAAAAACATACGGAATTGTAATTAAACTTGCTGCTATATACTGACATCAGATTATGCTAAGCAGCCTGCAATCGCCGAGACGATCAAAAAAGCATTTCTGAAGTTATGCGAATACGCTC
>DUPE01000118.1 GCA_012838475.1 Clostridiaceae bacterium
AAACGAGCGTTTAGTGGCTCACTTTCGAGCGAGCGCCTGGCTCAGTTTCTAGTTGACAAACATACTTAAACTACCGCTTATATGGTAGCTTGTAAGCACTTTTGTTTAAGCTGCCTCACCTCGAACTTTTAGTTCTTAGTGTGACAGCCCTTTTTGTGTGGGGTTAACCAACGAACTCGACGTGCCCCCTATGTCCATGCAGTGGTACTGAGGCGAGTGCTACTTCAAGCGCATCAAATTCCTCGTCGGTGAGTTCTACATCCCAAGCAGCGAGGTTTTCCAGTATGCGCTCACGATTCTTTGATCCCGGAATTGGCACGCAGTTAGGGTACTTGTGCAGCATCCACGCAAGTGCAATCTGTGCATTGGTAGCGTTTTTCCTTGTGGAGAATTCGGCAAGGACGTCCAAAATCGGCATATTTGCTATGATGTTCTCTTTCTGTGTCTGTGGAACCCAACGACGGACATCATCCACCTTTTCATACTTAAGATCTGCGGTGATTTTGCCCGAAAGATATCCGCTGGCAATTGGGGAGAACGGCACAACTCCGATGTTGTTTGCAAGTGCATAGGGGAAGATGTCCTCCTCGCAGTCG
This sequence comes from Clostridiaceae bacterium, assembly GCA_012838475.1. GTDB lineage: Bacteria > Bacillota > Clostridia > Saccharofermentanales > DTU023 > UBA1046. Next base: position 597 of record DUPE01000118.1, read on the forward strand.
CGCTCCATCATATTATTGAGATTCTGCACAGCGGTCACCAGTGTGACTTCGTGTGCACGCCTCAGAGTGTCCCCACCAACCTGCGATAGTCCCCAACCGCGGATTATTCCCTCGTCAATCAGTTTGCCCATTGCACTCGCAACCTCTTCAACCGGGATTTGGCGATGTATGCGGTGCAGATAATAAAGGTCGATAAAGTCGGTTTGGAGATTTACAAGAGACTTCTCAACGTGCTTCTTTATAGCACCGTAAATATCCACTCCATTATCGCCAAACTCCTCGGGCGCGAGGAACAGCTTAGTAGCAAGCACAACATCCTTTCGGAACGGCTTAATCGCCTTGCCGGTTACCTGCTCGTTGTGTCCTGGGTAGAACTGCTCGGTGCCGTAGATCTCCGCAGTGTCGTAGAACGTGCAGCCAAAGTCATGTGCGACGCGGATTGCGTCAATGCTGTAATCCTCTGCAGGTGCGGCACCGTAGCCGTGAGAGAACGCCATACAGCCCATGCCGATGGGCGATACTTCAAGATTACCGATTTTACGTATCTTCATTTCTGTGACCTCCTATTGTTTATATAGTCTGATTATTTGCCGCAATTATTTCCTGCAATGTGATCTCCTCGTGACGATACCGGGCATTGGGATTTCTGTCCATCATCTTCATACCAATGGCCTTTTGTGGACAGTTGTTTGCACATGATAGGCAAAATTCGCAGGTTTCTTCGTGTCGTTTTGCTATGCCTTCCTCAACGTAGAAGTTCCCTATAGGACAAACTTGTGTACAAATTCCACATCCAATACAAGAGTCTTTGACAGTAATCTGCTCGCCGTTATTCATGCTGGGGAAGTTCTTGTCCCGCTCTACTGCCATCCTATACAGTGCGCGCCCCGCCTCGGTCGGTTCTAGAATATCGCTTTTAAAACTTTTTATGTCTGCCATAACGGCCGCAAGCTGTTCGTCAATCTTTTTGTCTAGTGTTCTTTCTTCGTCAATGTTAAATACCGGTAGATAGTTGTCCACCATTAATATTGTATGGGCGTAGTTTACAGTGATACCTAGATCTTTTGCGAACTTATTTGCGTTTTCCGTGGCAGCGCTGTGGTCTTTGCCGTATGTAAGGATGAAATAGAAATAATCAGTATTAAACGTTGCCTTTTCCATAAACCGCTTTACTATCCTAGGAAGATCTCCAGAATAGATTGGGCAGACGATACCTATTGTTTTGTCTGTGAATGTCTGATTACTTTGATTAATGACCTGCGGAATACTGATGGGGTTTTCATCAAAACGCTTTGCTACATACAGGCTATTTCCTGTTCCTGTGAAATAAAAAATCATGTTTTCTCACCTTTCACTTGTTATTTAGAACATCTACGGACATTGTATTACCCTGTGGTAACTACAGGGCAATAGCTATTTACATTTATTTTTATAGGACTCTTCTTTATCCGGAGTTGAGATCACCGAGCATATGCTCCCCTTAAAGTAGACAATGGAAATACATAACCATTGAAAGCTGAAAGGGGAGCATATAATTAAAAGGACAGATGTTTACTGTTTAGAATTTTCTTACAAGGCTTGTGAGACGTTCAACTTGCTCAGGGTCTTGGTGTGAAAAGAATAGAGTTTCGGCTTTGTCAAGAGCCGTTATTGCTTCCATGTCTTCTGCTGATAGTTCAAAGTCAAAGACGCTAAAGTTTTGTATCATTCTCTCTTTGCTTACAGTCTTTGGAATTACTGAGACGCCTTTTTGGATAAGGAATCTTAAAGCAACTTGCGCAGCAGTTTTGTTGTATTTGGATCCAACTGAAGTTAGGGTCTCATTTTCAAACAAGTTGTTTTTCCCTTCCGCAAAGGGTGCCCAGGCTTGTATTTGCACGCCGTACTTTTTCATGAACTTATGTGCTTTAGCCTGTTGATTGAAAACATGGGTTTCAACTTGATTGACTGCAGGGACAACCTCATTAAACTTAATGAGATCAACTAGTCTATCCGGATAAAAGTTACTTACGCCAATGGATTTGAGTTTTCCCTCTTTGTGAAGCTCTTCCATTGCACGGTAAGTACCATAATAATCGTTAAATGGTTGGTGAATAAGCAACAAGTCTAGATAATCCAACTGAAGCCTATCAAATGATTTTTGTATTGATGCTTTTGCGTTTTCGTATCCATACTCAGATATCCATATTTTTGTAGTGATGAATAGCTCTTCCCTTGGAACACCTGACTTCTTAATAGCGTTTCCTACGGCGACCTCATTGCCGTAGCCTTGAGCTGTGTCAATTAAGCGATAGCCCACTTCAATTGCATCTAATACGCATCTTTCACATTCTGCAAGATCTGGAATTTGGAATACACCGTATCCCAATATAGGCATTTTTACTCCGTTATTTAGTTCTACATATTTCATGTTTAACTCCTTTTCATATTTACTGGTTAAATCAATTGTGTTCAGCGGATAAAATTGGTCATGGCGGGTGGCAGTTCCTCTGGTAATGCAACAGTGCTTTGGTATTTGCATTTAATAAGGTAGGCCATGTTGTTTGCAAGTGTTTTCAATATGCGCACACCTTCTTCATCTGCATAAACATCCTCAGGGGTATACCCATGAATATTGTTCCAATAGCAGGATGAAACCACAGGCATCTGTGAAATGGTAAAGTATTTATTTAGCTGATCAAAGGTAGAACTTGCGCCGCCTCTCCTACAACTAACAATACACGCACCAAACTTAAGTCTTTTTGCCTCAGGTTCCAGGTTGTAGAACAAGCGATCAAAAAATGAGGTTGCAGCACCTGTTGCGGCGGCATAGTGTACCGCTGAACCCAGAATAATTCCATCTGCTTCCCTAAATGCTTGGCCTACTGTGTTTACCAAGTCATCATCAAATACACATCTACCTGTTTTCCCCGGTTGTTTACAAACTCTGCATGCAGTGCATCCTCTTACAGGATTTTTGCCAACATGGAAAATTTAGGAATCAACACCGTTCTTAGCTAACTGCTCTTTAATGATGCTTAGACCTGTAAAAGTGCAACCTTTGCCGTTGGGACTTCCGTTTATCAATACTACTTTCATTCAATTATCCCTCCTTGTAAGCAGTTATTACATGTGATATAATTTCATTGTACAACCCTGTAGTTACTACAGGGCAAGGGTAAAATATGAAAACATTTTAATTTGGGGGTAAATTTATGTATACAATGAGTGATGTGTGTAAGAAAGTCGGAATATCATATGAAACACTGAGGTTTTATTGCAATGAAGGGCTTGTTCCTAATGTTAAGAGAGATAAGAATAATTATCGTAAGTTTGATGAAAGAAATGTAAACTGGATCAAGGGATTGCAGTGCTTAAGAAAATGTGATATGAGCCTTAACGATATGAAAAAATACATGAAATTATGTATGGTTGGTGAATCATCTATAACTGAGCGTAAGCAAATGCTAGCAAAACAGAAGGGGCTATTGATCAGCAAGATAGAAGAAATAAATGACAGCGTTAAATATATTGATGATAAACAGGAGTATTACGATGGTGTATTGGCTGGTAAAATAGAGCTTACAAGCAATCTGATTGATATTTGACTTACACCGTCGAACAATTGCCCGTGACGGGCGCACCATAAAAGCCGCAAAGCGCCTAAGGTAAGGTGCTTGCGGCTTCATTTAATGTGGGAACTAGAGTATCTTATTTATATTATACATAGATGCAAGAACAAGCCACTGCTGGTTGAAAAACGTGTTAATCGTCCAGTAGCTTACGCCACCTAAACCGAAGCGGTTTACGAGCCCTAACCGGGCGTTGATGCTGCGTGCATCATCGAACCACACAATGTGGCGACGACCGTTAGCGTCGTAGTATGTGAAAAACGGTGCCTGAGAGGTCGTGTTATACTGAATGCGTGCGCCGACATCGGCAGCCAGATTGACAGCCCCGAGATTTGTAACCGTCCTCGCAGCCGTACCCGGGGTATAGGGTAGGGTCCAGTCGTACCCGTAGTTTGGCATGCCCATCAGTATCTTCTCCGGAGGAATCGCCGTTACAGCATAATTCAGAACTCGTGCAACCTCGTTTATCGGCGATACTGCCATGGGCGGACCAAAGGTATAGCCCCATTCGTAAGTCATGATTATCACATGGTCAGCAAGCCTACCATGCACCGGATAGTCGTGCGCTTCATACAATAAACCCTGCTGGTCGGCACTTGTTTTTGGGGCAAGAGCAGTAGTAATGATATATCCCAATGGACGCAGTGCACCGACAACCCTCCCCAGAAATGCGTTGTAGAGCTCACGGTCGGATGGATATATGTACTCAAAGTCAATATCGAGCCCGCTATAATTCTTGGCCTGAAGCGTATTAAGAATGTTTTGAATCAGGTTGTTTTGAACCTCCTGTGAACTTAAGATTGTGCTGGCAAGGTCGCTATCAAAGCTCCCACCCTCCAATATGTTCGTTATTACCATCATCGGGGCAACATTGTATTGTCGCGCAGTGTCTATCACGCGTTGATCATCTATCGTGACAAGGGATCCGTCAGCCCTGACCTGATAGCTGAATATGCTTATAAATGTCAAATACGGCAGGGTGCTTCTCAAAGTAATATCACTGATATTCGGAAAGGCGTATCCGTTAACATCTATTGTTCGCTTATCCACTTCTGTGATAGGTATATTAACTACTTGACCTATCTGAAGCATATTAGGGTTTGCGATATCAGGATTTGCTTGGATTATCTGATTGAGCGGTACGCCATAGCCCCGGGAAAGCGAGTATAGGGACTGCCCTGCGGTTACCACATGACGTATAGTATCGATCGGGATTACAAGCGCCTGTCCAACGACCAGGCGGTCAGGGTTTTCAAGCTGGTTTTGTAAAATGATGTCCTGCGGGGATGTATTATACCTCTGTGATATGGCATAGACACTGTCCCCCGGCTGTACTGTGTAGATTACCAAATGCACCACTTCCTTGATGAAATGAAATCTGCTTATACATTAATAGTATATGGGTTCGTGCTATTTGCCGTGACATCAAAACTTTACGAAATAGTTGTTGACCTACAGTAAGTATTATGATATAGTTATCCTACCTTTTGACAGGGGGTTCTTTTTTTGTCGCAAAAAATAGACCTGAACCGTCCCTGTAACAAGGGAGGCAAAATTTCCAATATAATGAGGAGGTGCCGCAAATGCGAGTAAGAATTACGCTATCCTGCACAGAATGTAAGCAGAGAAACTACAACACGATGAAGAACAAGAAAAATGATCCGGATAGACTTGAAATGAACAAGTACTGCAGGTTCTGCCGCAAGCATACGGTTCATAAAGAATCGAAGTAGGGGGAAGCCATGGCTGAATTAAAAAACAAGGGCAAAAAGCAGAACTTCTTTGTTCGCTTTGGAAAAAGAATAGCGAAATGGTTCCGCGAGATGAAGGCCGAGCTCAAAAAAGTCGTATGGCCGACACCGAAGCAGGTTTTAAATAACACTTGGGTTGTTGTTGTAACCGTATTGATTGTTGGAGTCGTTATTTCCCTGTTCGGATTAGCAGCTACTTCGGGAATATCCTTCCTAATTGGTCTCGCAAAATAATGCTGTTAACTATTCGAGTTTCAGTTAAGGGTAAGGAGTAGACAATGCCAGACGAAGCAAGATGGTACGTAGTACACACATATTCAGGGTATGAAAGTAAGGTTGCTGCGACAATCATTACAATTGTCGAAAACAGAAAGCTCCACGATCTGATACTTGATGTTAATGTCCCTACCGAGATTGTCACCGAGATAAAGGATTCGAAGACAAGAGAGGTTGAGAGGAAGATATTCCCGGGATATGTGCTTGTCAAGATGATTATGACGGATGAGAGCTGGCATGTTGTTCGCAATACCCGCGGGGTCACAGGCTTTGTCGGACCCGGTTCTAGGCCGATTCCGCTAACCGATGAGGAAGTTCTTTCGCTCGGTGTTGAAAAGCATGAAATAAAGGTGTCCTATGGCGTTGGAGACAGCGTCACAATCACAGACGGCCCGCTTGAGGGCTTTATCGGTACGGTGGAGGAACTGTCAGCGGAAAAGAACAAGGTCCGCGTCACTGTGTCGATGTTTGGAAGGGAGACCCCGGTTGAGCTTGCTCTCGACCAAGTTAAACCTATCGCTTAGACCAGTTCTGCGACAGCGATGTCGCTGAATGCTGTTTTCGTGGGAGGAGTTTCCTCCGCAAAGCGTGTAGCCATATGAAGGCAGCACGCCCCACCACATTTTATCGAGGAGGTGCCATGTTTCATGGCTCAGAAAGTAATAGGATTTATTAAACTTCAAATCCCGGCGGGGAAAGCAACGCCCGCACCACCGGTTGGTCCTGCACTTGGACAGCACGGTGTTAATATAGTTGCTTTTACAAAAGAGTTCAACGAGCGCACGAAAAATGATGCCGGACTGATCATTCCGGTAGTTATCACAGTATATGCCGACCGCTCCTTTAGTTTTATTACAAAAACACCCCCTGCAGCTGTTCTGATTAAGAAAGCTTGCAATCTTGACAAAGCATCCTCAGTTCCGAATGTGGAAAAGGTTGCTACCATTTCAAAAGAAGATGTCCGCAAAATTGCTGAGACAAAAATGCCCGACCTAAACGCATCATCTATTGAGTCTGCTATGCGTATGGTCGAAGGTACTGCTCGCAGCATGGGCGTTCTTGTTGAGAAGTAAGGGAGGGTGTAAATTATGGCCAGAGGAAAAAAGTACAGAGAGAGCGTAGCATCATATGATAAGACTGCGTATTACGATACAAACGAGGCATTTGACCTTGTAACAAAAACTGCAAAGGCAAAATTTGACGAGACTGTAGAGCTTCACGTAAGGCTCGGTGTTGACAGCCGTCACGCCGACCAGCAGGTTCGCGGAGCGATTGTCCTACCCCACGGAACCGGCAAGAATGTCCGCGTATTGGTTATAGCCAAGGATGACAAGGCACAGGAGGCCATAGATGCCGGAGCCGATTATGTCGGAGCCGAAGATATGGTCGAGCGTATCCAGAAGGAAAACTTCTTTGATTACGATGTTGTCGTTGCCACTCCGAATATGATGGGGGTCGTCGGCAGATTAGGCCGCTTACTCGGACCGAAAGGCCTTATGCCAAACCCGAAGGCGGGTACCGTAACAAACGATGTTGCAAAAGCCATCGCCGAGCTGAAGGCCGGTAAGATCGAGTACCGACTCGACAAATCGAACATAATACATTGCCCCATAGGCAAGGTTTCATTCGGTGCCGACAAGCTAACCGAAAACTTTGACACGATTATGGATGCCATTGTCAGAGCAAAGCCGCCGGCAGCAAAGGGTAAGTATGTCCGTTCCTGCGTGGTTGCTTCCACAATGGGTCCGGGTGTTAAGATAAACGCCGGATTGTTTGCTTAAGTTTTGATATTCTCTTGACAAACACAACAGAAATTGATATATTGTTCTAGCGTTCCAAAGACAGCAGGATTCCTTCGGGATTTAAAGGCAGTTGCCGTCCAGCCGAGGAAAAGCAACGAGAAGAGCGGTTTACGTTCTTACATGTAAGCTGTTCACAGTTTTCTCATTGACTTATTCCGTGCCTGTATGTCTATGAACATGCAGGCACGTTACTTTTTGGGAACGTAGGATTTTAATCCATGGAGGTGAAACTGTGCCAAACGCCAAAGTATTGGAGCAGAAAAAAGCCATTGTACAATCTCTCGCTGACAAGTTTAAGAATGCAACATCAGGGGTGTTTGTTGACTTTAAGGGCATTAACGTAGCAGACGACACTAAGCTTCGCGCTGACATGCGTGCTGCCAATGTTGATTACTCTGTGTACAAAAACACCATGATAAGGCTTGCAGCTAAAGAGGCCGGAATCGAAGGGCTTGAGCCCTACCTTGCCGGTACCACAGCAATTGCCATAAGTGACACCGATGTCGTGGCTCCCGCAAAAATCATCACTGATTACGTAAAGAAGATTCAGGGCAAATTCGAGGTCAAGGTCGGATTCGTCGAGGGTGAACTTGTGGATGCAAAGCAGGTAGAGGCTATTGCAGCTCTCCCATCAAAGGAAGTTCTTATCGCCACCGCATTAGCGGGCTTAAACGCACCGATCACCGGATTTGTAAATGTGCTTAACGCAAATCTGAGAGGTCTTGTAATTGCACTGAACGCAATCTGTGAGAAGAAAGAATCCGAAGCTGCATAAAATTGTACAG
>DUPE01000034.1 GCA_012838475.1 Clostridiaceae bacterium
CCAGACGGCTAATCGCCGATCCGGAAGCCGGCAGGAAGTTAATGACGCCTGGCGGAAGTCCTGCTTCCAACAACATCATATAGAAATAGTAATTTGAGAGCATGGCGGTTCTGGCGGGTTTCCAGATCACCGTGTTGCCCATCAAAGCAGGCGCACAAGAAAGATTGGCACCGAGAGCTGTAAAGTTAAATGGCGAAATAGCGAGTACAAATCCGTCAAGTCCCCGGTACTCCATGCGATTCCATGCACCTGGAGTCTGTTTAGGCTGGAACTCGTATATATCTTGCATTGCCGAAAGGTTATAGCTGAAGAAATCAGATAATTCACAGGCAGCATCAATCTCAGCTTGAAAGCAAGTTTTGCTTTGTCCCAGCATTGTGGACGCATTCAGCCGATCGCGCCAAGGCCCTTTAGCCAGATTCATAGCCTTAAGGAAGATTGAAGCCCGATGTTGCCAAGGCATTCTATCCCATTTCTCTTTGGCTGCCAAAGAGGATTCAATAGCTAATTCAATACCTTCATCATCAGCTAAAGACACTTCAGCCAGAACATGGTCGTGGTCGTGGGGCATAACAACATACTCTTTATTCGAAGTGAAATAAGGTTTCCCATCAATATATGCCGGGATCTCAACCACTACATTAGATTGTCGTTCTAGCTCTTTCTTCAATGAGGCTCGCTCGGGGGAGCCGGGGGCATAGTCTTTTATTGTCTCATTTTCAGCCGTAGGGATTTTATATAGTCCACTATTCATCTGTCATCTCGCTTTCATCTTACTTTCTGTTCCGTTGTGGTAACATCAAAAACCGTACTCATAATTATACACTTTCTTCACTAAGACTAAAGGGTATGTCCTGTGAGTATGTTCCTATTCCTCAATTTGCTCCAGTCCATCACAAATAACGGCTCTGCTTTGCAAAACAAGCATAGTATATGTTTCCACAATGCCAACAAACTGCAGCATCTGATCATGAAGGGCGCTTATGCTGGCAGAGTTTTTTGCCTTGACCCTTAACATGATGCAGTGCTTGCCGGTTACTCTATATACATTAAGTACAACCCAATCTTGATGCTCCAGTTTGAGCAGCTCATCGATCATCTCATTAAAGTCTTTGGTGTAAACAGTTGCCAGGATAAAAGCATCAATCGCATAACCGAGTTTTTCCCAATTAATCTCCGCGGTATAGCTATTAATAATTCCTTTTTCTGTTAATTTAGCCACTCTCTGATGAATTGCAGGACGGGAAAAATTAAGGCGTTTGGCGATCTCTTCATGGGTAATTCGACCATTCTGAATCAAAAGCGCAAGTATTTTGCGATCGATCTCGTCAATCATTCATCCTTACTCCAAACTTCTTAATAAATAAATTAGTTACTCGCATCTAACTACTAATGACCTTATAAGCTAATAACAGAAAGGTCAAAAGACCACTAACAATTATATCAGAAACAGCACATATTTGCTTTCGCGGGAGGGTGCAATAGACAAATATTATTGACATTCAATAATCCTAAGAGGTCAGTTAATAGATCTATTGTGCAATAGCTCAAGCTTTGTTGAAAATCTTGCCTGTATTTTGGTGATGCTTTTATAAAAGGCGAGTTTAATCAGAGGTAAATAACCGCAGTCTGCAATTAAGAATTCAAAAAATGATCTCTAATCAGCAAATATTCTATAATTAACCGCCAGGGTCTGAATTGAGAGAGCAGCCGGTAGATCTGCCGGTCGTGCGGTCGCATTACAGACAATTATCCAAGTAGCTTTCCTCGTATGAGATAGTCAGAGAACGTAGAGTTAGTAAACTGCGAGCGGCCCGTAAGGACCATCAATTATGTCGATTGGGGTCTCAAAGATCTCTGTCAATAGATCAGCATCCATGATTTCCTCTACCGTGCCAAAAGCAGCGATCTCTCCATTCTTCATAGCACAGATCCGATCAGAATACTTGGCGGCAAAGTTAATATCATGCAATACAACGAGAATAGTGCGGCCAAACTCAGTTGCGGCCAGCTTTAAATGCTCCATCATTTGGACCGAACGTGCCACGTCCAGATTGTTCAGCGGCTCGTCCAGGAGTACATATTCCGTTTCCTGGCAGAGTACCATTGCCACATAGGCACGCTGTCGCTGCCCGCCGGAAAGCTCATCCAGATATCTGTCTTCCAGATCGGTAAGATGCAAGAAGTCGATATACTTCGAAATAATATCCTCATCTTCAGCTGTTAGCCTGCCTTTGGAATATGGGAAACGGCCAAAACCAACCAGCTGCCTCACCGTCAGACGGGTCACAAAATGATTCTCCTGCCTGAGAATGGTCAAAATCTTCGCCAGATCCTCTGACTTTGAATGCGTCACATCCATGTTGGCGACCATGATCTGTCCCTCGTCCATATTGAGCAGCCGACCAATCATCAACAAAGCAGTAGATTTCCCGGCACCGTTTGGCCCAATCAGTGAAGTTATTCCGGCCTCCGGAATATCAATTTGCAGAGGACCAATCTCCACTTCAGAGGAATAACGTTTACTAGCGTTTATTAGCTGAATCATAATGTTCCTTTCCTAAGCACAACAAACAAAAAGGCCAGACCGCCAAACATTTCTATGATGATAGACACAACTCCCTGTGCATTGAAGATGTGATTCATCACGAAGTAAGCTGCAGTAATTATCAAAAACCCGATGGCCATCGCCATGGGAAACAAATATCTGTGATCATAGGTTCGGGCCGCCTGATAAGTCAGTGATGCCACCAGGAAACCGTAAAAAGTCAGCGGTCCCACCAGAGCGGTCGAAACTGACATCATCAGCGCAACCAGAACCAGTGTAAAGATAGTGCTACCCTGATGATTCACGCCCAACGAGATGCTTACATCTTTTCCCAATGACAAGACATTTAGCCGTTTTGAATAAGCCAGCAGGACAAACGCTGCCAGCAGCACCAGAGGAATCGCGACAGGAAAATAATCTGCATCAGCATTGTTAACCGAACCAAATAATCTGGCTTGGAGAATGTCAAACTCCGATGGTGCCAGTAAGCGGCGCATGAAACTGGAAACCGAGCGCAGTCCCGTGCCCATAATAACGCCGACCAGAAGCATGAACTGTAAGTTACCGTACTTGCCGGAAAGCAGCCAGCCGTAGAGTAAAAGGCTCAGCAGAACCATTATCCCAATCTGGAGCAGGAATGAACCCACTCCGCTAAAGCTAAGCAAGGCAGCTGCTCCGCCAAAATATACGGTTGCTGTATGTATCGTTGAATAAAGCGCCTCAAATCCCAGCAGCGAAGGCGTAATAATCTTATTATTTGTAATCGACTGGAATGCTACCGTGGACAAACTCTGGCACAGAGCAGCCACAACCATCGCCACCAACGAAACCAGTCTTCTCCTCACCACCGGAATGAAAGAAGGTGAATCTACCGGCACAGGATTGTTATAAAGCAGCAAGCCTAAAGAAGCTAAAACGCCCAGAGCTATCAGGGTTATCAGGATAATCCAGTAGCGGCGTTCTTCTCTGGCACAACGGAAGGCTGAAGCCGACCTGGCAGCATGGTTCTTAGGGCAAGAGAGGGATCGAACGGCCGGTAATCTGCTCGCTATCGTAGTAGTTCTGCTCATCGCTTCCTCCTTTGTCTCAGCAATATCACAATAAAGACCAATGCTCCCACCGTGCCCAGAATCAAAGACACAGGCACTTCAAAAGGCATAATGATCGTGCGCGAAATAATATCACTAAGAGTAATCGCACCCATGCCAAGCACACATACCCAAGGTAAATTACTCCTCAGGTCATCTCCTCTGAACATTGAGACCAGATTAGGTACGATCAAACCAAGAAAAGGCAAGTTCCCGATCACCGCAGCGACAATACCCACGGCAAAAGATATCAGTCCGGTACCCACCAGCACAATTCTGTTATAATTCACTCCCAGCGTCGTCGCCACATCCTCACCCAGGCCTGCCAGAGTCAGTTTGTCCGCATAGATGAAAATTGCTACTGTCACCAGCACGATCAGCCATAAGAATTCATATCGCCCTATTTGTACTGATGCAAAAGATCCCACGAACCAGGTTTCAATGTTCTGCGTCATCTGAAAAGCAAGCCCGATAAAGGTTGAGACCGCCGAGATTACCGCACCCAGCATCATGCCTATAATCGGTACGATTAAGGAAGAGCGCAACTTCACTCTTTTTAAAATCATGAAAAAAACCATTGTTCCGATGAAGGAGAAGATAATCGCCCCAAGCATCCTTAGAACCAGTGACGGGGCAGGAAAGAAGAGATAGACAAACATCAGTCCCAGACCTGCCCATTCGATCGTGCCTGTAGTGGTCGGTTCAACCAGTCTGTTTTGCGTAATCAACTGCATCACCAGCCCGGACATGGACATGGCCGCGCCCGTCAGCATTAGGGCAGCGGTACGGGGCACCCTGGTGATAAAAAACATCTCCAGACCATGTTCCCCTGTAAGATCATAAGCTCCGGTCAAGAGCGAGATAACACCCAGAGCAAGAACGACCAGAACCGCAACAACAAACGACTTGGTCCATATTTTATTGTGATGACAACGCTGGCACTGATTTCTCTCAGTGCCAGCCGTCGCTTGCATAATCCTCTCAGGCATTATAAATTCCCTATAATTTATTTTGAAAAAGCCGCTAACAAATTCTGGAACAGCTCGATAAAGGTCTCGATAGATTCATTAGTATAGGTGTCATTGGGGGCATAAATAACTTGATCTTCGACAATAGCGCTTACTTTCTGCAGGGCGGGGGCATTGTCAATCACGTCTTCTGCAGGAGTAGCATCTGCTGTCGAGGAAACAGCCGCATCACGGTCGAGTACCATGATCCAGTCAGGATTACTCTGAGCTATGCTTTCGTCAGAAATGTCATCACCCTGATGGTCAGAAGTGGATCCTTCGACTTGCAATGCAGGCACCCAGTCAAAGAGTTCGTAAAGCGGTCCCCAAACACGTCCGGAACCGGGAGCGGAGTTGCCGATATTACCACCGGAAACCACCACGCTGAGAATGGTGTCACTGCCGTTGTAGGCTTCCTTGACATCAGCGACCAGGAGAGTGAACTCATCGACCAAAGCTTGAGCTTCATCATTCTTGTCAAAGATTTTGCCTAAATTAAGGGTGGCATCAATCAGACCGTTATATAGATTCATACCGGCTGTATCTGATTCCTCAGAAACATCAAAGGTCAGGTCGATCACTGTGGCGTTCGGTACCAGCTCTTTGATATCTTCATAAAAGGCGGCGAATCTCTGTCCTACGATAACAAGATCGGGATCCGCTGCAGCCAGCAGCTCCAGTTTGGGTTCACGATGGTCACCAATGTCAAGCACAGAGTCATCTGCCACATAGGGCGAATCTTCGGGCATGACAGCCTTGGGAACTGCTGCCAGAGATATACCCCAGTCACTCAAGGTCTCAAAGGTACGATTATCCAGCGACACGACAGTTTGAGGGTTAACCGGCACAATGATGGTTCCATGAGCGTCAACGATTTCCACTTCAGTTAGAGGAGGTGCATCTGTCTCTTCCGGAGCATCAGTCTCTTGTGTTTCATCTGTTTCTTCTGCCGCATCCGTTTCATCCCCGGCATCGGTCTCATCCGGTAATACCGTTGTCTCGTTATCAGCCGGTGGATTTGTTTCGTTGCCGCTATCTGTCGTAGAACAGGCAGCCAGAGCGATGGCAAAGATCACCAGGATTAGTGTTATTTGGAACAATTTAAATTTTTTCATTCTGAAAAACCTTTCGACTATTATTGTGTAAACAGCTATGTAAAACATTAGTTAGCCATAGCTAACGGAGATCAGTTTGCCACGACTAACTGTTACTGTCAAGTATTGAAAAGTAATACTGTAACATCCGTATAGTCAAAAGGTTGTATGGCCCCGCTATGCCTAGAAAATTAATTAACTTCTTTCCTGTTAGCGAGTGCTTGAAATATCAATGATAAAAATAGCAAAATTGTTATGAAAATTCCCACGGTAGTCATATGACCAGTGCCAAACATTACGATCGGCATGATGGAAAACACTAATGCAATAACTGTACTGATGAAAGCAGCATTTTGAAGTCGTGTTACATTAGCTTTCTTTATCAGTGCAATAGCAATTAGTATGGTAGCGGCAACAGTCAAAACAGCAGTAAGAAGAGGAAAAATGTTTGCGTATCCAAATGTAATCAAACTAAAATATGGAAATGTCTGCCGGATGATTTCATCAGGTCCGGAGGCAAAAATCAAAACAGCTCCGGATGGCAGCATCTCTAGAATAAGTGTAACGGCAAATAAGATAAGTGAAATAATCCTTGAGGAGTATTTTGATAATCTCATGGTTTTTCTCCTGTTCTTTATAGACGACTTTTTATAACTTAATACAACAACCCCGGCAATGGCAGCAACAATTCCCAAAAGATATAAAATTGAAAAGCCGCTTTTAGCTAAGAAAATGAGCGGACTTGCAGTTAATCCAAATCCAACGATTATCAACAAGATACCCATTACTTTTTTACCCATTTGCTTTGAATAGTTTAACGCTTCAATAATAGCTTTATCTGACAGATCCTCAACATTATCAGGCGTGGTTTTTTCACCGTTTGCTATTTCGGTAATAGACACATTCAATACCTCCGTTAGCACCTTAAGTATAGAAACATCGGGGAATCCTCTTCCTGTTTCCCAACGTGATACTGCTTTATCTGTGACTCCGATCTTTTCTGCCAATTCCTTTTGTGTCAATCCTTGTTGCTTCCTCAGATCAGATATAAACAGCCCTGTTTTACTTAAGTCCATCTTCATACCTCATTTCGACTTCACTATAAGTTACAGTTCAATAACTTGTCACCCTATGTTTCGTAGAGTTGGAGTAATGGTGTTTTTATCACTGAAGGAGAATCATTTAACACTTTAATCCATTTCTATTGAGAATTTTTGCGCAAATACGCAAAAACTTTCAATAGATTACTTTTCCATGCTCTGTTCGTCCAAGAGGAAATCCTGAATGCCTATGTTAAAGAAACCTTGCTCGTTATAGTGCGGATAAATGGAATCTCCGACAATTATAATCTTTTTGAAGGAATCGTCTATCCGCAACAGTGAACGTTCCTCCTGGTTTCGTTTGGCGTCAGTATCCATGCGATATGCTGACTGAAGATAGTATCTTTTGTCTCCCAAATTAGCTACGAAGTCGATTTCCAGCTGTCTTAATTGGGACTGACCTGAGCTGTTTTTTGAGTGAATTTCAACTACTCCAACATCTACCGAGTAACCGCGCATTTTTAATTCGTTATAAATTATGTTTTCCATAATATGGTTCACTTCCATCTGACGAAAACCTAAGAGTGCATTCCTCAGGCCAAGATCTGTGAAGTAAAATTTGTAGGGAGTGTTTATGTAGTGCTTACCCTTAAGATCAAAACGCATAGCTTTTTCGATCAAAAAAGCATCCTCTAAATAGTCGAGATAGTTAACAATCGTGTTGTAGGAAAGCTTGATACTCTTCCTGCTGCGAAATGTTTTCTCCAGCTTATAAGGATTAGTCAAACTTCCGATGCCCGAAGCCAGGATCTGCACAAGTTCTCTGAGTTCAGCATCATGACGAATCTGATGCCTTTCAATGATGTCTGATAAATAAACCGTATCAACTAAATTCTGCAAATAGCTTTTCTTCTGTTCCTCAGTCTTAAGGCGCAGGATCTGGGGCATGCCGCCAAAAGTATAGTATTCTCTCCAGGCATTCTCTGCCGGACCGGAATACCCACTCAAAAATTCAGAATAACTAAGAGGATAAATATGTACTTGATCGCCGCGGCCTCTAAATTCTGTCACTATGTCCGAGGAGAGGAATTTTGAATTACTCCCGGTAACATAAATATCCACATTCCTAAGGCGCAGAAGCGTATTAAGAACATCCTCAAACTCTGTCACAAATTGAATTTCATCTAAAAAAATGTAATACAGATCATTATCTTCTATTCTTTTCAGAACATGATTGAGCAATGCATCGGGATCTCTTAAGTCCTGATTCCTCCTATCATCCAAAGCAATGGTGAATATGTGAGACGAATCTACTCCCAGTTCAAGCAAGTGGTCGTAAAACAACTCAAATAATAGGACTGATTTGCCGCAGCGACGAATGCCGCTAATGATCTTAATCATACCGTTCTGCTTGCGATCAATTAGTTGCTGTAAGTATCTATCTCGTTTAACAAGCATTTTCCAACCATTCCATTGAAAATATTCACGTAAATACGCAATTATTCTCAGTACCTTATTTATTTTCAAGATTATCATACAATTCGTCCTACTAAAAGTTTTTGCGTAAATACGTACTTTTTTTTAGTAGGATTTGATTCGGACTACACTATCTCCAGTCTTGAAGTGCCAATATCGAAGTAGAAGGTTACGAAAATCTCTTGGCATAGCTGTATTAAAGTAAGCGTCAAATAAAACACCGCCTTCCATCTTTCGATTTGTTCTGAAAAAATTGAATCAATCATCTAGCGAGCCTTAAGAAACCTTTTGTAAGCGTCCTTTGTTAGACGGTAAGCGTCAAATGAGGATTCTTTAATCGCCTTTTTCCTGGCGTCGGTAATTGTC
>DUPE01000049.1 GCA_012838475.1 Clostridiaceae bacterium
AATAATCTCGCCGATTTTCATTTGTTTCAACTGGCAAATCAAAAAACACAATAACTCTCATAAATCGATAACTCATAACGAATAGTGCCTAATAAGTGACGGATCTCTGTCATTTAATGCATCAAATACGCTTCGACTGTATATTTTAATGGCATTATCAACATATTGCTTGTTTTCATCAATCTTCACGGTCTCTTTAAAAAACCAATCAAATCGTGTTTCTCTACTGATTCAAATTTATGGTACTTTTTTGCATGGACAAATCTGTCTATCAATATCCTGAATGGCTCCATCAGATCACAACTCAAATTAAAGTAATTGAACATATTATCGTGGAAGATACCCAATTGCGTTAAGTAGCCATTGCTGACAATGTGTCTGTTAAAGGCCGACAATATCAGACTATATCCGTAATTGAGAGCCGCGTTTATCGCGCAATCCTCGCTCCGAGTAAAATCCATCCCAAAAATCGCGTTAAAATATACCTTAGCCGCATGCCCTTCACGATTTGTGACATCGTTGTACTTCAAATCACAAATATAACTCTGCAATAAATCTGCTTCAGCGGAACATTTCAACTCAGTCAAAAACTCCATTTGTTTTCGAATCTTCGCAGACACGATATCCGTCCATACTGCCGCCTTTGTATCTTCACTCCAGAGATACTGATTCTTGATTTTTAACGAACAATCATGGCAACCGTACAGCGAAACTAATTCTGCCGTTGGATTGCGTTTGCTATCACAGAATACAATTTTGATTTTCCGATTTGTAAGTTCAGCAATCAAACATCCAGTGATCGCAATGGCCGAATTTTCAACAATAACACTGGCTATTTCATCCAGAACGACGCGCTTTGTTTCATCCCCCCTAACGACAAGATATCCCATTTCCAAGTCCATCTTGCATCTGTTTGATATGACTACAGTTCGCCAGCTCATAACTCTAAGAGATTTGGGCTCTTCTTTTCAAACAAACCCGTAACAGATTGATCGACAATTCGAATTTCTTCAAATTTGTTGTTTGATATTTTCATCGGCATTAGTTGTATTCCTGCTGATTTGACTCCGCCGACTAGAGTAAGATCCTTTCCTTGTGAATTGTTACATCCAAAGAGGTTAATAACATTAATTAATGCCTTAGCTTGTTTTTCTGTATTAAGCTGAATAAATGTATCGCGCCCTTCCATTACTGATACACTCGCTTTTTGCATCAACGTTATATACTTTGTACTCTGAAGCTTTTGAAGCAACTCATCATAGAGATAAACATTTTCGTCGCTGCTAATCTTGTCGAATACCGTGATTTCCGGTAAGTCGTTGATATTTGTCGCTCGCTCACAATACTTGAAAATGTTTTTTATGTATCTTTCTTGTTTCGGAGAAACAATTAGTTGGTGTGCCCCCTTAAACCATATGTAATTTCCCGACTTGCCGGACAAGTGCACTCTATATCCATCGATCTCCCACAACGAATTAGTTTTAATCATTCTTCCATTGAGAAGTACTTCAGGATTCTTGTATCCTTCTGCCACACAAAAGGCTTCTATGTCTTGAATGCTACTAATTTCTGGCATTTTCATCAACGGTACTGCAATGAGTCTCGTTTCTCGTTTCTTTTTGTCATCGTAGCTAATGAGATAGAAACCCGTAACAGCTTGTTTATTATATCCGCCGTATCGCTCAATGTTATCTAGTTCCTTCTTACGAGGCACCTGTCCCAATCCTTTTCGCATCGGCATCAAGTCAAACAATGCACCCTTTTGGCAATATGAATAACGAACAAATCG
>DUPE01000083.1 GCA_012838475.1 Clostridiaceae bacterium
GAGGGCAGCAGTACTGCGGAGCCAACGGTGATGCGGATGTAGTCGGTCTTGACGGCGTACATATCGAAGTAAAAAGGACGGAACGGTTGTCCTTATACGATGCACTCGCACAAGCCAAACACGATGCCAGGGAAGGCGAAATGCCTGTAGTTGTACACAGAAAAAACCATTGCGAATGGGTGGTAATTCAACCACTATCAGATTGGATTGAACTCTATAAGGAGGGAATGAAATGACAAACGGATTCCTCGAAGAATACGACAAATCTAAAGTGACAGTGCGCGAAAATCGAAAGTGAAAGTGCGCGAAAATCGAAAATGAACTTTCATTTAACGCCAAGATAGCTTATAATTTAAGCAGGCGGTGATAATATGAAAAAATATCTTCCTCGAATAATAGATAAGGAACTGAAACTTGCTTTAGAATCTATGGGCGCCGTTTTGATTGAGGGGCCTAAATGGTGTGGGAAAACCACAACCGGCCTGCATCATGCTAACAGCTTCATCAAAATGCAAGACCCGAGCAACATGGTCAATAACAAGCTGATTGCAGAAACCTCACCATCTTTGCTGCTAGAAGGCGAAAAGCCAAGATTGATCGACGAGTGGCAAACAGCTCCAATACTGTGGGATACTGTTAGAGTTGATGTAGATAATACGCAAAGAAAAGGACAATATATTCTAACAGGTTCCTCGAGTCCTCTAGCCGAGACGACAATGCATACAGGAACTGGTCGTATTGCCAGAATAAAAATGTATCCGATGAGCCTGTATGAATCCAACGACTCTTCGGGTGCTGTTTCTCTCAAAGACTTGTTCGATGAAAAAGAAATCAAAGCATCCACAGTCAGCCGTGACATAAAAGATATTGCTGCCTTGGTATGCAGAGGCGGGTTTCCTCAAAACATAAACCTGGATGTAGAGAAAGCTTTGTACTCCATGCGGCAGTACGTTCAGTCTATTTACAATAATGATATTAGCGATTTAAGCGACACGAAAACGGATCCTATACGAGTGCAGTCTTTCTTAAGGTCATATTCAAGGAATGTGCAGACTCTTGCAACTTATAACACGATTATGGAGGATATGAAAGCAAATGATGTTGGCATCACACTCCCGACTTTAAATAGCTATATGGAGAAAATGCAGCGGCTTTTTATCATCGATGAAACTCCCGGATGGTCCCCGAATATTAGATCCAAAAGTGCTATCAGGATTACAAACAAAAGAGGGTTTGTCGATCCATCGATACCGGTTGCGGTATTAAATATCAACTCCGAAAAAGTCCTGAAAGATTTTAAATTGTTTGGGTTCTTGTTTGAAGCCATGTGCATGAGAGATTTGAAAATATATTCCAGTGTATTGAACGGAAATGTTTTCTATTACCGCGACAAAGAAGGTTTGGAATGCGACGCAGTAATCGTGCTTCCAAACGGTGACTATGGATTAGTCGAAATCAAATTAGGAGGCGAACAAGAGGAAGTAGCTGCTGAGAATTTGCTCAAGTTGGAAAGCTTACTCGAAGCGACAGGTTCCAGACCCACTTTCAAAATGATATTGACCGGTAGCAATTATGCATATCAAAGGCCCGACGGCAATTATGTAGTCCCGATCACTGCGCTCAAGGACTAGATTGTGTGCACAAGGTACCTGGTACAAAACCCACATTTAGAAAACAAACTTATCCCAGTTCAGACTATCTAACAGAAGAGGGTAAAGGTGAACTTAACAGTCGGATAGCGGTATTCATCATCGGCAACTCTCTGTATAGCTTAAGGAATTTATTTACGAAAAAGAAAACTTACTGCTAAATTTGCAACGCGATATGCTCAGAATGCTTTCTTATTTCATTTTTGGGGTGAATAGTGAAATAAGAAGGCATGCGCGAAAAGTTAAAGTGAGCATGCGACACTCCATGATGAATTGGGGTCCGACGCCAAAAGAGCGTGTCCGACAGACTGGACGAATATATAGCATTTTCGTCCAGCGGACTGGACAATCCGACTATCACAGAGTCTATTCTCGTTTAGCAGATATCATTGCCGACACTCAGCAGTTAGTCCATCGATAAATCAGAAACTTTTCTCTCTTGTCGTCCGTTTTCGGTACGCAGATTTCGGCGTGCTTTTCGAATTGCGTCGTATTTTCCATCATCACTTCGTATTGTGCAAGCGGGTAGTATAGAATGACGTGCGCCTCCCTGCGCACCTCGTTCAGCGATGCCACGATGTTTGCAAGCACCTGCATGTACACCGATGCTGCGAAGGGGTTGAAAAAGAAGAATTTCGTATCCTGCGGCTTTATTTCGTAATGCTCCGCAAGCCCGTGCTCAAAGCGGATCGGTGCTTTGACACCGCGTGCGTTGCGGCGATATCGGCTTATGTTGTTCATAGCCTCGTCTAAAACATCTTCCTGGGCTTCGACTCCTGTGACGGGTATGTTAAACCGATTGTGCACATAAAAAGCGACGCGCCCTCTGCCGGACCCAAAATCAACAAACTGATCCGACGCCTCAAGCGAATAGTGACGAAACAGGTGTTCGAGTGCCCGGTACGGCGTCGGCTCGCAGCGGTTGTAGTGGGAAACTGGATTGTCCCATTCCTTAATCCCAACCGTCCGAACCGCAAGCCTTTTATCAAACGTGACTTCGCTCATGTAACTCTCCATTGCTAAAAGGGTGACAAACAGCAATACAGCTATTGTTTTTTGGGACAAAAGCTAGGCTCTTCAAAACTCTTTTCGTCTCGCAGCAGTCTATCGATCAACGGTTGCAGGTTTTGTTCTTCTCTTTTGAAGTAGGCGAGGTAGTTTTTATAGGGCATAGGCCGATGGTTATAGGAACAGTTCACCATTTCCAGCGTTCCCGAAGCGATTTCTTTTGCAAGGATGTTGCTTTGCAGCAAACCTACGCCGTAGCCTCTTTTGACAAGCTCCAAATAAAGTCTTGGATGATCAGACACGATGTTACATGGGAGCATATACAGAGATTCTTCTACGAGCTTTGAAGCTGTTGTTGCATAGGATGGTCGCACGAGATTCGGTAACGTCCCTTCAATATTCAAAAAGTTTCCCAATGGTGGGAGATTGAGCGAAGGCGATGCGACAAGGAACAGGTACTCGGTTGCATATGGTATATACTCAATGTCTGGATTCGGAGGGGTGACATAGAGCACCCCTAAATCCACAGCATTTTTTATTAATTGACGGTAAACGTACTCTGACGAATCTCTGAGAAGATGGATGAGTGTATCGGTGTGTTCTTCACAATAAGAGAGCACGCTGTTTTGCAAAGGCCCATACTCCCAACAAGTGACCGGTGCGGAAATGACGAGTTGTTTTTCAAACCGATCATATCTTTGCATGAAAGATTGGCAATCACTCATCGCTTGGTATAAGCGGATAGCATGTGGAAGAAACTGTTCTCCCATTCTCGACAATTCTACTTGCTTATTATTTCGATAGAACAATGTGCAGTTGAGCTCCTCTTCAAGGGCTTTAATGCGCACTGAGACTGTGGACTGTGAAACAAATAATAATTTTGCTGCTTGCCCGAAATTTTTTGTTTCATTAAGAAATATAAATGTCCGAATTAGGTCGAGTGTCATTTTGTCGTCCTTTCTGGATTTATATCAAAATTAAACA
>DUPE01000074.1 GCA_012838475.1 Clostridiaceae bacterium
CGCAGACTGGAAATCGTATAAGCAACAGCATGCGCCTTCGGAAACATATATTGAATCTTCTGACAGCTGTCAATGTACCATTCGGGAATATTGTGGGAGCGCATTTCTTCTTCCTGCTCGGGCAGCAGGCCTTTACCTTTGCGCACTCTTTCCATTACGTCGAAGGCGATTTTATTCGGTACACCTGCATATATCAGACGAGTCATAATGCTGTCACGACAGCCAATAACATCATTCAAGGTACATGTTTCGTCCTGAATTAGATCTTGAGCATTCCCCGCCCAAACTCCTTTACCGTGCGAAAGACCGGATATCTGTACCAAATCGTAATAACAATTGGGTTTGGCCTCGGCAATCATGCGGCGGGCAGTAAAGGTGCCCATCTCAGGCAGGCCAATCACTCCCGTTCCGATGCTCGATTCCTCATCAGGAATACCCAGTGCCTCAGTACTCTGAAACAAAGACATTACGGCAGGATCCGGAATGGGAATCGAGGTAACAGCCACGCCGGTAGTATCACCCAACATCTTCAGCATAGAGGGGTCATCATGTCCAAGTATATCGAGCTTGAGAATCGTGTCATGCAAGGCATTAAAATCAAAATGTGTAGTTACAACACCCGACTGTAATTTGTCAGCCGGATATTGAATGGGAGTGAAATCGTAGACCTCATATTGTCTGGGCACGATAACAATGCCTCCAGGATGCTGGCCGGTGGTACGTTTCACCCCGCTGATGCCGGATGCCAGACGGCGCACCTCTGGACGCCTGACATGACTTCCCTGCTCCTCATAATAATTGTGAACCATTGCGCTGGAATTCTTTTCCGCATAACCGGAAATAGTGCCTGCACGGAATGTATATTCCTTGCCAAACATCTCCTCGATAAATCTATGAGCTCTGGGCTGATAGATCCCGGAGAAGTTTAAATCTATGTCAGGCTGCTTGTCACCGTCAAAACCAAGAAAAGTCTCGAAAGGGATATCCTGGCCTTCTCTCGTTAGTGGACTGGAGCAAACCGGACAATTTTCGGCCGGCAAATCGTAGCCTGAACCGTACTCTCCGCTATTATCAAACTCAGTATAATGACAAGCGGGGCAGAGATAATGCGGCGGTAAAGGATTTACTTCAGTTATACCGCACAAAGTAGCAGCCAGAGAGGAACCTACCGAGCCGCGAGAACCGACGATATAGCCGTCTGAATTGGATTTGCGTACCAACTCACTGGTGATATAGTACATGACAGCAAATCCGTTATCCAAAATTGAGTTCAGCTCACGCTTAATCCGCTGCTCAACCAGATCAGGCAACTGCCCGTCCCGTCCATATATTTCTAAAGCGGAATCCCATATTCTCTTATTTAGAACTTCTTCCGCCTGCTCAATAACGGGCGGATATGATCCTGCCGGAATTGGCATTAAGCCGGGCTTAATCTGCTCAGCTATCAATGTGGGATTGTTAATGACAATCTCCTTGGCCAACTCTTCATCCAGATAGGAAAACTCAGACAGCATCTCGTTGGTAGTGCGGAAGTATAGTTCTGCCTCATGTTCTCTGCTTTCAAAGCCCAGGTCGCGTGTAAGAATAGTTCTGTAGATCTGATCTTCCTGATCAAGATAATGGGCATCGCAAGTGGCTAAGGCGGGACGTGAAGCCAGCTTCGCTAACTCAATTACCAGGCGGTTCAGATTCTTCAGATCTTCTTCATTGCGCAGCGGATATTCGATGTCAGACAGGAGATAATGAGTGTTGGTCAAGGGCTGTACTTCCAGGTAGTCATAGGTAGAGGCCAGCTGCAAAATATCCGGGTCAGACATACTCGCCAAGGCCAAGTCATAGTCATAACCTGCTTTCTGATATTTCTCCAGCACGCTTCTAAATATTTCACCTTGACTGCAGGCGGCTCCTTTGATGAGGCCGGTCCCGAAAAACTCCAGCCAACTCTTTCGAATCCTTGGCCTGTAATAAAAATCCTCCAAATGTGCCAGAGATACCAAACGATAGAGATTATATAAGCCAACCTCATCACTGGCTAATAGCACGATATGAGAAGTCCTGAGCTTTTCCTGTCTCATCTGCTCGAAGCTCTTGCGTCCGTATTCCTCGTTTAGTTCAGCAATGCTTTTGCAGCCGGAACGTGCCAGCAAGGCTGCAAATACTTCTCCACAGGATCCGGCCAGTCTCACCGCCCGCACATTATCTGCAGGCGCGGCCGAATGGTCGGTATTGTCAGCATCGGAATAATTAACTTTCGGATCGATATTTAGAGAAATAGCTATCTCCGTGAGACTGTAGTCAGAAAGCCCGGACAGCATTTTTTGAGCCAGTTTCATTGTGTCGGCAGAGGAGTGGTTAAACTTAAGCCGCGGATTGCCGGGCTCAGTTCTAAAGCCTTCATAACGTAAAAAAGCCAACTGTGCAAGGGCATCATGTGCGATTATCGGCAGTCCATCAATGAAAGACAAAAGCGAGGGCAAAATGGTTTGTGCTGTTGGCATTTTGCTGAGAATATCGTCGCTCAGACCGGTCTTCTCCTTGGCCTCCTCTGTTAGAGGCATGCCGGGATTTATCAGCTGAGAGAATTCATCAGCTGCCGTATAGCCCCCCTTCCCGTCCGGCTGGAAATGAATTGCCGCTACAGATATAAGACGGTCATTGACAGGATCTGGACCGCTGGTAATGATTTGCAGCGCAACGAAACCTTGAGTACGACTGGCTTTGTCATCATGAATTCGCTCAGTACCATTAACTCCGCCGAGTCCGGACTTATCTGCTTTTATCAGATCAGCATGGCTATGGCTTATATCTACTCCGTCACATATCCAGCCAATACCTTCTCCATCGTCGAGCAGGTAACCTTCCAAACCATATATAATTTTGATATTCGTGCCTTTCCTGGCTAACCCGGCAGCGGTTTCAGCTGCTTCAGGAAATCCTTGCACAACCGCGTGGTCTGTAATAGCGACTGCAGAGTGACCAAATTCCGCTGCCCTTGTTACGATATCCGAGACATTAATCAGCCCATCCTTGGCACTCATTTTGGAGTGCATATGCAGCTCCACTCTCTTATCGGGAGCATCATCTTCTCTGGTAACAGGGCGGCTGAGAGTCCGAATCGCTGAAACATCGATAATTAATTCTTTTTGATAATTGTCCTCTTTGACTCTTCCTTCCAACTCGGCATAACCGTGACAAAAGAGGTCCTCAAAGGCTGCTTCATCCGTGGTCGCGGAGAAAAGGCGGCAACTGATTGAATCCAGTTTGTCTGTCGCGGCGAAACGGATCATGAGATTGCCGTTCTTCGTGATTACCTTCTCAAGGTCAAAAATCTCTGCTTGCAATCTGACCTTATCAAGATCGCCGCCAATAGCAGAAACCGTTATGAGTGGATACGGCTTTCTGGAGAAATAACCCCATCTGCCATTGTCCCACCTTGACTTACATTTGCCTCTGCCGTTATTTTGACCATTATCATAAGCCCGGCCACTCCCGTTACCGCTAACACCATAGTCATCAGTCTGCCTCTCAATTCTGCTGCGCTCCAGCCTTTGTGCCTCCAGACTGGAGATTATCTCTGCTGTCACCAGAGGGGCATTATCTACCGGCGGTATATCCTTACCTTGTACTATTTCAATTTCGACAGAGAAGGCGGCATAGTCTTGTATGAATCTTTCCAACCAACAATACCCCTGCACATCTAAAATCTGTGAGATATTGGCAGGTACTGAAATTTTCAGCCTGTCCTTTACATATCTGAGGCTGCTGTCCTGCAACCAGGAATAACACAAGGCGTCTTGATTTTGACAATGTCTCTGAAGCCACGGCATTAGATGTGAAAAATATCCTGTTTTGGCTTCCTCACTTTGCCGGGAGTAACCCGGCTCGCTGTCAGCATCAACATTCACCAAAACAGTGTCAGCAACATCCAAAACATCACCTGGAAGGCTTGTTTCTTGTGCCTGAGGACTATATGTGTCTCTGATATTTTTGCTTCGATCGCCAAGATTATTGCTGCTTGTTTTTTGTGTCTGAGGACTGCATGCGTCTGCAATTTTCTGGGCAATAATGACTTCAGAAAGATTGAGAGCCTTCTCTAACTCCTCTTCAAGTCTGATTATTTCCGCTATCTCAGGGACTGATGAAAATAACAGTCTTAATACTAAACAAGATTCTTGGGGGCAGGCCTGCACCGATTGTATCGAAGCTTTGATATTGAAATTACTGCCGTCAGCAGAGAAACCGGTCAGAAGTCTTGGCAACCACGTAAATAATTCACGCTCATTCATTGCTCCTCAGCCCGACTTTCTGCTTCCATGTGTCTGATTTCTGCAAACAGTTCCTCGACCGCATGCTCCTCAGATACCTTCTTCACGGCGCAACCTTTCTTAAAAAGTACAAATTGACCCTTACCGCCTGCCAGACCGATATCAGCCTCTCGAGCTTCGCCCGGCCCATTTACTACGCAGCCCATTACAGCAACAGTCAAAGGGGTTTTAATCTTGCTTAAACGAAGTTCAACCTCTCGTACCAATGTCATGAGATTGACTTCAGTCCTGCCGCAAGTCGGGCAACTTATAAGTACAGGTCCCTGTTCTCTCAGCTTTAGAGCTCTCAAAATCGCATAGGCTGCGCGTACCTCCTCGACAGGATCTGCTGTCAGGGAGACTCTGATTGTATCGCCGATACCTTCCGCCAGCAAAGTGCCTATTCCCACAGCTGATCTGATGGTGCCCTCCCAGAGGGTACCTGCTTCAGTAACACCCAGGTGCAGTGGATATTCAGTCATATCGGATAACAGTCGATAGCTCTTGATAGTTAACAGTGGATCCGAAGACTTAACAGACAGACAAATATCGAAAAAGCCTTCATCTTCCAATTGTCTAGCTGCGTTCATGGCGGAATGGGCCATCGCTTCCTCATTTATGCCGCCATATTCCTCAATCATTTGTCGATCCAAAGATCCGGAATTGACCCCAACTCTGATAGGGATGCTTCTAATACGGGCTGCTTTGGCGATCTTGGCTAAACCTTCATCTTCTCTCAAATTACCGGGATTAATTCTGAGTCCGTTAACGCCGCCGTTTATAGCTGTCAGAGCGAGTCGGTAATCGAAATGAATGTCAGCAACGATGGGCAAAACGCTTTTTGGACAGATTTCGGCCAGGGCTTTTGCAGCGTCCGCATCAGGGACGGCCAGTCTGGTTATCTCACAGCCTGCAGCCGCCAGTTCAGAGATTTGAGTGACTGTTGCCTCAACATCAGCTGTTTTGGTCGTGTTCATCGATTGAACCGCAATCGGAGCACCTCCGCCGATTTTCACGTCGCCTACCTGAACTTGTTTAGTTATCCGCCTCATTGTTACCTCAAAAGCCAAATATTCTGCCCAAGTCGACAAAAAGAACAAGAGCAAGCAAAGCTAATACAACAAATACACCAATATAGCTTATGGCGTGCTTGACCCTCTCTGGCAGATCTTTGCGTCTGCTGCCTTCGATGGCTAAAACTACTAGATGATTGCCATCGAACGGTGGAATCGGTAAAAGATTCGTAGCCCCTATGGCTACAGAGAGCAAGCCCAAATACATCATAAGCTGTTGAATAATGATTCCTATTGGCTGTTTTTGCTTAACTACGTCGCCTACCATTGAGACGATGCCAATCGGACCGGCCAGACTGTCCTGGACAGAAACCTCACCCCTGAACAGCATGCTAAGTCCCCGCCCGGTTGCTCTGATAATCGACCAGGGATAGTGTACCGCAGTACCAAGAGCTGAACCAAAATCATTCTTCAATGTCAAAATCAGCCCGGGATTGCGATACACGTCAAGTTGGGTGGGGCTTGTCTCTATTGACATGCTTTGCCCGTCACGAACAACACTGACCTCAACCACACCGCCGGCCTTCTCAGCAATCAGTTCCCTGATTTGATCGCCTTCACCATAAGCTATATTGTCGATTGTTAAGACAATATCTCCCACCTGCAGGACGGGATTTCCCTGATTAGACATGGGGTCAACTGAGACGATTTCGAAATCACCGTCGGACCTCTCGGCAGCAACAATTCCAACCATCCATCTGGTTTCTGCCACTTCTGGCTCCATGACGATATGTTTGACCTCGCCGTTAGCCTTCTTGACCTCCAAAACCAAATCTTCGTCACTTTGCGTGAACATCGTGGCCATGGAGTAATCCATATCGGTCCGAATCCTGCTGCCGTTTATGCTGATCAGCTCATCTCCAGCTTCGATTGCATATTTAGCAGCCAGTGAATCTTGTGGCGGTGCCTGCAAATCCGTTGAAACTGCGCCTGTCCAGGCAAAGAGGATGACAAAAACAAGAAAAGCTGTGATGAGGTTTACAATCGGTCCCATCGCGACTACCAGTGCTCTGGCCCAACGTGGACGATTGTGAAAAAGTCCCGGATCATCGGGATCATATTTGATCTCCCCGGTTTGCCCTTCAATGATCTCCTGTTCCCCGGCAAAGCTAACAGAGGCGCCAATCGGTAGAGCTTTGATATTATACTTAATGCCGTTCTTCTCTCTCTCAAACAGAACAGGCCCCATAAAAAGAGAGAATTCCTCGATTCTGAATCTCAGTAAACGAGCTGTCACGAAATGGCCGAGCTCGTGAAATATCATAATAATGCTGATCAGGATTATCCCTGTCAGGATTGATACTAAAGTCATGTTTTACCTCATTAGTGAGTTAGTAAGTATTAGTCTATTATAAATATCTTTCACAGATGCGATCAATTGTATCATGATGTGTAAAATTTAGTATATCGTAATCCGGGTCCGTAATATTTGTCCTCTTTGCGGCCATCTCTCCGGCAACAATCTGCCAAATCTCAGGAAAGGAAATTTTCTCTTCCAGAAAGAGCTTTACTGCCGCCTCGTTCGCGGCATTAAGAATACATGGAGACAATCCTCCGTCCTTAATTGCGTCACGCGCTAAACCTATGGCAGGAAATACGCTCTCATCCGCTCGCTCAAAACTAAGCTCTGAAGCAGAGGGAGCAAAAGGGTCAAAAGCATTGTGATATGCAGCGGGCGGACGCTCAGGCCATGTTATTGCCAAACGAATCGGCAGTCGCATATCCGGAAATCCCAGCTGAGCCAGGACTGAGCCATCTTCCAGTTCGACCATGGAATGGATAATGCTCTGCGGGTGAACGACAACCTCAATTTGCTCAGGCCGGCAGGAAAAAAGATGGCATGCTTCGATAATCTCTAAGCCCTTGTTCATCATGGTTGCCGAGTCGATAGAAATTTTGGCTCCCATATTCCAGGTAGGATGCTGCAGTGCCATGGACAAAGTCACCTTCTCCAGCTCTGCACTGTTAAACCCGCGGAAAGGTCCGCCTGAGGCGGTGAGAAATATCTTATTAAATCGATAGTCCGGGACAGCATTTAGGCATTGCCAGATTGCTGAGTGTTCGCTATCGACCGGCAAAATCCTGGCATTGTTTCTGCTTGCTAAATCCATAACTAAAGGACCGCCGGCTACAAGTGTCTCCTTGTTGGCGAGGGCTACGTCATAACCAGAATCCAGTGCAGCCAACACCGGCTCAAGACCGGAGAATCCAACTATAGCTGCCATTACAAGATCTATGCCGGGCATTGTGGCTGCCGTGACCAGCCCTTCCTTGCCGGTGAAGATCTCCGGGATTTCAGATTTTGTCAATCCTTTTATTTGCAGCAGGGAAATGAGTTCAGAAGCTAACTTTGCCGTACCAACACTAACCGCAGCAGGTTTAAACTCAAGGATCTGCTCCGCCAGCAACATAATATTACTGTTGCAGGTCAAAGCTTCAACGCTGAGGTTTAACTCACGAACAACCTCCAGAGTCTGGCGGCCAATAGAGCCGGTAGCACCTAAGATGGATAGCCTTTTATGCAAGTCAAACACCAAAATAGAGCAGCCCTAACGAAAGCATCAATGGCAGAGTGAAAAAAGCACTGTCAAAGCGGTCCAAAACACCTCCGTGACCGGGTAAGATATTGCCAAAATCCTTAACTCTCGCCCAACGCTTTAATGCCGAGGCAAATAAATCGCCTACTTGTGAGAACAGGCCCAGCATGACTCCGAACAGCACGGCAAAGATGAGCAGCAGTCCTGTCGGGAGTGCAACAACCTGCTCGCTTTGTGGCGCCAAAACCAATGGAAGCCAGATCATCATCGCAATAACAGGTCCAAGCAGACCACCAATAAAGCCTTCCCAGGTTTTATTGGGGCTGATGCGGGGAAATATTTTATGCGAGCCTATCAGTGAACCGGTAAAATAAGCAGTAGTATCAGATATCCAGGGAGTCACTATGGCAGTTAGCAGCCAGAACCAGCCGGATGGCAACGTATACAATATTACTACCGCGCAAACCAGCGGAAAAGAAATATATATAATGCCAAAAGCCGATACCATAGCGCCGCTTAAAGCCTGAATCCCACGACGGATTATCGGGACGATCAGCGCCAAAGTCACCATCAGCCCCACCAGCAGCACGGGCATCAGCATCGCCATGCCGGGCCAGGCTGAAGACCAAATAACGTACTCCTTCTTGCCAAAGCCGATACTGATAAAAGGGGTAAAGACAGAGAAAAGTGTGAAAAGCGACACAATCCAAGGCTCATGTGAATATCCGGCCATTCTCATTGCTGTACTGAATTCAGAGCCGCCAATCATTGCTATCAAAGCAAAAAGAATCAGCGAAATCCAGGGTAGCCAATATGCCGGAATGAGAAATGCTGCCATTATAAACGCAAAAACTGCGGCCGTAATGACTCTTGTTTTCAGATTGGCGGGCGGCCTTTTCCTAATGGGCACATACTCCGGCTCTTTAGAAATCTCATACTCATGAGGCCTGAGTATCTCTCCGGTATCTTCATTAAAATTCTTCATGATCTCCTCCTCATTCTTCTCTAACTCCTCCGAAACGTCTTTGTCTGGATGCGTAATCATTTATTGCAGCGGCAAAATCATCTTTACTGAAATCCGGCCATAAGACATCAGAAAACCAAAATTCACTATAAGCTGACTGCCATAAAAGAAAATTAGATAGACGAAGTTCACCGGAAGGGCGAATGATCAGATCAGGGTCAGGAACATCCGGAAGATACAAATGATCAGCAAAAACAGATTCAGTAACCATTTCTGAGCTAAGCTGGCCTGCTTGGCATTTGTTTATCAGCTTTTGAGCTGTTTGGACGATTTCTCTTCTGCCACCATAATTAAACGCAACAATCAGATGCAGAGTATCCCGCTCCAGCGATTGTCTTTCAGATTTGTAAATGGTTTCCTGCACTTTAAGTGGTAAAGCCTCGATCTCACCACAAAATCTCAGGCGGACACCTTCTGCCGCCAATTGATCTTCATAACGATCGAAGAAATTCAAGAACAAATTCATCAAGGAATCAATTTCCTTCTGAGGACGATTCCAATTCTCGGTAGAAAAAGCAAAAACTGTCGTATATTTGATGCCAAAATCTATGCACCAGCTACAGAGATTGTAAAGATTCTCTCCGCCTGCATAATGACCGCTCTGGCGCGGCAGGCCTCTCTTCTTCGCCCAGCGCCCATTGCCGTCCATGATAACGGCAATATGTCCGGGCAGTTGCAAACCTGCCTCATCACTCAGATCAATAGCGGAAGCTTTTTTCTTACTTCTAAAAATTTTATGGATCGCTTCAGGAAATCTCATGGCTTCCTCGCGACTAAATCTCCATCAGTTCTTTATCTTTAACGGAGACCGCCTCATCAACTTTTTCCACATACCGATCAGTCAGCTTCTGGATCTCGTCTTCTATGTCATAATAGACGTCTTCAGAAATCTCTTTCTGCTTCAGTTTGGTCTTAAAGGATTCAATTGCTTCGCGACGAATGTTGCGAACCGCCACCTTGGCTTCTTCGCCCATTTTGCCAACCTGACGTGTCAGCTCCCGCCTTCTGTCTTCTGTCAGTGGCGGAAAAATCAAACGGAGATTTTTGCCGTCATTATTAGGAGGAATCCCCAGGTCAGACATCTGCAAGGCACGCTCTAAATCACGCAAAGCAGAGGGATCCCATGGTGTTACTACGATCATGCGAGCTTCAGGAACCTGAATATTTGCTACCTGATTAATCGGCGTCTCCACGCCATAATAATCTATCGTAATCTGATCCAGCAATCTGGGATTGGCCCGTCCTGCCCTGATAGTGTTAAAATCACCGTCCAACACCGAGAGCGTCTTCACCATCTTCTCTTCAAAAGGTTTTAGGTTTTGTTTGTAGTCCATCTCATACACCTCCCGGGATGATATAAACCATTATAGCCAAAGGCCAATAACCATACAATGCCACAGAGGAGAAGGCTCAGTTGAAAAGTTAAATTCCTGTTTGCACCAGGTATTGCCCTTTCAAAATTAATCGTGGCATTAGTTTGTCAAATTTCCTACTTTGGTAATTATTAGCCAAAGCAGCTCATTAGATAATTGTTAAGATATAACGGTTCCTACATTCTCACCTTGCGCCAGGCGATAGATGTTCATCGGATCAGAAATATTAAAGACAATAACAGGGATATTATTGTCACGGCACAGAGCAATAGCGGTTGCATCCATTACCTTCAAATTCTTCGCCAGCACATCATCAAAAGATATCTCTTCATATCTCTTTGCCTGCGCGTCAGCAAGTGGATCACAATCATAGACACCGTCTACCATTGTAGCTTTTAGAACGGCATCTGCGCCAATTTCCAGTGCTCTCAGAGCAGCGGCAGAATCAGTGGTGAAATAAGGATTGCCTGTTCCGCCGGCAAAAATTACAACCCTGTCCTTTTCCAAATGCCTGACTGCCCGCTTGCGAATATACGGTTCGCATATTTGCTGCATCTGGATGGCGTTTTGCACGCGGGTATCAACACCAACCTGATCCAGAGAATCAGCCAGGGCCAGAGCGTTGATAGTGGTGGCCAACATGCCCATATGATCCGCCGTTACACGATCCATGTGACCATTGCTGCGTCCGCGCCAGAAATTACCGCCTCCGACTACAATGGCAATTCTAATTCCCAGATCCTTGGTCTTCTTTATAACCAGTGAAAGGCTGTGTAAAACATCGTTGTCTATTCCATGTTCCTGATCTCCGGACAAAGACTCTCCGCTGATCTTCAATAATACTGTATTCAACTTAACCATTTTTCACCCTTGCCTTTTCCAAATATATCGCCGCATAAAGTAAGGCCTGCCCGGAGGCAGGTCTTACTGAACTACGATTTATTTTAATTGTTGGGCAACTTCTTCAGCAAAGCTGCAACACTCTTTCTTCTCCAAGCCCTCGCCACGCTCATAGCGTAGGAAACGCGAGACTTTAATACTGTCATCCAGATTCCTGGCTGCGTTGGCAACGGCTTTTTCTACCGTTATGCCCTCTTCGTGGATATAATCCTGCTCAAGCAAACAGAAATCAGAATAGAATCTCTTAAGCTTGCCTGTGACAATATTCTCAATTATCTTCTCAGGTTTTCCCTCTTTGCGGGCGGCCGCACGAGCTACTTCACGCTCATTCTCCAACACTTCCTCCGGTACGGAATCAGCATTAAGATATAAAGGTTTCATGGCAGCTATTTGCATTGCCAAATCTCTGGCAAGTGCGCTCGTAGCCTCATTTTTTGCGGTATCCTCTGTTCCGGTAAGAAGCTCAACCATAACTCCAACCCGGCCTTCACCGTGAATGTAGATATCGATAAGCCCCGGCTCATCCAGCTCATACCGGGCAGCCCTACGGAAGGTGATGTTTTCACCGATTGCTCCAACTTCTTCTTTGATGGCAGTCTCTACGGTGATGTCTTTATTGTAGTTATAAGGAGCAGCCATAAGCTTATCTTTGTTCTCGGTATCATCTTCACCTAACTCTGTAGCCAGAGCCTGATAAGCAATGTTCTTAACCAACAACTGAAAATTTTCATTTTTAGCAGCAAAATCTGTTTCGATATTAATCTCAACCAGGGCACCGGTCTTATTATCATTCTCAGTGACACCGTAAACCCAACCTTCGGTAGTAGCACGGCCTGCTTTCTTTTCAGCAGTAGCCAAGCCATTCTCACGCAACCAGTTTATTGCTTTGTCAAAGTCGCCGTCCGTCGCTGTAAGTGCCTTCTTACAGTCCATCATTCCGGCTCCGGTTTTCTCTCTAAGTTCTTTTACCATAGCGGCGGATATATTAGCCATATTGTCCTCCTATTAGTTAGTATTAATTTTCATTGATTCTCTATATTCCCCTGTAAGGATAAAATACATTGTCCGGATGATTTGTCATCCTGGGAAGCTATAGAATATTTAATCTGTTTCAGCGTCGGCAGCTTCCACCTCAGCCACAGCTTCAGCATCTGCTACGGCAGTCAAATCACGTTCAACTACAGCGTCTCCGCCAACTTTAACAGTTTGGCCGGTCAGAGCGACTTCAACGTCTTTGAAACCTTCAACGTCTTCAGTGGCTTCAGCGGAACCGTCATCAAACTGCTCACCCTGACGTCCCTCGAGTACTGCATCAGCCATGACACTGGTAATCAGCTTGATTGCTCGAATTGCGTCATCATTACCCGGTATAACAAAGTCAACTTCAGTAGGATCGCAGTTCGTATCAACGATGCCAACGATGGGGATTCCAAGCTTTCTGGCTTCGGCAACTGCAATGTGTTCCTTTTTTGGATCAACCACATAAATAACCTGAGGAATTCCGGGCATTTCAGCAATGCCGCCCAAGTTTTTCTCCAGCTTATCCATCTCATTATGCAGGCCGGCAACTTCTTTTTTGGGCAATACATCGAAAGAGCCATCTTCAGACATCTTCTGAAGATCCTTAAGCCGCTTAATGCTCTTGGCGATAGTGCCATAATTGGTGAGAGTTCCGCCCAGCCAACGATTGTTAACAAAATACATGCCGCAGCGCTGTGCTTCCTCGCGTATAGAGTCCTGCGCCTGTTTCTTTGTGCCTACGAATAAAATACTGCCACCGCGTTCAGAGACGTTGCGCACGAATTCATAAGCCAGTTCAATCTGTTTTACTGTCTGCTGCAGGTCAATAATATAAATACCGTTGCGTTCAGTAAAAATATAGGGAGCCATTTTGGGGTTCCAGCGGCGGGTTTGATGTCCAAAGTGTACTCCGCCCTCAAGTAATTGTTTCATGGTTACGACAGCCATAAATACCTCCTGTTTTTTCCTCCGCGGATTCTATCTATATTGAATGCAACAGGATGAATCCGCGTGTGTAATAACCTCGAGAATTGTATCACAGTGACTATAATTTTACAATATCCTCTGTAGCTATCAGTGCAACTGGCGGAGGAGCTTACCGTCGGCGCATCAGGCGAAGACGCTTAACGGCGGTGCATCAGGCGAAGACGCTTACCGGCGGCGCATCAGGCGAAGACGTTTACCTCTCGACCCGGTGTGCGATACTCACTCATCTCGATCGAAAGAGATATAACAACTAAGTCCTATCTTCTGTCGGCAAAACTGTTAAGATCTCAATTCAAGTTCTTCCCTGTAGAGTCTAGTATCTGAAGATAGCAGCCAAGCCGGTATCTGTAGGCATTCTCTCTTGAGGCAGCACAATCACGTTCCCGCCATTTTGAATTGTCAATAAGACGATATCGTTGAGCAGATCACCGAATTCCGGGTGATCCAGCTCGCCTGTTTCTATTGCTCCGGTAGCCTGATTAACCTTGCCTGGAATAATTCTGTCCAATTCCACTATCAGAGTGGCAATCCTGTTACTGATACTGGAACGGGCGATTTCGGCCAAATCGGCTGAGGCCAGATCAATTGAGCGTGAATTTTCAAATCTCTCAATCAATTCATCAGCTTTTTCAGAATAGACAGGTTCAACTACTTTCCAAATTTCATCGTTCAATTTATCCACAGAAAAAATATCATAATTTGTTCTTATGCCTTCATCCATCAGGAAAGGATTATTGCTGATTTCCCGAAACATTTTTTGATATTCAGGCAAAGCTATTAGAACCAGAGGATATTTTGTCGGCTTAGAATAATTTTCATAGACAGCTTTATCGACGAAACGGAAAAATTTCTCAGTATCCTGCTGCACAATTTTAGATTTATCGCCATGTCCATGATAAGTGCTGTCTGAGGCCGCCCTGCCATACCTGCCTGATATATATGATGAGGAATAATCTTCTCCCAGAGCGTCAACGATGTTATCAGGAACATCATCGCCAAGTTCCACCTCGGTAACACGATACCTGGTTCCGTTAAATAAAGTAAATCCTTCCCTGTTGATGCCCAGCACATGATAACAGTCGGCATATTGAAAACTCTCAATCAATGGTTTGATATGGAGGCTGTCTGCAACAACTACCAGTTTTTTCACAGGTTTATTCAAGTAATAGACTATCGTCTCCCCTTGAGCATAGAAGACAGCCAGCCCTTCACTGATATTGCTCCAGAATTCAATGTCATTCTCCAACTCTTTAAAGCTGTCAATAATTGGCTGATGTCCCCTACGCGGATACGTCTGCATAAGAGATTTCTCCAGATCTTTGATAAGATTTTTGAAGATTATTAGATTCTTTTTATAATCAGGAGCCTGAGTATGAGTAGGCATAAAAAGTGAAACACATGGCCCTTCTCTGGTTTTAAACAATTCATGAGGAAATTTATCGGTTACCGTATACATATGAGTACCTCCTTAAATAAATCCGGATTTTTTATTTCAATGAAAGAAAAAATATGATTGGCACATTAAAAAGGCTTCTTCCTAATGTGCGCAATTTAACTTCCTTATAATGACCGGCAAGCATAACCAAACAATGCCCTTGTATGTTATTTTAGTATGTATAAAGTATGCAGTGGAGTTCAAGAGATACGATACAGGAGGAAAATATGCTAACAGAAGATAAATCAAAGATTCCGTCACCAGAAGTAATAAAGAAGCTGGCTGAGACCATGGCTGATTATCGTGAAGATTTCATCCGCGATCTGTGCGATCAGATAGAAATTCCGAGTGTCATGGGGGAACCGGCACCTGATGCTCCCTATGGAGAAGGCCCTGGCAAAGCCCTGAATCTCTTTTTGGAGCAAGGAAAAAGGCTCGGCTTTGATACCGTAAATGTTGATAACCACGCAGGATATGTAGAAATAGGCAGCGGCGATGAAATGGTTGCCGCTCTCTGCCACGTAGATGTTGTGCCCGCCGGAGCAGGTTGGGAAAGAGATCCATACACGCCGGTAATCGAGGATGGAAAAATCTACGGCAGAGGTACCAGCGATGATAAAGGTCCCGCTATCGCCATTCTTTACGCATTGAAGGCTCTTCAGGATGATCCGGATTTTTCGCCTTCTAGGAGAATTCGCTTAATTGTAGGCGCAAATGAAGAAAATGGCAGTGAATGCATGGTGTATTACCGTGAGCACGAAGAAATACCGGTTAGTGGCTTTACTGCTGATGCCTCCTTCCCTGCAGTATATGCCGAAAAAGGAATTGCAAGGCTCAAGCTGACTTGGACACGCAACGGCACTGAACCACTGCTTGCGGCAGAAGGCGGCGAAGCAGTCAACATGGTTCCAGGCTCCTGCCTGATTAAGTTCAAGAACTCTGAGGGAGAGATTATCGAAAAGGAGATCATGGGTACAACTGCTCACGCCTCAAGGCCTTTTCTGGGGGATAATGCCATCTCCAAGGCTGTCGCAGAATTGGCAGATCTCAGTTCTGAAGATCCATTCATCAACTTCTATCAAAACTATATCGGCTTTGAGACAGATGGCTCACTGCTGGGATTAGCTTTCACGGATGAATCCGGAGACACAACTGTCAATGCCGGCCTGCTTAAGATTGATGAAAATGCGGCGCAACTGAACCTTGACATCAGATATCCTGTCACCATGGACTTTGATAATGCCTTAAAGGCTTTACAAGACAAGTTTGTACCCGAGGGAATCGAAATCGAATTGGCAGATGCACAAGCTCCTCTCAATCTCGGTAAAAACTCACACTTGATCTCTACTTTGATGCAAGTTTATTCCGACAACACCGGACTCGAAGCTGAAGCCGTAGCAATGGGCGGGGGTACCTATGCACGTTCAATACCCAATATCTGCGCCTTCGGTATGCTATTCCCCGGGGATCCCGATCTGGCACACCAGATCAACGAATATATTGAGATCGATAAGACACTGGCAGCTGCAGCAATATATCGCGATTCTCTGCGTTTGCTGGCCGAATAACTCAGCTCTAAGCCTGTCAGGGATTTGTTCCGGCCAAATTGATCTCAATAATACAATTTGTTGACGGTTACTATTTCCAAAGGCAATCAAAAAGAGGAACCTCACAATGGGGATTCCTCTTTTTTATTTGCTAACTGGAAGCCAGTCTTTCTTAGTTTTGCTTCTTAGTTTTAGACGCTCTTATGCTTCAGGAGTTTCTACGGCCTCTTCTGCTTCAGCTTCCGGAGCTTCGGCGACTTCTTTGCCCTCGGCTTCTTCTGCTTCAACTTCCGGAGCTTCTTCGACTTCTTTGTCTTCGGCTTCGATTTCTGCTGCTTCAGTTTCAGCTTCCGGAGCTTCTTCGGCTTCTTCTGCTACATCTTCCTGAGCTTCGGCGACATCTTTAGTCTCGGCTTCTGCTGCTGCAACTTCCGGAGCTTCTTCGGCTTCTTCTGCTACATCTTCCTGAGCTTCGGCGACATCTTTAGTCTCGGCTTCTACTGCTGCAGCTTCCGGAGCTTCTTCCGGATCCTCTGCTTTGTCAGCGGTCTCCTCTTTAGGCGCCTTCGCTTCGTCTTCTTTTTTGTCTCTTCCGCTCTTTAGCATGTCGAGCAGCTCAGCCCCACCATCAGTGACTGCAGAAATGCTGGCCAGATCACCGATGGACGTCGGAGTATGAGAATCCACATAACTGGTCGACTCAGGCTCTTCTCTGTCCTGGCGACCCTTGCCGCGGCGCTCGCGTCTCTCACGCGGAGGCTTGCCGTCGCGCTCTTGACGGCTCTTTTGACGAGCCTCAATCTCAGCGCGGACTTCTTCCGAAGGATTAATCGGCTCTACTTCGCGGATACTGATGCTAATACGTCTAGTCTCGTTGGAGACTTCCAGTACACGAGCATCGACTTCCATACCAACTTCGAGTACATCGTTGGGACGATTGAGGCGATAATCAGAGATCTGTGAAATATGGCAGAGGGCATCAACGCCCGGTGCAATCTCAATAAATGCTCCGAAATTAAACATACGGACAACTATGCCACGAACGATTGAGCCAACCGGGAATCTATCTTCAATATCCCGGTAAGGATCATTCTCTTCTCGACGGTAACCCAAAGAAATTCTCTTGGCTTTGCGATCAAAATCTTTAACAATTACTTCAATTTTGTCACCGACATTGATAACTTCGCTGGGATGCTTGATGCGCTTCCAGGATAACTCGCTGATATGAACCAGGCCATCTACGCCGCCAATATCAACAAAGGCGCCGAAATCTGTAAGGTTTCTTACAGTACCCGTATAAACTTTATCAACTTCGATATTATCCCAAATGTCATCGGCCATTTTGCGACGTTCGCGCTGCAAGAGCGAACGCCTTGAACCTGCAACTTTAGGACGCTTTCTATCAGCATCAAACTGTGTAATTAAAACATCAAAAGTCTGCCCACGATAAGGTTCCAGATTCTCTACGATATTAAGTTCAAGCTGTGTCCTGTGAACATAGATATCAACGCTGCCGTAGGCGCAGATTACGCCGTCTCTTACAACGTTTACAACCTTAACCGTCACCGGTGTTTTTTCGATAAATGCTTTTTCGATTTGGGCTTTATGCTTAGAGAAGTCAACTCTGGCCTTGGATAGCATTATCTCCTTGCCCATATCGGTGTTGCGGATACTGCGCACATAAACTTCCATCTCCGCATGGTTTTCTACTGCTGATTCCAAGTCATACTCAGGATCACTTTCAAACTCTTTTAGAGGTATCCGTCCTTCAGACTTATCCTTAACGTCGACATAAACATAGTTTTCATCTTGACGGACGACTACGCCTGTCACGATACTGCCCCGCTTTAACGTGGGTATGCTGTCGATTAAGTCTGAAAAACTAACATCAGCGTTTTCTTGAGATTCCTTATCCGCATCGGTATCTTC
Organism: Clostridiaceae bacterium; assembly: GCA_012838475.1. Classification (GTDB taxonomy): domain Bacteria; phylum Bacillota; class Clostridia; order Saccharofermentanales; family DTU023; genus UBA1046. The sequence continues at coordinate 18,130 of DUPE01000074.1, forward strand.
TGCCATGGATTCTGCTGACTCTTTTGTGCTGCCAGCCTCCGTTGTTGCTTCTTCTTCCTTCACTTGGGAATCTTCTTCTGTCTCAACCTTGTCCGCCGATTCTTCATCTGCAGTTTCAGCTTGAGATTCGGCTTCCCCAACTGCTTCTACAGCTTCCTCAGCTGTTTCCTCAGTTGCTTCTACAGCTTCCTCAGCTACCTTAGACTCCTCTGTTACTTCAGCAACATCATCTCCAATGGCTTCCGCCTGCGGCTCAACTGTCTCTTCCGTCTTCACTTCTTCAGATTCGGCTGATTTGGATTCTTGCTCTTCTTGTGGCTGATGCGTAAGAGCTGTCTCTTTCTCTTCCTGAGCTACGAGACCTTCCTGTTCTCTCATCTTGTGGATAACCTCCCTGATCATGCCTTGTGGCGTAGATGCCCCGGCAGTGATACCTATTTTTCGGTGTACCAGATCATCCTGCTTAAACAGCATAGATATTTGTTCAGGATTCTCAATTAAGTACACTTTGTCGCATTGGCTGACGCAGACTTCCATCAGTTTCATTGTATTGGAACTGGCAGAACTGCCAAGAACAAGAACAAGGTCAGATCTCGCTGCCAGATCAGACGCCTCCTCTTGCCTTTTTGCAGCCGTAACACATATTGTATCAAATATTTCCAGTTTTGCAATTTTATTAGCAATAATTCTTGATATAAGAGAGAACTGTTTTGCGGAAAAAGTGGTCTGAGAAACAAGCATCCACTCCCCATCCGGAAAAATTGTCTCTTCCGCATCCTCGACACTTTTAATAATTAGCGGATCTGCTCCGTAATGACCGACCAGCCCTTGTACTTCAGGATGATCGGGATTGCCTGTTATGATCAAACCCTTATTCTCGCGTTTAGCTCTTTCAGCCAGAGACTGCACGTTGGTGACAAAGGGACATGTTTGATCAATAATTTCGCAGCCCTTTTCCTCCAACTCTGCAATTATAGATGGAGATACGCCATGAGCGCGGATGATTACTTTAGCCCCTGCTGGAATCTCAACTACATCCTTAGCTAATTGAAGCCCCCTTTCAACAAGCTCAGCGACAACTAACTGATTATGAACAATCTCACCCAACATCCAGATGGGTTCCGTACTTTCATCGTCTGCTGCCTGATAAGCTGCTTCCACTGCAAGCCTTACCCCTGGGCAAAAACCCGCGTGTTTAGCCAATTCAATCTGCATCAAAGGGTCCTTTCATTCTCGTTTCTTTGGGCTCAAGCACTATCTTCGATATCTGCATCTAATTCCGGATTCCAGTCAATATCTGCCAGCCGGAAAATATTGCGCATGATGTCATACATGATTTTGTTATATGCTTCTTTACGATTATTTTTATCTTCAGGCTCAGGAATACAAAAAGGCTCTCCAATGATTACTCTTTGCTGTCGAAAAATCTTCCAGGGTTTGGCAAATGCTACCGGCACTATCGGCAGCTTGGTATGGGCTGCCAAATTTGCTGTGTTGCCGTGGGGCAGCACATCTTCCAGGTCTTCTTCTTTTACTCGGGTGCCTTGGGGGAAAATACCAATACTGCAGCCTTCTCGTGCCAGTTTTAGAACTGTCCGCACGGTCAATAAATCCTTTTGGTTCCTCTCTAAAGGTATCGCACCCAGTTGGCGAACAAACCAGCCAATTACAGAGATTTCGAATAATGACTTCTTCGCTATCCAGTGAACCCAACGAGGCAGCATATGCTGAATCGATATCAGATCCAACATACTGCGATGGTTTGCCATCAAAAAAAATGGTTCGTCCGGAATATTCTCCAGACCTTCGAAGCGAACACGGAAGAGGATTTTAACCGGAACACCTAGAAGGTATGCAATCGGTTTCCTGACAATACTCTTGCGGACTATTTCATAATCCTTTGCGTCTGTTCGCTTAGATCTCTTCTTTGCCCTTGTCATAATCAAACACTTGTGCCTTCTCTAAATATTCATGCCAAAAACTCTTTGTGATTTCATTTGTGTTGGCCTTTTCTTGCATAAGATAAAGAATCCGGTCAACCACTTGATCAAGATTGAGCTTAGTTGTATCTATGACGATTGCGTCTTCTGCTGCCACCGCAGGAGCCAGTTTCCTATTACTGTCATTTATGTCGCGGCTCCTGATCTCTTGCAAAACCTGCTCGAGACTTTGAGTTTTCGTATTTGGATCTGCATCTATTTGCATCTGCAGCCAGCGTCTTTTTGCTCTTTCTTCAGCTGTCGCCTCCAAATAAAACTTGAAATCGGCGTCCGGTAAGACGAAGCTGCCAATATCCCTGCCATCCAGAACTAGAGGTTTCTGATTTGCCAGCTCGCGTTGTTTAGCTACGCAGTAATGACGTACAGGAGGCAAAGCGCTAATCTCAGAAGACAGACGTGACATTTCCGGGGTCCGGATCAGATTACTCACATCCACACCATGAATAAAAGTCTTCTGACCCTGATTATCGAGCACAATTTCCAATCCGCTGGCAGGCAGCCAATCCTTTATCTGATCCTCTTGTGTAAGGTTTATCCGAGCTTCTTTGGCAGCATAGGCAAGAGAACGGTACATAGCCCCGGTATCCAGATAATGAATACCCAGATATTGTGCCAATAGTCTTGATACTGTGCTTTTCCCGGCACCGGAAAGGCCGTCAATGGCAATCGCATGCGTCATTTATCTATTTCATTCTCCTCGATCTTGGATTGGAATTGCTTATCCAACTCGTCTAAAGTCTTATACATGACAAAGTCAGCTGCCGGCAAATCTTCAGTAGACTTAAGGCCAAATTCAATTAAAAAATGGTCAGTGACTGAGAAGGTCGCCGGGCGCCCGGGAAGATCCAAAATCCCTTCTTCGCGTATGAGATTTCTATCCAGCAGACGGGTAATGATCCCATCGCTGTTCACCCCTCTGACCTCCTCAACCTGAGCTCTGGTACAGGGCTGATTATAGGCAATTACGGCCAGTGTTTCATAACTGGCTTGTGAGAGAGCCGGTCTGTTCTGAGGTCGATATAGTCTGCTCACCATCTCCTTCAAAGACGGCTTGGTTGAGAGAAGTATTTTATTATTCATCACCCGAATTATCAGGCCTGATTGGCGATCACGCAGATACTTCCTTTGTAACTGCTCCACCAGTAATAGTGTCTGCTCTGCGTCCAGCTCAAGTATTCTGCTCGCAAGATCAAGTTCCAGAGGATCACCCGCCGCAAATAAAACGGCTTCCAATGCTGATATCAGCTCACTCTCTTGTCGTAGATCCCGGTCTCCCATATAACCTCTCTTTTTCCAATCTGCCAGGACAAAATCAGCTTTTCTGGCGTCTTGCCGACCTCTTCGCCTTGTTCGTAAACTGTCAGGATGCAATCAGCTTTTTGGACGTCCGACAGACCTCTTCGTATTGCTTATAAACTGTCAGGAAGTAATACTCTCAATCAGACAAATCTTGCCCTTCCTGCTGCAATTGTCTGACCCGAGCTTTTAGTTCCTCCAGACTATCACATACTGACTTGCGGTCATACTATAATAAACACTTGCAGATTCGAGATCTAACTAAGGTCAGCATACGCAGATTTGAGTTCTTACTAAAGCCTGCACATACAGACTTGAGCGCCTTCATCATGTTGACTCTTCTATATCCTCGACTTCAACGCCGCGGATAACATCTTCTTCGCTAAGTCGGCTGCCCTTTTCGATAAGCATTTGCCCGTAAGGTACTGTCTGGTTGACAGTGACTCTATTCTGACGCATCAGCTCCAAGAGGGCGAGAAAGCCGGTAACTTGCTCTAGTTTGCTGGAGCTTTGCGGGGGGAAGATTTCGTGAAAAAGGATTTTCTGACGCTTCCAGACCTGACGCAGTATCTCTTTGACTTTATCTTTAATCGATACCCTCTCTCGCCTGAGCAGATATCGCAAGCTCTTTCTCAGATCATGGTATTTGCTGCGGTTTCTGCAGTCAACACTTTGAACGGCAGCAAGGAATCTGTCATAACTTAGGTTGTCTTCGACGTATTCTTGCGTGATTCCCATACTAGTGGCTGTTTCGGGAAGTCTAATCACAGTATCACTGTAAACCTCGTGCGCGTCTTTGAGTTGAACTGCCAATACTCGGCAACGGCGATAACGTAACAGTTTAATGACCAGCTCATCCCTGGGATCTTCGACCGCCAATACTTCAGACTTTATTTGTGGTAAAAGGCTCCTCGACTTGATCTGTAACAGGGTCGCCGCCATCACCAGAAACTCGCTGGCGAGATCCATATCCAGTGTTTCCAGCTCTCTTATGGCATCGAGATATTGATCGGTAATCTCCGTAATAGGAATATCATAAATATCCATACGATTCTTTTCGATCAATTCATAGAGAAGGTCGAAAGGCCCGTGAAAAGAACGTATATCTATTTGTGTTTCAGCAGCCGTCATATGTCCTCAGAGTACTAAACCCCAGATCCAACCAAAAAGAGCATCCAAAGGAGTCTGTATTAACCAGACAAGGGGACTTATTATCCTGCCAATAACTGTTGTAATAATGCCCCGGCCAAAAAAGATCAACAAAATGAAAGCGATGCCGATATAACGTTCATATTCAAGTACGTTATAGTATATCCTTCTCGGCAGGGCGGCACCGAGGACCTTAAAGCCATCCAAAGGCGGGACAGGCAACAAGTTAAAGACTGCCAGAGTCAAATTAGCATAAAACATCATAACCAAAAATTCTTGAATTGTGCCGGTCAGGCTCAAGTTGCTAAACCCTAAAATATTGCCATCGCTAACCACTAAATATATCGTTGTTACGATCAGGAGCAGCAGATAACTGAAAAAAGCCAAAATCACATTCGAGAGTGGCCCTGCGACGCTGACAAAGGCGAGACTGGTGCGCATCGTTCGCTTGCGGTCGAAACGGGCCGGATTGACAGGCACAGGCTTGGCCCAGCCGATCCTTCGCGTAATGAGGAAGACCAATGAACCAATGGGGTCCAGGTGCTTCAAGGGATTAAGTGTTAAGCGGCCGGCATCGGCTGCTGTGCTATCCCCCATCTTCAGAGCCATCCAGGCATGTGAAAACTCATGTAGCGATAAAGAAAAAGTAAGTACAAGTACAGTTATTAACAGACCGCGCAGGTCAAAATTTCCTAAAAATCCGTTTAAGACAATTGCCATCAAATTCTCCTTCAATCAGCACAGCTTCCAGAAGCCGGCAGACAATTTGTATTCTACATTTTACTCTAATCTAAGCTTTCAAACAGATCAGCCGATGTCGCTTGCATAATGGCTAATACTGTTTTATTTTACTCTAGACCTAGCTTTCAAACAGATCAGCCGGTGTCGCTTGCATAATGGCTAATACTGTTTTATTTACTCTAGACCTAGCTTTCAAACAGATCAGCCGGTGTCGCTTGCATAATGGCTAATACTGTTTTATTTTACTCTAATCCGAAGCCAGCAGGTCATCGTATCCGGTTGTCGTATAACGCTGTCCATCCTTGATCCAGAGCGCTTCACAGCCTTCCAGAGCAGCTAACAGCTCCTGCCCCTCCTCCAGCGGCATATTGAGCAAAGCCGTAGTGAGGGCATCGGCCACCTTCGCATCCGGAGCAATCATCGTCACTGAGTCAAAAAACCGCGAAGGCATCAATGTGTCCGGATGAATAATATGATGATAGCGTATATCGTCTACAGTATAATAGCGTTCATATATCCCGGAAGTAACAATCGCTTTATCCGCGACAGACAAAACATCCAAGACTTTGTTTTCTGCCTCCACATCAGGATTTCTGACACCGATTTTCCACATCATTCCTGAATCTGACTTAACCCCAACACAGCGAACATTGCCGCCAAGAGAAATTACGAAAGATTCAAACCCTGCTGCTACCGCTCTTTCTGTTATCAATTCACAGGCATAACCTTTGGATCCCGAACCCACATCCAGGCTCATTCCAGGATCTGCGAGATATACTGTCCCAGCCTCTTTGTCAATCTCCAGCTTATTGATATCGGTGTGCAAATTCGCCAGTTCGAGCTCCTCTTGACTGGGAAGACTTGCTTGCATTGGGTTTTCTATACCTTCTGTACGCACACGATGCCAAATAGATAACACCGAACCAAAGGCCACGTTCACCCGACCCTCCGTGATATTTTCTGCCCATATGCATTGCTCAAGAAAATCAATTATGACCGGATCCACCTCGACTCCCGTCTTACCGGCCTCATCGTTAATCGTCTTAATATTATTTACTCCGGGATGATTATCATAAAAATCAAACAATGAGTGATAATAATCCAGGTCTTCCCTGACCAGTTTTTCCAGTTGCTGAAAACTCGCTTCGTCATTACAATAAGCCAGCAGGGTGGTTACCGTATCAAATGGTCCTACAAAGTTTTGCTCAAAACGAAGACTGCCACCTTTTGCAGGATTCTTTTCGGAGACAGAGCAGGCAATACCGGTAGACGCCAGCAACAGCAATAAGAGTATAGATATGGCTCTGACAAAGTATGGTTTTCTCAAATTAGCCTCAGCTCAATTAACTCAGATAGGTTATTGTATCAGATTTTCTTACTTGTGTTATGAAGGCGCTTAAATGCCGGCATGGCAGCCTTTAGCAAAGCAGCGGAGAGCAATCCGGTGATTACACCCGTGACTAAAAGCAAAGGCAAAATCGCCATCACAGGAAGACGCAGATAGTCGATAATCAAAACAAATAAATATTGCCCCAGATTATGTGTCACTGCTCCGGTTACTCCTATAGCAACTATGCTGGCTTTGCCTCCACTCAAGCGGTTAATCAGGTACATACAGACAAACGAGACCAGACCGCCCGATAAGCTTATTAATCCGGCAATTAATCCTCTGGTCATAACTGCAAATATGCTTTTTAAAATAGCTATTGTGAAAGCAGCGGGGGCTCCAAGAAACAAAAGTGCATACATGACAGCGATATTTGACAGTCCGTAGCGTAAAGGAATAGGAGCAGGCAAGGGCGGCAGCAAATTTTCAAAAAGCCCCAGTGCGATCGCTATGGCAAAAAGCATGGCGGTCGTAACCAGATTTCGTGAGGAAAAAGTTGATCTTTCCCGCATACCGACTTTTGGATTAGCTGATCTTTCTCCCATAACGTCTACAGGATTGGCCGGTTTTTCTCCAATACCGTCTATAGAATTAATTAAGGTTGACCCGCTTGAGTTACTGACGGTATCAAGCTCTGAGCTGCCTGAGCTTTTCAGAGGATTTGGAAGGTCAGATTTAATGGAACCATGTTTATTCATCTCATTCATCCGATCAGATCCACATCTTGAACTTCGCTGTCATTAAGACCAACAACTCTTACCAGTACGCGATTCGGCAGACAGGCTGCCCAGTCACCAGCCTCTGACATTTTGCCGCTGTTTATACAAACTTTGTCAGGGCAGCTTGATTCCAGAAAAGCAATCGACCCGTCCTTATAAAGACGAAAAGTAATTCCGGGACACTGTCTATAGACTAAATCTTTTTCTTCATCCTCTGTCAGCGGTAAAACTGCTATCAGCTCATTTTCGAAAAATATATGAGCCTCTGTGTCGGCTGAAATATTTTGGTTTTTAAAAATAAGATACGATGATAAACCTGCAAGCAAAATGAGACCGACAATCAAAAGATCAGTCGGTCTCATAAAAACACGTTTACCCTTATCCAATTTGTTATCTTGTCCGGCCATTCATCCTCAAAGCCACTGTTATTCTTCGATTACTGTGATCAAATTTATCCGCCGGGTTCTATTGTTGACTCCCCTGTAGAAGGTGTCGGTTCATCTTTAGGTGTAACTGTTAACGTAAATGTAGTATCGGCTTTTCCAGCGCTGCTTGTAGCAGTCAGAGTCACTTCATACGTTCCTTCTGCAAGCCCTTTAGCAATTTTCAGTTTTTTACTGCTTTTATCCCAAGTAATGGATTTATTCCCTGTAACCTCCACTTCAGGCGCAGGGTCGCCGCCAACTTTGAAAGCGGCAGTTTCACTCGCATCATATCCTTCTTTCAGTTCTAAGCTTACAGGCCCGCTAATGGAGGGTTTTTGTACCTCAGGAGTGGGTGTTGGCTTAGCATTAACTGTTAACGTAAATGTAGTATCGGCTTTTC
>DUPE01000092.1 GCA_012838475.1 Clostridiaceae bacterium
AATGACCATTGGTACTAAACTCATAAATAATTCTCCTTTCCAAAACCTTCTCGCAAATTTGCAGGGCTTTGGTTTCGTGTTTTTCTTTCGTGTTTTTCTAAAGATCATTCTTCTTAATGATCCAAATATCTTAACTCTTATCTTACTCTATTATTCGACCTATTTTCACTTCTTAATGCAACTGTAACCTCAAGAGGGGCATATCACATTCTGACTGCCTGGACTCTGCATCGTAAGTTGCTCTTGAGGGAGGTGCAGCAGTTTCCCTCTGCCTGTTGGACTCAGCCTCGTAAAAAACTCCTGTCGCGGGCGCGGCGCCTCATCGGTCGTTGTCGCTGCTTCCGCCGGTTCCTCGGTCGCTAATGCGATATGTTTTCCTGAGACTTATGCGTCTTCGCCCTCTAAATCATTAGATTCTTGCGCGCCGGCTCCTCGGTCGTTGCCGCTGCTTCCGCCGGCTCTTCGGTCGTTGCCGCTGCTTCCGCCGGCTCCTCGGTCGTTGCCGCTGCTTCCGCCGTCTCCTCGGTCGCTAATGCGATATGTTTTCCTGAGACTTATGCGTCTTCGCTTTCTAAATCATTAGATTCTTGCGCCGGCTCCTCCGCAGCTGCCTCGGTGTCCTCGTCTGCTTCGACCGGGATATCGAGCTCCGGTTCTTCCTCAGGCTCAGGTTTCACGTCAGTGGCTATGCCGTTTTCGCGCAGGAAGGTAACCGCTTTATTGTTTCTGGTGGTCTCCTTAATATAGTCATTGTCAGCGGCGAAAGTCTCCTGGAATTTCTCTTCATCTACGCCGTAGAGCTCAGCCATACGCTTAATTTCCTCGGTGACTTCCTCATCAGTCGCTTCAAAGCCTTCCACCTCAACAATCTTGTCGATTACTAATCTGGACTTGATGCGGTTGAGAGCAGGCTCATGCAGCTGCATCTTGAAATGGTCAAGCGTCATGCCCATGTATTCCAGATACTGTTCCAACTCGATACCCTGATAGCGCATCTGGTTTCTTTGCTCGTCGACGATGCGATCCATCTCATCGTGGATCATGACATGAGGGATATCCACCTCGCTGGTCTCAACCAGAGCTGCCAGAAGATTATCCTCAAACTCAGCGTCAGCAGAGGCATTGGCCGCTTTGACAAGGCGCTCACGCAGATCTTCCCGGTACTCTGCCAGAGTGTCAAACTCACTAATATCCTTGACGAACTCATCGTCAACTTCAGGCAGTTCCTGGACAGTAATGCCGTTGATTTTTACTTTGAAGACAACGTCTTCTCCGGCGAGATCTTTAGATTGATATTCCTCAGGGAAGCTAAGATCCAACTCTACTTCTTCACCGGTTTCTTTGCCGATCAGTCCTTCTTCAAAACCGGGGATAAAGCTGTTGGAGCCAATTTTAAGGCTATAGTCAGCGCCTTGCCCGCCCTCAAATGCGACATCATCCTTAAATCCTTCGAAGTCGATATTGACTGTGTCGCCTACTGCAATTGGGCGGTCAGTCACCGGCACCATGCGGGCAACCTTCTGGCGCTCGCGTTCGATATCTTTTTCAATATCCTCTTCGGTGACCTCCACCGGCGGGCGATAGGCGGTAATGCCCTTATGCTCACCCAGGGTGACTTCCGGTTTGACAGCGACATCAATAGTAAAAACAAAGCCGTTCTCTCCACCAATCTCAACTATGTCCAACTGTGGGTGTGAAAAGGGGGTAATATCGTGCTCTTTAAGAGCTTGTTCATAGGCAGGATCCACGGCAAAACCAACAGCGTCCTCATATAAAACGCCTTCGCCATAGTAATTGACTACTACCGGATAAGGGGCTTTACCCTTCCTGAAACCCGGCACGCTAAAGCGCTTGATATTCTTGCGATAAGCTGATTCAAGAGATTTCTTGAACTCTTCGGGCGGGACTGTGATGGTGAATTGCACCATATTGTGTTCTTTTTTATCAACTGTTGATGTCATGAGGATCCTCCATGAGTTTATCTATATTTGACCGCTGTCTTTATTATTTAGCCTAAGAAGTGTACCATATCGAGTTAATAAAGAAAAGCAAGCCTGCTCAAGCCTTTGAGCCATAATTGCTAAAGTAAGTCCAGATAAAAACTAACACTAACTTAAAACAAAACTGTATTTGTCTCTTCAATCAACACAAGCATTAAGCTCGTATTTTGGAAGCTAGTTTACCTTGCGATAAACATCTGCCTCAGCTTGTTATTCTCAGGTGTTTGCGCCTTCACCGCTTACGAGTTCGTTGATTTTTACTGCAAGAGCATTATAAAGCTGTCGCAATTCTTCGAAGCGAACTGCTTCATCTCGCTCAGAATCCGCCTGTTGCTCGGAAGCCGTCTGCACCTTCTCTATCGACTTAATATATGCCAGCAGATTCTCCAGACGTTCCAACAATTGAATATCTTGAGTTTTCTCATAAAGCTCTGCGCCAAAGTAGAGGGCTTTTTTGCTGCCTTGATAGAGCTTGATGAATTCGTGCTCCTGACGATTGGCCGCAATCAGATCGCGCAGAGGCCAGTCAATATTCTTGGCTGTAAGACCTGCCTTGTAGGGAACTGATAGTTCCTTCTCGTGAAGTACTTCTATAAAGGCATATAATGCATCCTGCTTCATGTTGACGAAAAGGATGAATTCCAGACCCGGCTCAGGGGGTGTTGCATCATCTGGGGGGGATGTGTTGACAACCCTGTGTGCTTCGGACTCGCTTGCAACACCTTCAGTGGGGGTGGCCTCCGCTTTGTCTGCTGAGGACACGGTTGCTGCCGTGTCTGGCACAGACACGTTCGTCCCCTTGTTAGCTACTGAGGTAGACGTCATTCTGTCTTCCGGAACTGCCGACACCGCTTTATCGTCCACGGAAGTAGATTCTGTCTTATCAAACGGGAATACAGATGCTGTTTCTGTATCAGAAGGTTTATCTTCCGGCTTGACCAGCAAATCTCTGACGATTGTGTCCAGATCCCCGTCCTGGATAAGCTTGATGCCGATCTCGTTTTCGGCCGCAGCCCCTCGCAGTTTTTCCAGTCGATCGGCAATAAAGCCGTAAGCCAGTATATATGGTTTATATGATTTTATTTTCATCAATTCCCTCCAAAAACACCCAGCATCTACACGTTCTCCAATATCTGTCTATAATCGCAAACAATCGCAAATCTCGCCAGTTATAAAACAACTATATCGCCAGCTATCTGCCTTGACTACCTGTTCAGATACATAGACTGCCTTTAGTGCAGCTGTACTCACCTTCAGCATTGCCTTCCCTGGATCTCCTGCCCTGGAAACATGGGCTTGCGCTCAGCCTGACTGACAATGTCCCCGTCTATCCCCAATTCGCACATAAAATGTAAGTCGCTACATAAGAGGCATAGAAGTTTTCCCAATCCATCTCCAGTCGCGATACAACTCGGGCATAGATCCTCGATGAATGATTTTCCATAACTCGTCACATGTAGTTTCATTAGGCGAACGTTTTATCAGTTCAGCCGAGGGTTTGAACTTACCACTCTGATCTTGACGCAATATTTCTCGCGTTGATAAAGGCTTTAGTTCAAGGATACCTAATCGACCGGCCAAACTCTCGCTCATATTTTCCATCAGGGAATATGCTTGAGAACCAGTCAGGATAAACTGTCCCATATCATCTTGTTGATCAACTATGCGTTTGATTTCGCTGAAAAATTCCGGGGCATATTGAACTTCGTCTAGTATTAATTTCCCTGAGTGGTTAATGAAGAAGAGCTGGCCGCGCCGCCTGCTACCTCCCATAGGTAGAGACTGGCGACACTGCCATGGGGGCTGAAGCGTCTGCGATAACGCTCAAATCGCTCCCTGTCGATCTCCTTGTGACCATAAACAAGACTTAATCCTTTCCTGATTCCATAATCGCCAAAGCTGAAGATGTCAGGCCGCTGTAGGCTAAACAGCAGGATCATCTCAGCCGTCCAAGGACCTATGCCTTTGAGCTCAGTCAGCGCGGCCATCGCTTCTTCATCAGTCATCTCCTTGATGCCCTCAAGATCAAATTCTCCGGACTCTACTTTTTTGGCGAAGTCGCTAATATAGGTAGCTTTGCGAAGTGACATACCGAATTGTTGTATCCTGGCAGCGCCGGCAACCAGTATCGTCTCCGCCGTAATCTCCCCCAATTCAACTGTCAAGCGTTGACAGATTGTGTCCCTCGCCTTACCGGATATTTGCTGACCGATAATAGTGAGGATGACGGAAGAAAAAAGATCAGGCTCAACTTCTCTTTCAATATGTCCGATTTGATCAATTACTGAGCTGAGCTTCTTGTCTTTGCTTTTTAGATATGTAATCTCAGTCTCTCCATACGGAAAAAATACTTTACTCATTACCAGGCGCCTTCATCGTTTATTAAATCATTATCGCATTTTTTGTGAGTAGAAAATGCCACAAATAGCAGGGCATAATTTGACAGCTACATGTTAAGATAATATTCGGCCTCGGCTTAATGATAAGATTGGCAGCTCTGGACGGAGAGATCCGGCAGGAAGATTCTTGTCTCACTATAGATCTAAGTGCATTTGCTCGACGAATCAGGATGGGGGAGTATTCAATGAAAAGCGCCATTGTGAACCGAATCAGAGAATTAGATGGAATGATCGGCAACACACCGATGCTGGAAATCAAGTACAGCTTCAAGAATGAGCTGCGCAGAGTATTTGTCAAAGCGGAATATTATAATTACACTGGCAGCATCAAAGATAGAATGGCTATCCACATTCTGGACAAAGCTTATGCAGAAGGTCTCATTTGCCCCGGTGATCAGATTCTTGAGGCTACCAGCGGCAATACAGGGATATCTTTTGCGTCATTGGGCAGCGCTTTGGGTCATAAGGTAACCATCTATATGCCTGATTGGATGAGCGAAGAAAGAAAAGATTTGATCAGGAGCTTTGGCGCTGAGGTAAAGCTGGTCAGCAAAGAGCAAGGCGGCTTCCTGGGCTGCATAAGTCTGACAGAAAAATATGCCAGCCAAAATGAAGGCGTATTCCTCCCTTGTCAGTTTTCTAACAAATACAATGTGGAAGCACACTATCTCTCTACCGGACCCGAAATCCAAAAGCAGCTGGAACGCATTGATCTAATACCCGATGCAGTGGTCGCCGGAGTCGGCACAGGCGGTACCATCATGGGTGTTGGACGTTACTTTAAAGAGAAGAACTCCGGCTTTAGAGCCTATCCGCTGGAACCTTCTAATTCGCCGACCCTGAAGACCGGTGGAGAGGTTGTCGGCAGTCATAGAGTTGAAGGTATCTCCGATGAGTTCATTACCTCTATACTCGAGCTGGATAAGCTGGATAAAATCATCGGGGTTGATGATGGCGATGCCATTATAATGGCACAAAAATTGGCGAGCAAGCTGGGACTGGGCGTAGGAATCTCCTCCGGCGCCAACTTCCTGGGAGCGGTAACAGTGCAAAACATACTCGGCAAGAATGCCACTGTAGTTACAGTCTTTGCCGATGACAACAAGAAGTATCTTACGACTGATCTGCTGAAAGAAGAGCCTGTCAGAGAGGATCATCTCTCGACAGATATAGAACTGCTGGACTTAAAGAGCCACCTAATTTAGTTTCACACTCGTTGAAGCCACCCAGTCACAACATCTGTTTCTCTAATCCCGCTCCACACTCGTTGAAGCCACCCCAACTAACCAGCTTCAACATCTGCTTCTGTAATTCAGCTTCACATTCGTTGAAGCCATCCCGTCTAGCCCGCTTCAACATCTGTTTCTCTAATCCCGCTCCACACTCGTTGAAGCCACCCCATCTAACCAGCTTCAACATCTGCTTCTGTAATTCAGCTCCATATTCGTTTAAGTCAGCCTAGCAGAAAAACTAAAATCATCTAAGAAAAGCGAATAATAAAAGCCGTAACATGCGGCTTATATTTTGTCACCATAATCAATGCTAGCTAATTGTAAAGTAGTTGAAATCTTACTATTTAACTTGAGACTGGTACTCTTCCGCCAGGATGGCATAGAGATACTGATCTATCCACTCCTTATCGATTCTAGCCCAGAGCGCTTTTAGATAATGCCCCTCCCGTCTCATGCCGATATTATCCATCACCCTGTATGATCCGTAATTGTCGGCAGCACAGAGGGCAAAAATACGGTGCAGGCTCATCACTTCAAAACCATATTCAACTAAGGCGTGTCCCAGCTCAGTACCATAACCCTTCTTCCAATGGTCTCGATGCAAAGTCCAGCCAACTTCCGCAGTGTCTTTGCCGCTGGGATAGATCCCACAGCTACCAATCAACTGCCCGTCCGCCTTGAGCACGACACCGAACTCGAAGCCCGGCTTGGCTCCCCGGATAAAATCAATTGTTTCTTCGGCAGAGTTAGGGCCCCAGGACATATAACGGACATTTTCAGGCACAGACGCCCAGGAGTGAACACCGGCAAAGTCATTTTCTGTCAGTGGCCTCAGAATCAATCTCTCGGTATCAAGTCTGTCCTTTATTTTCATAAGCGTTCAACCTCTCAAAAATCAAAGATACAACTATATCTTACCTGATTTATAATTACGCTATGAGCAACAAAAAAGCAAGAGAGAGGCAGTAATGGACAAGCTCAATAACATATACAAGGAACTCCCCGACGCCACACTGGAGGAACAAGAAGAAATCTTGTTAGCAACAGCCTCCGTAAAGATTGCCCGTATTGTCTCCGGCGGGCAGACCAGTGAAGTCTACGATCAGAATGAAGATGAATGGGTCATCGTTTTGTCCGGCGAGGCGGATATCAGCTTCCCCGAAGAGGGCGGACATACTGTCAAGCTTAAGTCCGGCGATCATCTTTTTCTCAAGGCAGGGCGCAAACATCAAGTCACAAAGACTTCCGATCCCTGCCTCTGGCTCTGCGTTTATTTTTATCCGGACCGAACTGATCTGAATTGCTAATCGCCCTTCATTGTTTAACCACAAAGAAGCACTGTCTGATAGCAAGCCAAACGTCACTATATCTGTTAAATGGTGCCTCAATTTGGAATTGAGGACATCATTAAGATGTCATGATGTTATATAGACCGAAAGCTTAATTACAGGTTTATCAATCGCGACTTACTTTTCTCTCATATAGATGGTTTCCAAATTAACGGCATAATAGATAACCGAAGACTGCGGCTCTGCAATGATCTCCACGCTTCTGAACACTAAAAGGGTTTTGATCTCTGCGGTCTCCAGCACCATTGTCATTTCCTCCAGACCCGACGTGGCAGGAACCAAGTCATTAAGAGGATACTTGGCCATAAGTCCATCGATGTAATCACTCATATCTTGCTCAAGGATAAGCTCCTCATCCTTCCAAATCTCCAACTCTGGTAACGTAGTTCCGAAGTCGGTCCAGTAAATGCGGTAAGATCCCTTCGAGCCTTCAGCGGCAATATAATATTGCTCTCTGTCGTAACCGGGGCGAACTGGAATTGCCAGGCTATACTCATCGATCTTAATGGCGATATCGGCCAGATATCGGCTTATGCCGGTGCTGATTCCGGGAGACACACCTTCATCCAAAGACCATACCTGAGCAAAACCAAAGACGTTTTCAAAATTCTGGCCGTCATTTAAGCCTTTATCAAGCCAGATCGGCAGTTTCGCATCATTAGCGTTTATCAGATAATAAACCGCATCTGTTATAGCCGCTCTCACTTCCAGGTCGGGCTCTTCCGCGGCGGCTATAATAGCATCTTCTTTGAGCATATCTTCTGCGGTCAGCAACGCCTCCAACCTGGAAGTCTGTGCCTTGACCGGCAAGACATTATAGCCGACGAACGGCAATACCGAGAAAATAGCCAGGACACAAATTATGGCAACTAACCAGAGATAGGCTCTGGCTCTGCGGATTAGTAAGAGAATGGCGCCGACTGCGGCAATCAGCCAGATCAGTATGAACCAGTACTCAGTAAGCTTCAGACCGGTATTGTTGAGCTGCTTCCATAATGCCATGGCGTAAGGGACGAGTATCAGGAGCGCTGCGAACGGATAAAAGTTCAGAAAAAACTTCGCCAACTTGGATTTGTATTCTGAAACCATCATATGCAACCAAAACCCTGCCAGGGCGTAGGCGGCGGCAATGCCCGCCAGCTCAACAAAGGGAACTTTCAGACCGGAAATCACAGTTCTTGCTGTCCAAAGCAGTAGCACAACTGACAGTGCGATCATCAAGGGAATCATAATGTATTCGAAAAGAACCTCTACAAAACGGGGCTGAGCCTGAGCTGCGGCTTGTTGTTCGTCTTTTGTACCCTTGCGAAAATCCGGGAAAAAGCCGACAAACATAGTGAAGGAAATGAAACCGACAATTGTGGCAAGATACTGGTAAACCTTAAAGCTCATGTCCTGATACAAGAGTGCCTGAATAGCGCCTGCCACCCCACTCGTGCCAAGTAGCATAACCAGTCCGTAAATAGATGCGATGAAGAAGGCCTTTTGATGCATGAAGAACGCACCGGCAAAGTCGATATCGAAAATGCCGGATCCTTTCTTGCTCGTGGTACCGTTTAGCTTACTTTCTGCAGCATTACCCAACTCTGCTGATTCTACACCTGCGTCTACGCCATGTTCCGCCAAGGCCGCGCCAGACACTTTGCCAAGTTGTGCTGATAGCACAGCGGCGTCCACACCTGGTTCTGCTAATACTACACCTTCCTGATCTGAAGCATCTTTGTCGGAGATAATCTTTACTGGCTCTGCTGCTACAGCAGTTATAGTCTCCTCGGGACTATGTGAAGATGCTGTTTCGTTAGCAGGTCGTCCTGAAAAGACTATAAAAAGCAGATAGCTGACCAGCATAGCCATGCTGACTCTGGCAATCGCCAATAGGGAGAGTAAATTATAAACTTGATCAGGGGACTCTACCGAGGCAGCATCTGTTCCGGAAAATAAGAACAACATTAAGAAGGTAAAAACTACGACCAGCAAACTGAGTACGTTCGCCAACAAGAAAGCCTTCTTGGTATTGAATCTGCTGTGGGCAAAAGTTATTGCCATCAGACTGAAAGTCGTCCCCAGAGCTAATGACAAGTTCAGACAATTAAGCAAAAAAGCATACGACTCCAGCTGAGGCCAGCCTATCTGAATACGGATTATCGTCACAATCACAAACAAAGCAGCGCTTAAAATCGTTATAGGATAGTCACTCAATGCTCGCAGGGATCCGGATAAGGTCTTTCTTATAGTCTGTGTAAAACTGCTCATAAGCATACCTCGATTTTAATAATTCTAGATTAGTTATTACAATGATGATTTCTGAGGAGAAATTTGGCTCTCGCCCCAGCTTTTACGTTTGAGGAGGAATTTTGTTATCCCTATGAATGAACTTTCAAATCTAAAAAAGATTATACAGCAGTGCTGCTGTCTATATTGTTGCAATTGTGATATTTGTATCTACAGTTCTACATACAATTTGCTACACTCAAACCATAACTTGAGAAATGGAGGACAGCGAAATGGAATCCTGGTTACCGACACTCAAAACTAGTACTCCGGAAGAAGGCTACGAGTTAGCAATTAAGCTGGCCCGCAAGGCCGTAGGTAAGATCCAGCCGGACGAAAATGTCAAGAAGGTCCTGCGTGCTGCATATTCATCAAATGCAGACAGTCTGACGTTTGCCTCCCAAGTGGTGGCAATTCACTTTCAGACAGTCGCAGCAGCAAACAACTACTGGAACGATTAAAGGCAAAGAAGACAGCCCGGCTTAACCATCTGACGCCGGGCAATATTATTGTCTGTATGTATCTATACTTGAAACCGTAGAAATAACACGGATGCAATTCGACTTTATAAAGAGGTATGAAAATGCTCTTTGAGGATAGGAAAGATGCCGCTGACCGCCTAGCCACTGCCTTAGAAATATATGAGGGAGCTGATGTGATCGTTTTCGCGTTGCCCAGGGGCGGCGTCGAATTGGGGGCGGTGATTGCAGAGAGGCTTAATGCTCCTCTTGATCTTGTCTTCACGAAAAAAATAGGCCACCCCACCAATCCGGAATATGCGATCTGCGCAGTGGCTGAAGAAGGTGAACCCATCTGCAATCCTGTCGAAGTGCGCAGAGTCGATCCCAAATGGCTGCAAGCTGAAGTTGACAAAGTTCGTGCTGAGATTAAGAGGCGCAGGGAGTATTATTCGGGAGATACCAAGAAAAGTAAGGTGGCAGGCAAGATTGCGATCATAGTCGACGATGGCATCGCCACAGGATTTACAATGATGGCCGCTATTGCTGAAATGAAGAAGCGTCAAGCGAAAAAGATTGTTGTAGCGATCCCCGTCACCCCTTATGATACCGCCAAAAAACTGCAAGAAATGGCTGATGATCTGGTGTCTTTGTATATTGATCGCAAATACCTTGGCGCTGTAGGCGCTTATTATCGGGACTTCCGTCAGGTATCTGACAGCGAAGTCATCGCACTTCTGCAGTCAGCAAATATTGATGCGGATAAAAAAACAGATACAACGAGTTTCAGGTGAGATCAAACCGGCATTTCGGCTTACATATTTTGCAGCCAATCAATCTACAACGCTAGATTGGCAGAATATGGAAGTGCCAGAAGGCTTTCAGCTGTCAGCCTGTTTCTTTCTTCTGAATTTCTCATATCCGGACTGGAACGTTTTGACCAGCACACATAGCAGGAATACCAGGCCTGCGTAGCCCACCAGTGGATAGAGCGTAGCCACCAGGTCACTAAATGGCAGCAACCCCATCACGAAGACAAATACTGCGACCAAAACTGCAAACAATTGATTCCCTCTTTTGCCGCCAAAAGAGAAACGGTTACAAACAGTCCACATCATAGCCGAACAAGAAGAGAACATTCCCAGTATCAGAAAGATAGAGAAGACGGAACCCAAAAGAAGGGATATGCTTTTGGCCAAATAAAGGACAGGTATAGATAGTGTCGCGATTTGCTTTGCGCTTAGTATCATTGCGGTATTGATGATCGCTATAGTGAGAATTACAGCAACAGATCCGATAGACGCTCCGTAGATAGCCTCCTGTCGTTTTTTAGCCGTCATACCAATTTTTGAAAAATAAGTACTGCCGGAAATAAAAATCAGAGAAAGGTATAAGATCGCGCTGAAAAACCAATGTGGTGATGCTTGCGAGGCACCCAGGAGCTCCTCATATCCGGCTGCGTCTTCAAAGTCACCCCAATTCTGAATCATGCTGATCGCTCCAACCACCAAAATAAAAACAATGATGGAAGAGCCTAAAGTAGAAACGATTTTCATCAGGCGCTCAAAGCCGATCAAATAGGCAATCAAAACTAACCCCGTCATGATTGCTGATCCTAACCAATGCTTGACGCCGTAGTATTCATTGAGAGTGGCGCCGGCACCCGATATCAGGACTGGCATGACAGAGAGCAAAATAATTGGAATCAGCCAGGTATAGAACGTTCCCAGCTTCTCACCGCAAAAATACTTGAAGTGATTAAAGCTATCATCAGCCCGGTGATCATAACCAATCTTAAGTAAGACGCGGCCCAAAAACAAAAAGCCCGCCATGTTCACCAGGATAATCCCATAACTCCAATAACCGTAGCTTGTGAAGAACTGCAGTATTTCCTGCCCGGTCGCAAAACCTGACCCGATTACCCAGACAATGAAGGCACCCGCTATCTTAATTACTGAGCTCTTCTTATACTTCCGCCTGCTCTCCATTCACCCATTTTACTCCAATCAGGGACGAATGTAGGCATAACCTTCCTCTTGTTTGCGTGCTATTTCAACTACGCCGGACGGGACCACTGCCACATGTGCCGGTAGACTATCCTCCTCAATCTCCCAGCCTCTAAGCGCATTGGCGCAAGCGACAAAGTCTACTCTTCCCAACAAGTTTTCCGGTAGCGGTTCTTGCCCGACATAATACTTGACAGCTTCTGCATAGGCTACTACCTCGATGACCGCATCATCTACTTCTCTGAGGAAATTGTTTACATTTGCCAGCAACAATTTCCATTTGTCCATTTCATCAATGTGGAACACTACATGCATTTTACTTCTCCTTATAGACCCTCTAAAAAGGTAAATTTTTCTTGACCTCCCATAGAGATCGTTATTTAATATATAATATAGTAATTGGTGATTATTATGGGGCGATTTAAACAAATACTCACAAGAGAAAACGGAGTCACTTTGGTCGAACTCCTGGCTGCGATTATACTAATATCGATAATCGTCATATCTTTCATGGGTTTTTTTACAATGGCCGCCAAAACTAACAGCCGGACAAATGCCGTTAATGAGGCTACATTTTTGGCCCAACAGGAAATCGGACGCATT
>DUPE01000026.1 GCA_012838475.1 Clostridiaceae bacterium
GCGCCTACCTTCGCATAGATTATTTCCTCACCCAGCAGGTCAATAGAATTGCCGGTGAAGAGGATGTGCTGACCGGCAGCAATGCTAGCCTGGATTTCCTCGCGCAGGGGCAGCAATATATCTAAAATCAACTTCTGCGACTGCTCAGTCATGGCTCCCATGAATACCAGACCAATATCCTCATTGAGGAAGCGCGGTTGATCAGGGTAACAGGTTCTCACTACATTGTCTTCACCAAAGATGCCAGCGAAAAAATTCAGACTGCCATTCTCGCCCAGTAGATTTGTCAATTCAGGATAGAGGAATTCAACTCTCATATATCGCCTCATCTATTTTGCAACCCATTTCCGGGTAGCGTTCGTTTTGTTCAGTTGCTCGAGCGTAAGCGCCTCCGCCAAAGATAATTTGTAGTTGCACTTCTCCGTCATTCTATGAGCCAGTTATTCTGTTCTACCTTCGTGGGTAGCGTTCGTTTTGTTCAGTTGCTCGAGCGTAAGCGCCTTCGCCAAACGCAAATATAATTATCACAGCTCAGTCAGTTTAGAAGACAATTTTTTTGTCAGCATGCTTTGTGTTTTCTCGGCCAAGGGCTCGGAATACAACTCATATAAAATGCAGATATTATCTTGTTCCAGGGAATCAGCGTCAGCAATATTCGCGCTGTCCGGCCAAAGTGTCAATTTTTCTTCCGGGATGCCCGCAAGCAGCAGACGCACCTTAAGATCCGCCATTCTCGCCCCGGAAATCACTATTTGTCTCACCTCGGGAGCGGCCAATAACTCAAAGTCAGTATCATAATACCAAGCTGTCATATCACTGTAACCGCTGGTCGTCTGGCCGATGCCGTAAAGCAAAATAACAGTCTTCGTTCCCGGCAGACGCATAATAGCATGCATACCTCGGGTAACAGCGATAGGGTTACTCCCTTTCGCCAGTGTTCTGAAAATTGTCTTGCTGTCGACTTTCGTCATCTCTTTGCGACTGGTGATCACACGCTTACCTGTCATAGCCTTGGCAATCTCATCGGCGTCATGCCCCAAAATCCGCAGCATGGCGATCGCAGACAAGGCGTTGTAATCGTCTTGCACAGTTTCTCCCACTGCCGGATATGATTCAATTTCCCCTTTAACCCGGACTCTTAGCATCTCATCATGTGCCTGTAAGCAAAAATCAGCGGGCAAATTATCCAGCCCACAAGTGGGGCAATGGACTTTGCCGATATGATTGTATCTGCGAAAATTGAAATCAAGTTTGCCTTGGCAGTTGGGGCAAAGCGGCAGATCATCAATCAGCCCGGGCGGCTCCTCCTCTTCACCGGGCAGACGATCAATACCGAATGTATAACGCGAATTATTCTGACGAAGACGACTACTAATCAGGTCATCAGCATTGACGATCAAAGTCGTTGACTCGGATATGCTTTCTTCCAGCACCCCGGCGATAAATTCAACATGAGCATTTCTGGCGTAAGATTCACGGAAAAGATTAGTGATAAGAAGATAATCCGGTGTCAGTTCCGGGAAGATTACGCGTGATGCACGTTCATCAACTTCCAGAAGAATGCAGTTTTTCTTCGAACCGCCCCAGAAGGATGCGGATTGGATCATCGCAGTTGTGACCCCTTCTTTAATGTTGCTGCCGTGACTGTTATGAGCCAGATCATAGCCCAGATCGCACATTGTGTCCGCCAGTAGATTAGCGGTAGTTGTTTTGCCATTAGTGCCGGTAACTGCCAGCACCAGTTCAGGCCGTGCTATTTTGCCAAGGAAATCCGGACATAGGCGCAAAGCAATCTTGCCGGGCCAGTGAGATCCTTTCCCACCGGTCAGTCGAATAACAGTGCCGACAATTCTGGCGGCCAAAATTGATAGATGAAATCGCAGATTACGTTTTATGTTTCCAGTCTCCTTCTTTAGCCTCAGAGCATTACGATGTTAGCGCAATTATCGGTGTGAAGCCTTCATCAGCCCCTGGTCATAGCGGTGTTAGCGGCAATTGTCGGTGTGAGCCTTCATCAGCCCCTGGTCATAGCGGTGTTAGCAGCAAATGTCGGTGTGAGGCCTTCATCAGCCTCTAATCATTGCGATGATAGCGATAATTGTTGACGTGATGCCTTCACCGCCCAGCAATCCGGCGGCGATAATACTGCCGCTGTTATCCAGCTTCTTAGATTTGAAGCCGGACATAACGAGAGCAATCAGTCCCCCTATAAAGATTGAAGTTGACATTCCCAAGCCCAGTATCATGCCAATACCGATTATCATGGAAGGGATTTTTAATAAATACAAGATCATACCTGCCAGCAGGGCAGCAGTGAAAATTAATGGATCACCAATTCCGCTGACCATGGCAGCAACACTATGAGATTGGGCCGCGGGTAGACCTGCTTCAACACCGACACCCCCATATTGGGCTATAACCAGGAAGAAGGCAGGCACACCAACCAATACACCGGCCAACCCTCCTATCAACTGAGTGACGAATTGAGATTTTGGACTGGTGTCAAGCATATGTCCGGTTTTATAGTCATTCATGGCATCGCCGGCGTAACCACAGGCCACTGCAACCAGACAAGCGATATATATCGCGTGCTCATGGCTGACAGGGACAAAGAGCCTTATCGCCAATAAGATAATGATGCCAAAAACCTCCATGGGATTAATGCCGGTCTGCCCGGTAATAACTGATGACATCGCAGTTGCAAAGATGACACCTACCATGGCCAAGATGGAAACGAGGGGAGACAAACCCGCAACAATGGTAATTACAAAAGTGCCTGCGCTTGCAATCAAAAGCAGTAAGCCACTACGATTTTTCTGAAACACAGGTTTGCCACTCTTTTGAGCACGCTGCCTCTTCTTGCTTTCAGCCAGGGAAGTTCTGAAAAAATTAATCATAATGCCGACACCGGCACCAACCATTAAGCCAACTGCAGCGGTAATTATCACGTCAGCAGCACCCGCCTGCTGCATGATCAATCCGACTAAGGCTCCTACAAACCAATAGCATGCAGAGGCAAAGCCTATGATATACCCGGTGGCGATAGCCAGAGGTGACATGTAGATGGAGACCGGGAAGAAGGCAATAAAGGAGCTGTAAATAGTTTGGACCCAGCCCCAAACATCGCGAACAACAGCGAAGAGGCCGGAGAAAGCCAGTGAGATAATCAAGAGAAATGCTTTGAATCCGCCTTCGTCTCCCGCCTCCAAAGTGTCAGCGGCAGCCGCGCCGATGGGATAGGCTAATTCTAAATCTTCAACATTGCGGCGGCGGTAGATCCAGCAAAGCACAGTGCCGATAATTACTCCAGCCAGGGAGACGAAGAAGATAGGCCAGAATTTTGGCAGCATCCAGGCACTCAAGTCCATGGTAGCCGCATCATAGGGTTCATATACACCGGAAATGAATAAAGCGGGCACTGTGAAGGCAATACCTCCTGCAACCATGGCGCCGCCGGACATCCCGGTTTGAGTAATATTAATCTCATGAATTGACGTAGCCCGCTTCGTAATGCGTCCGCCAAATTTTAAAAGAGACATTGATAAGACTGCCACAAAGATAGTCGGCCAGGGGAGTGCACTCATTTTCAGGGCGATATATAAGGAGCTAACGGTAATCAGGACCGAGCCCAGAATGGTTAGTAATATCGAACGAGCCGTCAAACCATCAAAGCCAGAGTATGTTTTGTTCTTTCTCATTATTAATCTCCTCTGAAATGTAACAAATGTTATCCTGAAAAATCAACACAATAGTTTGCTTTTCCCCCGTATATCAACGTTTCAAGCTTTTTTATCTCAGGTCCAGCTAATTATTGTATTTAAAGCATATCTGTTAGAATAGACAGGGTCTCGAGCAATACCTAGATATTGACACAGGGGACACAATATTTCAATATATGAATAATTTATCATTAGATTGCTAGAAGGGCTATAAAGATGCTTCGAATTATGTTGAAGAAATCAATAAAAAATGAACAAAGAAGACATCTACAACACCAAAATGAAATGGAACAAAATTTCGAGGATAAAATTGTAACCAGAAATGGTCTTCACGCAGATAATTCCGTCGGGGGCAACTGCTGTGATAATTGCGGCAATACATGCTCTAAGCCAAAACTGCAGTCTTTCCAAGTCTACGGCAAAGACGATCCTGCCCAAATATATGTTGGAGAGAACAATAAACTCTTGCGCGTGTTAGCCATTGGCGAGAAACTAAAAGAACATGGTCATAAGTTCAGTTATTATGTTTTGGATCAAGACCCCGTAGCCTTTGTCTGCGAGCCAGCTGTCATGCGATGTGTAGAAGATAGCAAAAATAGTCAATTCCCGCTCACCATGTCTAATGGGCAGATTCTTAAATGCGGTGAATATCCGGATCAAGAAGATTTTTTTAACTGGAGCGGCGTGGAAATTAAGGATCTCGATATGCAAAGAGAAGCTGAGATTCTGGCATTAGTTGCTTGTGAGACAATTCGTACTATTGTTTGCCTCAATAACGAAGATTGTCACACCTGCCGTCAGTGTTTTTTATGTGAAGGGGCGCAGCCAAAGTCAGCCATTGATAGTTAACTGTCATCGAAGTGTATTGTAGCTTACATTTGAGCACTAATTTTCGCTATTCCTTAAAGAAAAATCATAAAAACTACTACAGTTCAGCTATAATAAAAATACACAATGTCTGTTCTCGGATAATGATTTATTGAGAACC
>DUPE01000234.1 GCA_012838475.1 Clostridiaceae bacterium
AAGTGTCGGCTTATTTCCCTGTGATCATGTTAAGATCAAGCATATTCTTTTTCATCTTATTAAGGGTGGATTTCATTGCTATAAGCTGATCCTCTGACAGTTCTGATATATCATGCGGTCGATCCTCCCAGGCTCCTACCATACGTGCTACTTCTTCTACTAACACTCCCATCTCTAACAGGTCCGGTGTACCGGTACTGACTGCCGGATTCAAGTGCGTGATTTCACCTCGCAGCTCATACTCGTCTCCGGCCTTAGGCATGACCACCTTGATATCCAGTTCTTCTTCAATTCTCTTCTTCAAGGGCAACATCTCATCCGGCTCACCATGAACCAGGATGACCTTCTTCGGTTTTTTCTTGTAGCCCGAGAGCCAGCTCATCAGGGTTGGTCCATCGGCATGTGCTGAGAAACCAGGCATGCTATAAACAGATGATTTAATATCCACCCAGGCACCGGAAATCTTGACCTTGTCTACCTGACCATCCAAAATGATACGTCCCAGCGTTCCAGCTGCCTGATAGCCTACGAAAACAACTGCGGATTTCGGATCCCAGAGATTGTGTTTTAGATGGTGGCGAACTCGTCCTCCGGTAGCCATGCCACTCGCAGATATAATGACTTTCGGTACTTTGTTGAGGTTAAGCGCCTTCGACTCTTCAACTGAGCGCGTATAGACCAGATTGGGGAAGTTAAATATATTGTCTCCGCGCTTAACCAGGCCTTGTGCTTCATCGTCCAGCAAATCGGTATGCTTCATAAAGGTCCCGGTGGCCTTGGTTGCCATAGGGCTGTCCACATAAATCGGAACAGGCTTAGCGTATCTGGATCCGCCATACTCGTAGTACTTGTTCATCTCGTAGAGAAGTTCCTGCGTTCTGCCGATGGCAAAGCTGGGAATGATCACCGTACCGCCTTCATCAGTAGTTGTGTTTATTACCTCCATCAGGCTGTCCAGCGAATTCTTATAGTCGGCATGAACTGTATTACCGTAGGTTGATTCCATTATCACCACATCGGCGCTATCAATCATTACCGGATTGCGAATCAGGGGATGGTCCGGCATTCCCATATCGCCGGAGAAGACCACCTTTGTCGTAATGTCGCCCTCCGTAACCCACAACTCAATCATGGCAGCACCCAGGATATGCCCAGCGTCCTGCATCCTAAACTTGATATTGGGCGTAACCTCAACCATTTCGTCATAATAATGGGGTTCAAAAAGCTGCATCGTTTTGACGACATCGTCAGAATCATACAGGGGCTCGATCAACTCTTCGCCGGCGCGCTCCCTCTTCTTATTCTCCCACAAGGTGTCATAATACTGGATTTGGGCGGAATCCTGCAGCATGATATCCACCAGATCCATTGTCGCACTGGTACTATATACAGGCTTGTCAAAACCCTCCTTGACTAACTTCGGTATTCTTCCTGAATGATCAATATGAGCATGCGTTAGGATAAGAAAATCCAGTTCCGCAATGTCATAGGGGAAAGGCTGGCGATTCTTTGCTTCTTCGCTGTCACTACCCTGAAACATGCCGCAATCGATAAGAAAGCTCTCGTTGTTTTCGGTTGTCACCAGAAAATTCGATCCTGTTACATCTTCAGCAGCTCCATAAAAGGCAATTTTCATGCGGTTAATCCTCTCTCTTTATAAGATATATCCAATATTAAAGACTTCTGCAGCGACGCCAGTGACGCCTCCTTAATCAATTACCAACAGTCCTGATCGAGTATGCTATACGCTACAATCCTTACTCCAGCGCAATACCCGACCATCCTTGACGACCGTGCTATACGCTACAGCCCTTATTTCAGCGGAATACCCGACCATCCTTGACGACCGTGCTATACGCTACAACCCTTACTCCAGCGTAGTATCCGACCATTATTCATCGACCACATACCACCTAACAATCCTCGCAGACCTGATACCCTATTCAGAATATCATTCCACTATGCCCCCGCCAACTACCATATCACCGATATAAAAGACAGCAGACTGTCCCGGTGCCGGCGCTTTTTCTTTTTTGTTGAAGGCGATATCAATTATGTCGGCGGACACTTGTCGTAGTCTCCCCTGGACGGCTGATGCCCGATAACGAGTTTGCACTTCAACTTCCAAGTCTGGCGATATTTCCTCAACTGCTACTAAATTTATTTCTCTGACCCGAATTAAGTCAGTGTACATATCCGCTTCTTTGCCTAAGACTATCTCGTTTCGTTCTTTGTCTTTACGGATCACATAATAAGGTTCGCCCAGTGCTATTCCCAGACCCCTCCTTTGCCCAACAGTATAATTGATCAGACCATTATGCCTACCAAGAACTTCACCTTGTTTTGTCACAATAGCGCCCGGCTTTTGTTCTCCGATCTCACGCTCAATATAGGTGACATAATCTCCGTCAGGGACAAAACAGAGATCTTGACTGTCTCCTCTGTCAGCTGTTGCCAGATCCAACCGGCCGGCGATTCGGCGCACCTCGTCCTTACAGTAATTCCCCAGTGGCAAGAGCAACCTCCCCAGTTGTTTCTGACTAAGACGGTAGAGCATATAACTTTGATCTTTTTGCTTGTCCTTGCCCTTATAGAGCAGATTTCGTTTTACCTTGGCAGCGCACTCTTCATTCATTAAGACTTCATTATCCGAATCGGCCGGGATTCTGCCGCCTGCCCGGGACAAAGGGTCATATTCTGCATTATCCGGGTCAGTTTGCCTCCTACTTGCCTGTCCGGATAAAAGGTCATCTTCAACTTGACCTGCCGAAAGGTCTATATCTTTTGCATGGACCACACACGCATAATGTCCCGTAGCAATATAGTCGATCCCCAGCTTGTCTGCTTCCTGCAAAATTAATTTGAGCTTTACTTCATGATTGCAGCGGACACAGGGGTTCGGCGTTTCACCGTCCTTATAAGAATTAATAAAGTCTCTGATTATACAGGAACGAAAATGCTCTCTGGCATCAATGGTATAAAAAGGGATATTAAGCTGCGCACACACGTCAGCTGCGCCTTCTACTTCTTCATTGCCGTGCATAATAAGCATGATGCCATGACAGGCATAACCTTGCTCCAACAAGAGAGCTGCCGCTACACTGGAGTCAACTCCACCACTCATCGCAACCAATACAGATTTCATAGAATCAGGATAACATACACCGGCGCTGACTTAGCTGCTCAAAATCATAAATATAAGGACAATGACTCCGATGATAAAATGTCACTTGCGCTGACTTCGTGCAAAAATAACAGATAACAGTCACTGGCTCAGACGGCAAACTGTCACAGACGCTTATCTTAGCTTCTCAATATGACAAATAACAGTCACTGGCGGAGATGGCAAGCTGTCAATCGTGTTCGTTCAGCCACTCCTTGAGAACGCGGAGATATTTGGGTGTTTCTTCAATAAAGGGTGCATGCCTGCTGTACTGGAATAATTCCCACTTGGCGTTGGGTAAATTATCATACATCGTCTTGGCAATCAGCGGTGTGGAAAGATCACGCTGTCCGCTTATTACCAGAGCAGGGGTCTCTATTTCGCACAAACGGTCGGTAAATTCATAACCACTTAGAGTTCCGGACGGTGTGAATTCATTTCTGCCCCAGCCAGTTAAATACGCTGTCGAGCCGGATCTTTTCGGTCTTCTGACGCACTCAGGGACAGACTCATCCATCTTTGGAAAGCTGTGTCTATGCATAAAAACGTCCAACGCCTCAAGATAGGCAGGGTCATCATAGTTATCATTTTCAAGGGCACCCATTAAAGCATCTCTATACTCCGGTTCCATATAGGAAATATTACGGTGCTGCTCTTCTTCCCAGAGTTTAGCTGAAGACAAGGTTGAGGTGAGGATATAGGACTTGATGCCCTGCGGTTTATAATCACATGCATACCATATAGCCATCATCCCTCCCCAGGACTGACCTAACAGATGAATTTGTTCAAGTCCAAGATGCTCTCTGAGCAGAATAAGCTCTTCAATCCAGACAGGTGCTGTGAAATAATCGTTATGGCCTTCAATAAATGAATTTCCACAACCTATCTGATCATACATTACCAAAGCCCTGTCATCTTCTTTGGCCAGAGGATCAAGAACCTCGAAGTAATTGTGGGTGGAGCCGGGCCCACCGTGAAGCAACACTAACGGAGCCTTCCCGCTGTCCAAATCACCGACTATTCTGTAATACGTTTGACCTTCCTTGAAAGGCATGTATCCTTCTTTAATCATTTCTGTTCTCCCTGCGATATTTAATTTGTCAGTTCATCTTCCTGGGCTGCGTGCCGCTCTTTGTCCGTATAGCCGGGGCACCTTTCTTTGTACATATGTCAACATGTCAGTAATTTGCCGTTTATACCAGCAAAAAGCCGAACAGATAATAATCTCAATATCGAGCGTGATATAATTATAAACAAAAATAAGGAGATGGGCACAAGTATA
>DUPE01000120.1 GCA_012838475.1 Clostridiaceae bacterium
ATCAAGATGAGCATCGTTGTTCTTCGCCACAATCATCAGGCCCGTTGTGTCTTTATCCAGACGATGAACAATCCCCGGTCGGTCTTCTCCCTGAACATCGGACAAATCTTCCTCACAATAAGACAAAAGAGCATTGACCAGAGTACCTTTCTGAATCCCCGCCGCCGGGTGAACGACCATCCCTTTGGGTTTATTCAGTACCAAGATATCAGCGTCTTCATAAACAATATCTAAGGGTATATCTTCAGGTTGCGGGAGTGTTTCAATTATTTCTTCCCTGATTACAAAAACATCACCGACTAACACAGCCTGCGAAGCTTTAACCGGTTTGTCATTGAGGGTGATGTTCTTATCCTCAATAAGCCGCTGGATAGCAGTTCGAGACAAATCGCTTCGTTCCGCCAGCCAGGAATCCAGCCGGGGAGCATCCTCAGAAGCCAAAACAGTATGGATCTTCATGCATTATCACCTTTTCCCGGAGGGCAGCGTCCTGCCAGCTCATAAGAAAAATCGCGGTCAATTATTAAAAAGATTATCGCCAAAATCACTCCCACCGTCACAAAAGAATCAGCCAGATTAAATGTAGGAAAGCGATAGGAGCCAAAGGTGAAAGAAAGGAAATCTGTAACCCTTCCCAATCTGACTCTGTCAACAAGATTGCCAATTCCACCAGTGGCGATTAATATCAGGACTAATTTGGACTTGAAGCCCCGGCAACGCTGCAGATAGTACAGCACCACTGCGCTTATGGCAAGAGATACGACAGCAAGCACGGTCGTGCCCCAACTGTACTCCGCCAGCAGGTTCCAAGCCGCTCCGGTATTAAAATCCCACTCAAAATTAAAAAATCCCGGTATTATTTCGACGATTAGCCCATCAGCTAAATATCTATCCGCCATGGTCTTTGAAAACAGGTCCAGGATTACAAGTATTAAGACTGTTACTATGGCCATATAATTAGATCCTCCAATCCCTTGTAAGGGTTGTCACAATTCATGCCGGCTACGCCTTCAATACGATCACCGAAGCAAATTACATCACTGGGCAATGCTAATCCGAGTACATCCCCCGCATCGGCCAGCTCCAGCAGCGCCATTGTTGCTGCTAACAAGGAGGCGTATTCCGTATCCGGATTGCCTTTCATTGTAGCAGAAGATTCAATGCGGAGGCGTTTCCAATATGCCTCTTTTAGCAGAGCCAGCGACTCATCCTCCGCGGTCGTACCCAACAACTGTCGATAAAAAAGATACGGCTCCGAATTATCCCCTGAGGAAATGACAAGCTCCATGGCTGTAGTTGTAGGAACCTCTGCCGGATCATAAGCATCCGTTGCAGACGCTTCAGTCGCGGTACCTGTGGTTTCTTCGGGCAGGACAATCACATTGGGATCAGGAGTAGGAGTTGGCGTTGGCGTAGCAGTAGCGACCGTAGTCGGCATCAAAGTGGGCTCAGCTTGTACTTCCGGCATCAGGCTCTCCCCTTCTCTGACGACAGGAATATCGCGCATCCTCAACTCACGCCTTATTTGTTCACCTACTATTGCTGCATAGTCTAACTCAGGCCAGGTAAAGAGTAGAGGGATTGTCGGTTTTTGCTTGAGGATAGCTAAAGAGGTGCCTGCCGTCAGCTCATCCAGCTTTTCTCTTACAGCTGATATCCGGGGTAAAAAAGGATGAACGCCCTTCTCGGGCATCGGCGAATAAAGCCATGTACCTGCCGGCATGTCGGTTGTCAGGTTAGAGCGCAAGAATGCCTTTATAACAGCATTATAGTAGTCTTGGCTGCTTAAGGGTCCGCTCTCGGTATGAAGCTGCAAATAAGCAAACTGACCGTTGGGCAGCTTTCTGCTGCGGATATCTCTAACCCCGCCATAACGAGGCCAGGACGAAGCAGACAAAAGCAAGAGATCAATCTCTCCACGCACAAAGCTCTGCATCGCGGCTTTGCTCGAATCGTAGACATTCACTATGACTGTTAAATCATCGCTTTCACCTGTCCGGGCGAGTTTCAACTCTCCTGTGATACTAAAATCTTCGCAGTACCAGTCACCGGTACCGGGCGGCAACTCCCAAAGTATCCCCTGAGTATTCTCCGACGGAATAATGGGCACATTGAGATAATCGGGGAGATTATCACATCTTGCGGACAGATGAATCTCTATACCGTCTTCAACGGCCGCTATCTCACTGATAGATTGAATTGCCTCCTTGCGGGGCAAAAAAACAAGCTCCGACACATCGATGGTCTCTTCCCAGCTACTCCAATGAGGCCCCGCTTCTCCTTCTGTCTCAGATTCCGGTACTCCCCTGTCATCGTCTTCATTGCCCTCACCGTCTTGATTGGAGGTGTTTGCATCGCTTATATCAGCTTGATCCGGTGCGGATCCTTCGCCAGCATCGCTTTCGTCGCCTCGACCTGTGTCGCCGGTATTCCCAGCGTCGCCCTCATTGCCTGGCATGCCTTCTTCGCTTTGATCGGAGGTGGTTTCCTCTCCGGCATCGATTGCAGAATCCGGCTGATCATTGTCATGCTCTAAAGAGTTTTGTTCTTCAGTTGCAGGGGCTGTACCCTCACTCGAATCACCAATACCGTTTTGCGTTGTTGAATTGACGTCCACTCCTTTGTTTTCAGTATCTTCCGGGTCAATAGTCAACCAACCTTGATTGTTTTTCCAGCTAAAAATGGAAGAACGCACGTCTTCCACTTCCAGAGGGCTGCCATCGTTAAAATAGATATCCTGCCTGATAATGACCTTGAGAGTCAGGCGGTCTTGGGACCAGAGATAATCTTCGGCAATCACTCCCTCAAGAAACCCTGTGTCACTGAGCGTAAACAAAGGCTGATAAAGCAGGCTGAAGATTCCCTTCTGTGGCACTGTAGCTGGTAACAGAGGATTATAAGATTCCGGTTTTTGCCACCAAAGTCTCAGCGTGCCTCTGCCTGGTTGATTGTTGGCTGATGGCGCAGGAAGTTCCTTATAGCTTTGCGTCGAAACATGCACCGTAGGATTTGTTTCCTGGCTGGAAAGAGCAGGAGAACAGGCGGTCAGCAAATTAGAAAATAAGAGCAACAGGAGAACAACGGACAACAAAAAACGTCCGGCACGGATACCCGGTACTTTACTGACACGGACATTCGCGGCTTTGCCTGCCCGAGCGCTCGCAACTTCGCCGGCACGGACACTCGGAGCTTTGCCGATACGCGCAACAGGAGCATTGTCGACAAGGATACCCGATACTTTATCGACCCAGACCTTCGAGCTGTTGCCGGCTTGCACCTTAGAACTGTTGCCCACACGAGTACTTAAGTGCCTTCGTCTATATAATAGAATCTCATTTATCGCTTTTTTAATCATATGCTGTAAATTTTAGCATTATGATTGGCATACTTCGACTGTCAAGCTGAAAAATCTCCAACTGCTCACTAAAAATGCTCAATCATATACTTTCGACTTCAACATTGAGTCTTTCGATTGACCTTGCCTGACCGCAAGATGAATCAACTTTGATGAGCGCACCCTGGATGTTAACATTTCCGAGCTGCAACTGATATGGAGTTGGCAGATGCGAATAAAAACGCTGGATAGATTTTTCCTTGTCCATGCCGATCACACCGCCCATGCTGCCGGTCATGCCCAGATCAGTTATATAAGCGGTGCCTGAGTCCAAGATCCTTTCGTCGGCTGTCTGCACATGGGTATGGGTACCGCATACGGCGGTCACCTTCCCCGACATAAAATAGGCAAAAGCGCACTTCTCTGCTGTGGCTTCGGCATGAAAATCTATCAAGAC
The DNA here is from genome assembly GCA_012838475.1 of Clostridiaceae bacterium. Taxonomy (GTDB): domain Bacteria; phylum Bacillota; class Clostridia; order Saccharofermentanales; family DTU023; genus UBA1046. The sequence continues at coordinate 3,792 of DUPE01000120.1, forward strand.
TATCTTGGCTCTTGTCTGTTCAAGCAACGGTTGGAAACAGCGATCCATAAAATAGAAGGGATTGTCAGTTCCTTCCATGAATACCTGACCCAAGAGAT
>DUPE01000227.1 GCA_012838475.1 Clostridiaceae bacterium
AGCCAGGTGAGCCATTCCTCCACACTTCCGAAATCTGGATAGGAAAACTGCATATACATGGATGCCGGTGCGGAATACAAGGACCCGTCCAGCAAAACAAGATTGTTTGGCAACACCAAGCCCATATTGGCACGTCCCACAGTCTGGCTGGCGAAGGCGCTATACGTGCGCAGGGCAGTGACCGTTAAGTAGGTGTCGCGTCCTGAGAAGGGCGTTTGGATATAGGACAGCTGCGATATGCTGGATTCGTTCATCATTGCCTGCACCACAGTACGCTGTGCTTCCAAGGTGCTCTCTAGTTGGTCAAGGCCCCGCCGCAATTCTATTTCTCCGCTGTGCTTACTGCGCTGCGTATATATCTTTAATAAGTTTTGATACAAAGGCACATAAAGCACGGCCATCAGGACTGTAAAAGAAAGGTACGTTACCAGAAACTGAATGAAGATTCTTCGGCGCATGCTTTTTACCCTCTTAGCTCCATGGGAAGAACTGTTGATACATTGGCAATGCTTTTATCAATTGTGCCGAGTATATCAAAATGGCTGGGACAAGCTCAAGGCATTTACCGCGATTCCATGAGAAAGGCGCATTATTCATGCTGATGCATTTTATCATTGCAATTCAAAACGTGCTAAAGGCTGTTTGCAGGCCATATTTCATTGTCCGTCTTTTTTTCATCTTGCGTACCAGGGCATCGTGGCGTACAATCTTACCATAATTAAAGCAGGACAACAAAAGGGTGCATCACGACAACAAGAATACAAGCCTTCTCCGTATTCTAATACAACTGCATTCATGGGGAACGATGTTTGGAAGATTCAGGGGGTGAGAGGTGACAAGACAGATGGAAGAAAGGAAGCTATATTTGATCGTGGAATGCTAAAGGACCAATAAGGAGGCAACTATGTCGTTGAAAAAAACCTGCATTCGTACGTTGGCAGTGCTATTGGTATTGTCGATGGCATGGGGCGGACTGGCATCGGCACAGGTGAGCGCTGAAGTCATCCACAATGAGAAAGGTGTGCTCCCCATCGTCAACGAACCCATAACCCTTACTGTGGGCGTTTCCCAAAACACCATGGTACAGGATTGGCAAACCAACAAACAAACGCTGTATCTTGAGGAAAAGACCGGCATCAACCTTGAGTTTGTGGTGTACCCGCTCAATGAAATGCAAACCAAGTTGGAGCTGGCGATTGCCGCCGGCGGCGGCGATTTGCCGGACATCCTGCTGTTTGAAACCCCTGGCATCAGGCAGTCCGTGCTCATGCCTTGGGCGGAAGCAGGCATGATCCTGCCCCTTACTGAATACTACGATTCACTGCTATACTGGGGAAAGGAAACCCTCGCGCTAAGTGACGATATTGATCTGGATTTTGTCAAGAAATACTTGACCAGTTATGATGGTGAAATCTATGGTGTATACGGCATCACGGAATCCATCAACAATCAGTATGCGATTTCCCGCGTGCTCATGTACGGCCCTTGGCTGGAGGCCCTCGACAAAGAGATGCCCGCCACCACAGAGGAGTTCTACAACTATCTCATTGACATGCGCGACAAGGATCCCAATGGCAACGGCATCCGGGACGAAATCCCCTTCTCCGGTTACTCGGGGGCGCTTGATAACGCCAAGCGGTTCTTAATGACGCCCTTTGTATACACCCAGCAGGATTACTGGATCGCAGAAGATGGGGTCATCAGCTCCGCAGCCACAAAGGACGGATGGCGGGAAGGCCTGCGCTATGTTAACAAGCTGTTCTCCGAAGGCTTGATCGACCCGGCCATGTTCACCCAGGATCAGGCCACACTTACAGTCGCCCTGAGCCAGGAACCCAATGTCATCGGCGGCTATGCCCGTTGGTCCACCACCAACCTGGCGGCAGATGATGCGGACAGGTATCTCTATCGCAGGCTGGAACAGCTGCAAGGGCCGGATGGCAAGACTGTGAAATCCTGGTGGCCTTCCATGCCCACCATTGATGCGGTGATTACCAAAAACTGCGAGCATCCTGAAGTGGCTTTCATGCTTTTGGATTACCTGAACAGCATCGAAATGTCTATCATCACACGCTATGGCTACGAAGGCGTCAACTGGTTCCCCAATGACGAGGAAACCATCAAGGCACAGCAGGAAAAATTCATTGAGTTCTGGCAGAACCAGCCAGAAAATCTTTTGGAGAAATTTTACGGGGAGGATGCTTTGCCGTTGGTTGCAAAGAATCGCTATGACACTACGCAGTGGGGTACCCTGCAGAACGATTGGTGGGCAGGTGTCGGCCCGGACTCCATGACATATCATCTGGACACCCAGTTCTATGACCTTGGCAACCTGGATAATGAACTGAGCGCCATGTCCTATGTGAATGAATTCATAGCTAAGTATGCTTACGAGCAGGCGGCTCAATACAGAGACATTAGCAAGGTGGTGACCGGCTTGGTCTTCACCCAGGAGGAGCAGGAGGTCGTCAACCGCTACTTCAGCGAAATTCTGTCCTACATCAACGAGTCCTGGGCGGCATTTGCCATTGGCGCAATGGATGTCAACAACGATGGTGTCTGGCAGGACTATCTGAACACCCTGGAAAAAATGGGCATCGACAAAGTAACTGAAGCGGTGCAAACCTGCTACACCCGCATGAACCAGTAGACCATTCACTCGCTCCCCGCAGGGTGGCCGCATCCTGCGGGGAGCCCATCAACAACAGTGTCTTCGCGGGCGGCTCGCCGTTAGCAAGAACGAACCAAGAGAGTGAAAGCGGATGCATTTAAGCAATCTAAGAAGGAAATACGGCCCATGGATGCCGCTGTACTCCTTTTTGATTATTCCAGTCGTCTATGTAATTGTGTTCCGTTACATCCCCATGCTGGGTGCTCAACTGGCCTTCAGAAGATACAGCATTCTGGGGGGAATCTGGAACAGCAGGTGGGTTGGCTTTGAAAACTTTGAGATGTTTTTCAACTCTTACCAGTTCAACAGGGTGCTGTCCAACACCCTCCGGCTGTCTTTGTATCTGATTTTCGCCGGGTTCCCTTTTCCCGTCATTTTCGCGCTGCTGCTTAACACCATACGGGCACGCAGGTTCAAGCGGGTGGTGCAAACGGTCACCTATATGCCCCACTTCATCTCCACCACCGTACTGGTTGGCATCATGCTGCAGTTCTTCAATGTGAACTATGGCATATACGGAAAACTGTACACTGCCCTTGTGGGTGCCCGCGCACCCGATCTGTTCTCATCAGGCACGGGTTTCGTCAATCTCTATATTTGGTCCGGTATCTGGCAGGACTTTGGTTGGGGGTCCATCATGTATCTGGCGGCATTGACAAATGTCAATCCTGAACTACATGAGGCGGCGCAGCTGGATGGCGCTTCCCGTTTCCAGTGCATGCTGCACATTGATATCCCTGCCATCATCCCCATCATCACCATTATGCTGGTGCTTCGGGCGGGTTCAGTGATGAACATCGGCTTTGAAAAGGTATTTCTGATGCAAAATGACCTGAACATCGCTGCAAGCGAAGTAATCTCAACCTATGAGTACAAGCGGGGCTTTGTGGTGTCCTCCGGCATTGGGTCCACCACGGATGTTTCCCTGTCCACCACCATTGGCTTGTTCAATTCCACCATTAACCTGTTGGTGTTGGTGGTTGTCAACTTCGTTGCCGGAAAGCTTGGCGAAACCAGTCTATGGTAGGCGGTGCATCGGTATGAGGAGCAAAAATCGATTGAATATGCGGGAGGTACGGGCGCTAAGGGCTGATCGACGAGGGACAGCCATCGCACTGGCCAGGTCTGACCGAATATTCCTTGCAGTAGTATACGGTATCATCTTGTTAGGCACTTTGATTGTACTGTATCCCTTGCTGTATGTGCTGGCCGCCTCTTTTTCCTCCCCCTCCGCGGTAACCCAGGGCAGGGTGGTGATATGGCCGGTGGAATTCACACTTGCCGGGTACAAGCAAGTGTTGGCATACCAAAGAGTGGGCATCGGTTATCGCAATACCATATTCTATACACTGGCGGGAACAACCATCAACGTGTTTGTTACGCTGATTTGCGCCTACCCATTATCCAGAAAAGGTCTGCCCCACAGAAATTTCTTCACCTTTTTGTTTGCGTTCACGATGATGTTTGGAGGCGGCTTGATGCCCACCTACCTGCTGTTGAACAGGCTGGGCATGGTGAATACCGTATGGGCGATCCTGATTCCAGGCGCCTTGTCCGCGTATCAGATGATTGTGGTGCGTACCTTTTTTGCCAGCACAATACCCGATGACCTGCTGGAATCTGCCAAGATTGACGGCTGCAATGATTACCAGTTCTTTTGGTACTTTGTTCTCCCGCTATCCACCGCCGTCATTGCTGTCATTGGCCTGCAATACGCCGTTGGACACTGGAACTCCTATTTTTCAGCGATGATTTACCTGCAAAACCCAGACCTATACCCTCTGCAGGTCTTCCTTCGGGAGATTTTGGTGATGAGCCAAATCGACACACCCGAATTCATGGATGATCACGCGGCCGAAGCCATACAGAGCATGAAAAACCTGATCAAGTATGCTTTGATTGTTGTGTCCACTGCACCTATCCTGAGCATTTATCCCCTGATTCAAAAGTACTTTGTCAAGGGAGTGATGATTGGTTCTATTAAGGGCTGATAGCCTCAAGGAAGATTTACCTTTATACAAGGAGGACTATGATAATGAATCTCAGTATCGATATATTGCGTGACAAGATCCATGCGTGCTGGATAGGCAAGAACATCGGCGGTACCATGGGCACCCCCTATGAAGGCAAGCGTGAGCTTTTGGACATTCAGGGTTTTTCCACCCAACCCGGTGAGTCTCTGCCCAATGATGACCTGGACTTGCAGTTGGTTTGGCTGCGAGCTGTTGACCAATTGGGACCAAAGGCCATCACCGCCAGCATTTTGGCCGAATACTGGCTTAGCTACGTCATGCCCCACTGGAATGAGTACGGGGTTGGTAAAGCAAATCTGCGCGCCGGCTTTTTTCCTCCGCTGTCAGGAGAGTTAAACAACGAGGAGTGGAAGCATTCCAATGGCGCCTGGATTCGTACTG
>DUPE01000115.1 GCA_012838475.1 Clostridiaceae bacterium
CATAGCGCGTGATTTGTTCTTGAATATTTTGGAAATGATGATCGCCAGAGGTCAAGATGACTTCTCCCAGCTTACTCTTTTGCGAATGTTTGATGAGCTGAACATTAAAGGTTTTGAGCATCAAGGCAGGTCTCTGCGCATCAACTCTATTACTACTTATTACAGCGCCAGTATGAAACTGCTGGAGAGAGAAACTCTTAATGACCTCTTCCGCGAAGACAGACTGATTTTCACCAAAGTTAAAAACGAGGCTCCCGCTGAATTCCTAGAAGGCTGTAAAGTGAACAATGTTTTGTCTTCTGACGGCTGCCGCTTTAGGGGGACTGCCGAAAACAGCATATTCTTCCGCGGTGTGCAGGTAGGCAAGCATACTTCAGTTAAGAACTCAATCATCTTTCAAGATGTTGTAATTCAAGACGGGGTCATCCTGGATCACGTCATTATAGATAAAGACTGTGTTGTTCGCAGTGGGGTTGAACTTAAGGGTCAAGCTGATTATCCCATAGTCATAGAAAAGGGAGCCATAGTCTAAGAGGAAAGGATACCAAAAATGAAAATTCTATTTGTTGGTTCTGAGTTAAATCCATTGGCACATACAGGAGGCTTAGGCGATGTCCTGGGCGCACTGCCGGCTGCTATTAGAAAATCCGGATACGACGCTCGCATAATCATGCCGCTTTATAAGCAAATCAAAGTCCACTATCGCGAAAAACTCAAATTTATTCGCTGGTCGATGATTAGGCTTGGCTGGCGCAGTATGTTTAGTGGCCTTTACAGCATGACTGTTGATGGTGTGCCTGTCTATTTTATTGACAATGAGTACTATTTTGGTCATGACTCTCTTTATCTGGAATACTCATTTGATATTGAGCGCTTTTCTTTCTTTCAGCGTGCCGTCCTGGAGGCTTTGGGTGAGCCTATGGATTTTTCTCCGGATATTTTGCACCTGAATGACTGGCAGACAGCGATGATTCCTGTGCTCCTGGATGCGCACTATTCTCAAAAGAAGTATTATCAGAGCTTGAAAACCGTCTTAACAATTCACAATCTAAAATACCAGGGTGTCCACGGCAGGGAGCAGATTCAAGATTACTTAGATCTTCCTGACCGCTTTATCTCGGAAGCGAATATCCTCAAGGACGGTATTCCTAATTTCCTCAAGGCAGGGATTGTCTACAGCGATAGGATTACTGTGGTTTCGCCCACCTATGCCAAAGAAATACTGACTGATTATTATGGTGAAGGCCTGAACGGCATACTAGGTGCGCAAAGAGACAAGATAACAGGTATATTGAATGGCATAGATACAGAATCGTATGATCCTGCTACAGATAAACATATTCCCAAGAATTATGATGTATCCAACTGGAAGGAAGGCAAAGCTCTCTGTAAGCAAGCTTTGGAGAAGGAGCTGGGCTTCACCCCGGGTGACGACAGGCCCCTCATGGCGATGGTCACAAGACTGACCGAGCAAAAGGGTCTGGATTTACTCTTGCACATAGGCGATGAACTTCTGGAGACAACTGAGGCTCGGCTGGCCATTATCGGCAACGGAAGTCCTTATCTGGAAAATCGCCTTCGTTCTCTGGAAGGCAGAAACCCCGATAAGATGCGCACCCTGTTTGCTTTTAAACCGGAAGAAGCCAGAAAACTGTATGCAGCTTCGGATCTCTTCTTAATGCCCTCGCTTTTTGAGCCTTGCGGGTTGTCGCAGATGATCGCCATGCGCTATGGCTCACTGCCGGTAGTTCGTCAAACCGGAGGCTTGCAAGATACAGTTCAGCCGTACAATCGCTTTGACGGCAGCGGCAATGGCTTTGGCTTTTTGAATATCAACGCCCATGAGCTGCTCTACACAACTAAGCATGCTCTCTGTCTATACGAGGAGAATCCCAAGGCC
>DUPE01000199.1 GCA_012838475.1 Clostridiaceae bacterium
AAGAGAGAATATGAAAGAGTTTATCTAAGAAACAGTAAAAGCAATATTACACCTACAGTTATTGCTGAATCGGCTACGTTAAAGATAAAGCGAAAGAAAAGAAAATCCTCACCGCCTACAAATGGCACCCAATTTGGAAATGTACCCTCTATAAGAGGAAAATAAAGCATATCCACAACTTTACCGTGAAGTAGAGTAGAGTATCCCTCACCCCAAGGCACTAATGACGCAATATGACCGGCATAACTGGCTTCAAATATAACACCGTAAAAAACACTATCTATAATATTACCTGTTGCACCTGCGAGTATTAGTGCAACACAAGATGTAAAACTGCTTTTATAACCCTGTTTTACCAGCCTATTCAGGTAAATAACTATAAAAACAACAGCAATTAATCGGAAAACTGAGAGGAAAAGCTTTCCTCCTGCTTCAATACCGAATGCCATCCCATTATTCTCTACAAAATATATTTTAAACCAGTCGGTTATATGAATCATCTCATATAACTCCATGTGGGTTTTTACCCAAATCTTTGAAACTTGGTCTAACAGTAAAACTGCTAATACTACCGCAATTGCAATGAGCGACCTACTCTTTCGTTTTGAATTTACAGTGGATTTTTCCATCAAACAAAATTATCTTCTCTTGCTGGATTTAGCTTCAATACTAAGTGTGGCATGTGGAACTGCACGAAGTCGTTCTTTGGGAATTAAATTACCTGTTTCTCTGCAAACCCCATAAGTGCCGTTTTCTATACGCACAAGTGCTGCCTGTAAACTCTGAATAAATTTCATCTGACGTTGAGCTAATCTTCCAGCCTCCTCTTTTGAGAGAGTCGACGCACCCTCTTCAAGCACCTTGTATGTAGGAGATGTATCAATTGTATCGTTACCATCGGCATTAGTTACTGCTGCCCGATAGTTTTCGTATTCCTGACGGGCAATCTCTAACTTTTCATTAATTATAGCTCTGAATTCTTCCAATTCCTCGGCTGAATATTTCGTCTTTTTACTCATAATATTTTGTTTTTTGGCTTTGTGTCTCCACGGAATCTAAGTCCTGTTACAACAACCGATAATTTTAATTGTTCACTTAAAAATTCAATCACAAATATAGTTATAAAAACTAATAGAATTCAACTGTTTTTAAATATACTGATATTCAGACGCATGTCATCTATCTCAATTTCCTCTTCGAGCGTATCCTCAACAATTAATATATCGTCTGCCAACACCTGATTTTTAATATATAATAGATTATCGTTAACTGCCTCATCAATCACTTTATTGGTTGATATTTTCACTGTTACCCTATCGGTTATCTCAAAATCCTTTGCTTTACGGATATTTTGAATCCTATTTACTAATTCACGAGCAATACCCTCTTTTTTGAGTTCTTCAGAAATAGTTATATCGAGAGCAACTGTCAACCTGCCCTCATTACCAACTAACCAGCCGGGTATATCCTCAGAAATTATTTCAACATCATCTAAACCTATTACAACTTCATGGTCATCCACCATAAAACTATATGAACCGGCACTCTCTAACTCATGAATGTGGTTATTTTCCATCTCTTGAATCTTAACAGCAAGCTGTTTCATTATTTTTCCGTATCGTGGACCAAGCTTTTTAAAGTCGGGCTTTACCTTCTTAACAAGCATCTCATTTGCCGAATCAACAAACTCTAACTCCTTAACATTAACCTCATTCAAAATCAACTGTTCAACAGCTTCAATATTTTTTTTCTGCTGATCATCCGCTACAGGAATCATTATTTTCGACAGAGGCTGACGTACTTTTATGTTAACTTTACGTCGTAATGAAAGAACAATAGATGAAGCCGCCTGCGCCAGATACATCTGTTCTTCTAATGGCTTATCTATCATTTCATCATTGGCAACCGGAAAGTCATCTAAATGAACCGAAACAAACTTCTCTCCACCCTCTGTTACTGAAGTTAAATCGAGATATAATCTGTCGGCATAAAATGGAGCTATCGGAGCCATAAGTTTTGTAATGGTA
>DUPE01000058.1 GCA_012838475.1 Clostridiaceae bacterium
ATTGCAGCAGCAACAAAGCAAAGGCAACGACAGCGGCCCAAAAAAGTATAGTAAGCCAGCCCATTGAAGAAAGCTCAGGGTTGCTGTCAATAGCACTCTTGAGATAATACAGCCCTAAAGAAAAAAGGATCAGTATCAGAACTTGATGAATGAGATTTCTTAGCCATCCGCGTCTAGACATCTTATCCGAGAACCTCTATCTCACTGAGAATACACGTGCTACAGCCCTGTCCAACCCATACTGCACCAATTTGATCAGCAAGAGAACCATCAGTGGGACTGCCATTATTACCAGCAAAAAGAAAAGCAGTTTTAAGACCAGCCAGAGTCCGCCAACGATGATGCCCAAGATCATAGAAAAGAGATAGTCCATAAAGCTAAACCAGCCAATTGCAACCTCAATATTATGGTTAATTTCTTCGAAGAGAATATCCTGCAAGCTGGCAGTATCAATTGTTATTATCGGCAAGGTCAGTTGTATCAAGACCCAGGCTCCCAGCAAATATTTGATAGCATAAACAGTTAAGACCAGTACCCGGGCATAAAGAGGCAGACGATAATAAAAACAAGCAATTATAGGAGTCACGAGCATTAATATGATAAAAATTATCAGCGAATAAGGCCAGGGTATCCTCGCCATGATCGTCTGTTTAGTAGCAAACACCTGTAAGAAGATATACCAGGCAGCAACTAAGAACGCCAAGAGAATATGAATGGCAGTATGTCTTTTGGTCTCGTAATCTGTGTCAGTCCATACTGAACCAATGAGAAAACCTTCCAAATAGTCCATATAATCCCCCAACCCTCAAAGCTATTCACTATTATACCATCATGAAGAATATAGGACGTCTCATAAGATATCCAAGTTTGATTACAACGCTTTTATATCGTTATGAGGCTGATATCAAACGTTATCTAGAGCCAAAACACTTTTTAGCAATCCTCCTGCATTGAACGCGATCCGGCGCCTAGGCACCGCATTGTACAGAAACTTACATAAACGCGATCCGGAGCCAAGCCACGCTCACTCAATAAGCTAATCGCATTCACTGCTCCTCCTGGCGCAAATCCTCAGCAATCTCTTCCAGTTTTCGCAGTCTGTGATTCATACCGGACTTCCCTATGGGGGGCTCCATATGCTCGCCCAATTCTTTTATCGACAGCTCCGGAGCTGCCAGCCGAGCTTCGGCAGCTAATCTGAGATTGTCCGGCAATACACTGAGCCCGATTTTGGCGGCGATATAGCGGATCGCTGTCAATTGTCTCGCTGCCGTATCGACTTGACGATTGCTATTAGCTTCGTCACAATTCATCAAACGATTAACTCCGGCAGAGACTTCGCGCTTGACACGAATGTCAACCAACTCCAGAAGCAGGTCGGTCGCGCCGCACATGATGAGAAAATCCGCGATACTCTCACCACTCTTTATATATAGAACGTGAATGCGTTTTCTTGAGGTCAAGCCGGGATTAAGTGACCAGGTATCCAACTTCGACTTAAGCGCCTTCGCCGCCTCTTCAGTCGCTACTTGCCATTCCAGCGAAAACTGGATGTTTGGATCCGCCAAAGAACCACAAGCCAGAAAGGTATGGCCAAGAAACATCTGCCTGGACAGCGAGGATTTGCTAATGAAGTCGGAGTCTGTTAAGTGGCTGCCGGAATCGGGGTCTGCTAAGTGGCTGCCGGAGTCGGGGTCTGTTAAGTGGCTGCCGGAGTCGGAGCCTGGCAAGTGGCTGCCGGAGTCGGAGTCTGGCAAGGCCTCTCTAAAACAAGGGTCAAATTGATTCAAATCAAAAATCAGGCTCTCGCCCTTGGCATAAACTATACGCTCAGGGGCCGGCAGCTTGCTCTCTTTTGCAGCTAAAACCAGCAGATCCAGATACTCGCTTTGCTCCGAGATAAGGCTAATCTTGCTCCCATCGCTACGTCCCGCCAAAGAAAGTGCCAGACCAAGAATGGCAGGGTAATACTCCTTATCGATTGTCGACGATATATCGAGAAGATATTTGCGAAGGCGCTTACTGAATGAAGTATCCGGAACCATGAAGGGTTTTTCCTTTCTGCGGTATTATCCGGTGTCAAGAACGCTTCTCTCTTCTCACCATGGGCTCGCCGGACCAGTCACCGATGAATTGGATCTCAGGCTCCAGATGAATCCCGAACCGAGCCTCCACCTCATCTTGAACCTTGATAAAGACAGCCATGATTTCAGAAGCCTTGGCTTTGCCATAATTGACAATAAAGCCGGCATGTTTTCCGGAAACACCGCAGGAGCCCAATCTATAGCCTTTAAAACCGGCGTCGGAGATTAGTTTGCCAGCGTAATAACCACTTGGACGCTTAAAGGCGCTGCCGGCGCTTGCTACTTCCAGAGGCTGCGACTCACGGCGTTTGCGGGCATTCTCCGCCATCAGGGGATAAATCTCTGTACGATTACCGGGTTGCAACTGCAAAACGGTTTGAGTCGCTATCCAGCGGTTCCTGATAAAAATACTCTCCCGATAACCGTATTCATGCTCGGCACCCTCGACCCAACCCATTATGCCTTCACGATCGACATACTGAGTTCTGACCACAATGTTTTCAAAACAACCGTCATAGGCACCGGCATTCATGCGCAACGCCCCGCCAATACTGCCCGGTATCCCGCAAGCAAACTCCAATCCGGTGAGCAAATTTCTGGCTGCTAAGGCACAAGCCTCTGCGATGCGAACCCCGGCTTCCAGGAATAATTGATCACCGCAAGCGGAAGCCTGGGACATCCTGGATCCAAACATCAGTGTTACACCCGGAATGCCTTTATCGGCTATCAGCACATTGCTGCCTCGACCCAAAATCTCCAGAGGAATTCCCTGCTCATGGCAGATGGCAATTACATCAGCAGCAGCTTCAGCGGTATGCGGTTGAATGAAAATCTCCGCCTTGCCTCCTGCTTTGAAATAGGTATGTTCAGCCAGGCTATGCTCAGCAGAAATGTCAATATCTTCTAGATGTTCAAACAGTTTAATCATTTTTCACTTTCTTTTCGGTTCATCTTTATTTAATCGTTGCTGCTTTTTCCGCGAGCGAACCTGGTTGATTCAATAATTTCAGAGGTCATTTCCGGTGAACCTTCTGCCTTGAAATGTCCGATCTGCTCTCTTCTCACTGTTATGTCAGAAGTAGCGCTTTCTTGGAATACTCGCTCAATCAGTGATTCCGCAGCATTGTAACCCATAGATTTCTGACGGAAGTTTATTGCTGCCACTTCCACGATAACGGCCATATTTCTTCCTGGTCTAACCGGAATCGTGATAGAGGGTACTCTCACTCCCAAAATGTCCGTCATCTCCTCATACAAGCCGGTGCGGTCATAGTCCTTAGTTTCATCCCAGACTTCCAGGTTTACGACGAAGTGGATCTGCTCCTCTATCTTGACAGAGGAAACACCGTATAGCTCACGGATGTCTAAAATGCCCAGACCTCTAATCTCGATCAGATGGCGAATAATCTCCGGAGCTCGTCCTAAGAGGATAGAATCTGATACCTTCCTGATCTCAACCAGGTCATCGGCTATTAGACGGTGTCCCCGTTTGACAATATCCAGCGCAGTCTCAGATTTTCCGACGCCGCTTTCACCAAGAATCAAGATACCTTCACCATGGACCTCTACCAGAACTCCATGAACTGATACTCTGGGAGCCATCTGATTCTTCAGAAACTGGACAATACCACTGGAGAGATCTGAAGTCGGCATATTGGAGCGGAGCAGGGGGACCAGATATTTCTCAGAACTGGTTAATATCTCATTTCTTACTACGTGATTGCGAGAAATAATCAGGCAAGGTATCCCGGTTGAAAATAGTTTATCGAGGCTGGCCTGCCTCTCTTTTGCCTTCATAGAATCAATATAGGCAATCTCCATATTGCCGATGATTTGGATTCTGTTTGGCCCAAAATCAAGAAAGCAGCCAGCTAGCTGTAAACCCGGACGCGTCGCGTCTGCCACTGTGATCTCCGTCGATTCGAGCTTGTCAAAATCACGTACAACCTCCAGATCGAAGGCCTGGACAATATCAATAAGTTTTACGTTATCCACTCGAGTCTATATCCTTTGCCAGTTACGGATACCAGTTGCTGTATCCGAAAAATCATCGATCGGTCAGGAGCTCTGGGGTATCGAGTAATTGTACTCGCTCTCTAAAACAACACCGGAAATATTAGTATAAACCAGCCTGACCGTTAATTCATCCTGGGCATCTGTACCTGAAAAAGGAGACTGATAGTCGATATAGAGATCCTCCCATAAGTACTTTGCTTGAATAACCGCGCTGAGGATCTCCACATCACTCAAGCTGTCAGGATGCTCTTCCTTCATTGTCTTAGAGTCTGCACCAAGATCAGTATACGATCCACGACTGCTCAGACCGATATCGCGCAAATCTTCAGAAGGCGCAAAAGCAATTATGTGGATGGGAATACCGGAATTGTTGATCAGGGTGAGTAAATCATTCAGGCTGTTTTTACTTCCGGAATCAGGGCCTCCTGCCAATATTAAAATAGAGCCTTCGTAATCTTCAGCTTCCAACTGAGTAACTGCTGTATGCAAAATATCATAGAGCGGTCTGTCATCAGAAGCCTCCTCCGTTACAGTAAGACCTTCTATCTGCGTTTTGGCATCATCTTGCTCCGAATATAAAAGCGGTAAAGAAAAGGAATCTGCGTCCCTGAACATAGAGACGCCAAATCTGTTTTTAACATTGTCTTCAGGCAGCATTTTCTCTGTCAGAGTGATAAATGCTGACTTAACGATGCCAATATTTGAGATATTTATGGGTTGTGCACTTCCATCAACTAAGGTGACAAACTCAGTTTTGTCTTTTAATTTTGCTGAAGTCACGCTACGGACTTCTCCATCAAGCTGCTCAGTTAAAGCAAAAGAGGAAGTAAGACACGGTTTGACCAGATTATTTGTTGTATCAGAAAGATGAAAATATAATCTAACAACAGGGTATTTACCGGTATCGATGTGCTCGATTATAAGATCTTGCACAGCAGACATATTACTATCAGTGTGACCCATCACCGGAGGGGGCGGCGGAGAATACTCCAGTGAATCATCAGCCGTCTTTTCGTTCAAAGTATCAGTATAGGTAAGTGTAACCGTTATTTCATCGAGTGCACCTGCCCCTGTAAAGGGTGATGTGTATTCAAGGTAACGCGCTTTCTTATTGATGTTATATCTATTTAACAGAGCTGATCTCAAGCTGCTGTTGCTTTGCAACTCAATATATGAGCCATTGATGCGGTTGCCAATCCCACGCAGCTCTTCATTATTAGTCAAAGACATGAAATGGATGGAGATACCGGTGCTGTTTACCAAACTGATCAAATCTTCTTTGCTTGTATTACTACCACTGTTTTCTCCTGCAGTATAGACCAGAAGATCACCTCGATACCCCTGATCGTGCAGTTGGGCAACTGCCTCAGCCAGTACATCATAGAGTCGATGTTCATCAGACCCGCTTTCAGATATTTGCAGAGCATTGATCTGCTCTGCAGCTGCTGTCTGACCAATACATAAAAAAGAAGAGGGAAGCATGAAAGGGGCCGAGCCTGTAAACGAAATAATGCCCAATTTATTCTTGACATTGCCTTGAGGGAGCATAGTCTCAGCCAGATTTGAGAGGGCGGTTTTAACACTGCTGAGATTGCTTTGATTCAAAGCAAGCGGGCTGTTTTCGACCAAAACAATAAGGCTTGTACCCTCCTTTTGTTTGATTGCAGTTATTACCTGTTCGTTCGAGTTCAGCGTCTCCGTAATGGTATAAGAACTCGCACTTGCAGGATCAACCAAATCGCCGCTCTCATATCGAAGATCAAAATACAGTCTCACCTCAGGAAACAAGCCTGCATCAACTCGATTAATTGAAAGCTGCAACATCTCACCAATAGTCTCATCAATCTCGGTAGGTTCTGTAGAAGGGCCGGTCTCACTCCCTTCAGGCTCTGTATCTTCACCGGTCCCAGACTGCGTTCCTTCACCGGTCCCGGACTGCGTTCCCTCACCGGTCCCGGTCTGTGTACTCTCACCGGTCCTGGTCTGTGTACTCTCAACGGTTCCGGTCTGTGTACTCTCACCGGTTCCATCTCCAGTTGAGCCGGCAGGTTCAGTAGTCGTTTTCTGTGTATTGACAATTATCTCGACCTCTGACGTTGTCTCTGTTGGTGGCCTAACCGTCTCAGGAGATTGTGTCGTGGCCGTCGGGTCTGTGGGCATAGTCCAAATAAAACCGGGAGATTCAGTTGTTTCAGCTCCTTCCGGATTCAAGCCCAAAGTCGGCAAAGGTTGCCAGATTCCGCTGGGGTTACTACCGAAATTGCCGGACGGCGGGGTAAAACCTAATCTGTTATCGTCAGAATCGCCCGTATTGAGAAGAAGTATTATGATAGCCGCGATGAGAAAAACTGCAGCGCCAACAGATAAGATAACAGGCAAAAGACTACTCTTCCCCGTGATCGTCTGCTCATACTCATCGTCGTAATGGTCTTCCTGCTGGTCGGGTTCTCTCTCCATCTGAGCGACAGACATACTGACACCTGCAGCTCGACTGGCAGCAGCCGCCTCTGCGAAAGGATTACTCGCTCCACAGTTATAGCAGTAAAGGTCATACTCATTTATTGGTTGTCCGCAATTATGACAATCCATTTAAGTCACCTGTTCCCAACTACGAATAAGGGTGTAATAATACACGCCTTTTTCAATGTAATTATCCGCTATTATAATGTCTAGAGCAGATTGACGCAATAAAAGGCCTTTTCGATCACAGTTTCATCGCACCAGCGAACATAGACTTGCCGCATTGACGACCATGACCTTGACCTGAACGGGATACAGTATTTACTGCAATATTATCGTTTACCAGTTGCGCTCTTGATGTACAAACATTAACACAAAGGGAATCGAGAGGCTATTTACTCTTCAATGAAAGCGACAAAAGCATCAATTAGTGATTGCAGGAATTTTTCGGTTCCCTCACTTTTTACCTCTCCATTATCATCAAAAAGCTCTGAAACGCGAGAAATATATGCCTCCGGCTGCGCCATCACCAGCACATTAAGGAAGGTAAAGGCCTGACGCAGATGATGATTGGCACCAAATCCGCCCAATGCTCCCGGTGAATTACTGAGGATCATCGCTTTCTTCCCATCCCAGGCGCTCTTTCCGTATGGACGAGAGCCAACATCCAGA
>DUPE01000137.1 GCA_012838475.1 Clostridiaceae bacterium
ATACTTTTTCAGGTTTGATCATGTCGGTAGAAGAAAAGATAGATACTTTTGCTGCTCTCGGCGTAGAAGAAGTATTTTTAATGCCTCTTGTACCTGAGCTATATAAATTAAGCGCCGAAGAGTTCTTGCGGCAAGTTATGCTTGAGAGACTAAATACCGGGTTTATTGTTGTCGGCGAAGATGCGAAATTTGGTTCAGGCAGGAGCGGGGATGCTGAATTCCTGGTGTCATGGGGCAAGAAACATGATGTTCGTACAGCGATAATAGCAGATATTTCTCTGGGCGAATGCAAAGTGTCGAGTACTCGTATCAGGCAACTGCTCCGGCAAGGGGATGTGGAGAAAGCCTCTCTTCTTATGGGTAGAAAATTTGTTATTACCGCTTTTGAGAACAAAGGTCGGTTTCTCTCGGCATGTAAGTTAGAATTTAGCGAGAAGGTGTTTGAACAGGCTGACGAACAGTCTAACAAACAGGCTAACGAACAGGGCGCCACACGGAAGATCAGTTCCCCAACTACAACAGCTTCAGCTCTATTTACAGAAACAGGCAATAAGGAATTTGAATTTTTGTATCCTGACTCCATCGTGCGCCTGCCTGAAGGGAAGTATTGCGGACAGATGTATTTTCAGTCATCTGCTGCAGATGCTTTTGTCGCTGAATCTTCTGTGTCTGTGCCTTCGTATGCAAAGTCTTCCGACTGGACAGCCAGACCGGCAGAGCTGATGGTCCAAAAGAGAGATCAGAAATTAATTATTGTGGCAAATGTTCAATGTCTAGCAGGTTAGACGTATTGGCTAAAAGCAAACTGAAATAGACGTTTGCAGCAGATAGATCACATTTTGATATTGCAGAAATATTTGTAGATTTCTTTATGGTAAAATAATATTTCTGTAAAGGAGATAAGAGATTATGCCTGATTATTTAGTTGATTTTCCCGGTTTGGGGATATTTGATATACCTATTAATCGTACGTTAGTTGAGTTTAATCTTTTCGGACGTCATTTCAGCATTTACTGGTACGGGGTGATCATTGCCTTAGCCTTCTTAGTCTGCATCACTCTCAGCATGAGACATGCTCCCAGATTCGGGATGACTAAAGATGACATAATGGACTACTATCTGTTAATTATTCCGCTATCTCTGATAGGTGCGAGAGTATATTACGTTATCTTCGAATGGGATCGTTACAGGGGGAATCTAGGCAGGATTATTGACCTTAGAACCGGAGGGTTGGCCTTTTATGGCGGAGTCATTGGCGGGGTGCTTGCTATTATTATTATGGCAGCTGTCAAGAAACATAAGCTTAGCCGCATCTTTGACTATATTTCAGTGTATCTGCCCTTAGGTCACGCTATTGGGCGTTGGGGAAATTTTTTCAATCAGGAGGCTTTCGGTGTTAATACGGACTTGCCTTGGGGGATGTACAGTAACGGCACTCAGGAGTATCTGGCCGGTCTTAGTATTGGCCACCGCAGGATGCTGCCCAATCTTGATCCAACCAAGCCTGTTCATCCTACCTTCTTGTATGAGTTTGTTGCAAATATAATTATCTTTGTTATCTTATTGCAGGTTCGCAAGCGCTCTAAGCGCCCCTTTACAACTTTGGCCAGCTATTTTCTTTTGTACGGGATTGTGAGATTTTTCGTTGAAGGACTGCGCACTGACTCGCTTTACTTTGCAGGAACTGATATTAGGGTTTCACAAATAATGTCTGCTTTGATGATAGCAGTTGCGCTGGTTTATCTTATTGTTTCCGGATTCATAAAGCAGCGTCACCCAGAAAGAGAAGTTACTGTCGCAATTCCTGCGAAAGAATTGCAGGAAGTGAATGCAAATGCGGATGAAAGTCCTCTGTCCGCCGCCGAAGACTCAGTAGATGAAGACGCCGACACAGAAGGCGTAGAGACAAACGAATCCGCCGCCAAAGACTCAGTAGATGAAGACGCCGACACAGAAGGCGTAGAGACAAACGAATCCGCTGCCGAAGACTCAGCAGATGAAGACGCCGACACAGAAGATTCAACGACTGACAACGTTGCTGCAATAGAAGAAACCACTAAAGGGGACGAAGGCGTAATATTTACAGAAGGTGTTATATATGCCGGCCAATCTGAGGACGAACAAGAGTCAGAGGAGAATGACGATCAAGTCTAAAGGATGTTGTTAGGAAGGCCTGCCAAATACTGGAAAAACTATGAATTCTAAGACAGATCTTGATAATGTATCCATGAAACGATCAGACACAGGATTTTCTCGTGCTTCTGCATTTTTCTCAGCGATGGATTATTGGATATTGGTTCCTGTGTTGATCATGGTCATTATCGGCTTGTTTGTATTACACAGTGTTGTCGCAGATGGCGTCGGCACAACATTGTCCTACCCACAGGGTTTATATAGACAAGTTGGAGCGATCTTGTTGGGGTTAGCTATGGCAATGGTTATTTGTCTGATGGAGCCACCTACATTACGCTTGTTTGGAACAGCAATATATATTATTGCTGTTCTACTGTTGATCTATGTGAAGGTTGATGGGTATTCTTTGCGCTCGCTTACTGGCGCAGA
>DUPE01000180.1 GCA_012838475.1 Clostridiaceae bacterium
AGCTGTGGCATGATTTGTGCCTCTGAAGAATTGGAGCTGGATGAGCTCTTCCCTGCCAGCCGGGAAGCAGAGATCATGGATCTGAAAGATTTTGACTTTCCTGCCGGTATGCCGATCTCTGAAGCCTTGCAGCTTAATGATGTGATCTTGGAGATCGACAATAAATCTCTAACCAATCGTCCTGATTTGTGGGGGCACTACGGTATCGCCAGAGAACTGTCTGTGATATTCCAGCGGAATTTAATGCCGGTGGCGGATTTTGTACTAGATAGCTCACTTGAGGACAATGAGCCTTCACTGCCGGTCACGATCGAGTCGCCGGAACGTTGTTCGCGTTATGCCGGTCTTGTCTTCTCCGGTTTGGACTCCAGACCTGCTCCTCACTGGATGCGGGTCAGACTCGCTGCCGCAGGGATCACGCCTCATAATGCTCTGATAGACATCACTAATTATGTCATGATGACCACGGGCTGTCCGACTCATGGCTTTGACAGACGCTTTGTTAATAAAGAGCTGATTATCAGGGAAGCCCGTAAGGGCGAAACATTGGAGCTGCTTGATGATACCTTTTTGCAGCTGACTGCTGAGGACCTTGTCATCTGCGATACGAGTGAGCCGATGGCTTTGGCAGGCGTCAAAGGCGGCAAGAAGGATTCTTTGCACGATGACACTACCGAGATGATTTTGGAAGTTGCCGTTTTCGATCCGCTGAGCATTCGCCATACTGCCCAGCGTTTCAATGTCCGCACTGAGGCTTCTACCCGCTATGAGAAGGGAATTGACACGCAACGCGTAGATATTTCCATCGCGCTTGCCTGTCAATTGTTAGTGCAACTGTTCCCCGAGGCTCAATTACTGGGATATCAGGATGCTGTCGCTGCTACCACGAGTCAGGCTAAAATTGATGTAAGCCTTGCTGCCTTGTCGAAAAGTCTGGGCAGAAAAGTAGACTATAAACAAGTTAGCGCTTTGCTGTCCGCACTTGGCTTTACGGTTCAGCAGGTTGACGAGGACATATTAAACGTAGTCGCTCCCAGCTGGCGCTCTACCGGCGATGTCTCATTATTTTGCGATATTGTCGAGGAAGTTGCCCGTATTATAGGCTATGAGAATTTTGACTTTATCCCTCCGACAGTGACTCTGGAAAAGGCGATCAAACAAGACGGCTTCGATCTGGAGCGCAGAGTCAGAGAGTACCTTGCTTTCCGCTGTGATTTCCGTGAGATCTTCACCTACCCCTGGACTGCAGACGATTTGCTCGCTGCCGCCGGCGTTGAGGCGGAGATAGAACTCACCCAGCCGCCGGCTCCTGATCAATCCAGGCTGAGACCAAGTCTGGTGCCCGGCTTGATAGGCAATGTGCGGGGCAATCTCCGTTTCCAGAATGAGATAAAGGTTTTCGAAATGGCTCAGATTTTCTTGTCCGGTGAGTCGAGTCCATCTGATCCTGCCGAGATCCTCCCTGTGCAAAAGCTAAATCTGGCCGGCGCCATCGCTGCCAACGAAGATCAAGGTCTTTACATCTTCCGCGAAGCCAAGGGTCTAATAGCTCAATTGCCTGATTATGCCGGAGCCGAACAGCTCACCTTCCAAAACATCTCCCGGCCTGTCTGGGCGGACAAGGACATCTGGCTCAATATTATAGGCCAGGGGGAGAGCATTGGCAGCCTGGGACTGCTGTCGAGCAAAGTTAAAAATGCGGTCGGTATCAAGAGAACTCAAGTGGCCGTCTTTGAATTAGACATGACGAAACTTAAGCCCCGACCTACCAGAGGTCATGAGTATAAGCCCCTGCCCCACTATCCGCTGGTCGAGGAAGACTTTGCCATGATTGTAGAGGAAAAGGTGGCCTGGGAGCAGGTCAGAGAGATCGTCGAGCCAATGGTCAAAGAGCTGACTTATGTCGA
>DUPE01000190.1 GCA_012838475.1 Clostridiaceae bacterium
AAACCCGTCGTCAGAATCTGACGACGGGTTTTGTCACTATGCGACAGCAGTGTACTGTGGCTAATGCCTTACTGTGCCTTCTTAATACTCTGGTCTTTCTTAAGAATCAGGCGCGGCTCAGCCTCACCCTCAACACATTGAGCAGAGATTATTACCTTATCGACATCACTGCGGGAAGGGACCTCATACATGAGATCAAGAACCATGCCTTCCATGATAGTGCGCAAACCACGAGCGCCGGTCTTCAGTTTCATCGCCTTTGCGGCAATCGCTCTGATCGCCTCAGGCTCGAATTCTAATACGACATTGTCGAAGGCGAAAAGCTTTTGGTACTGCTTGATTAGCGCATTCTTCGGCTCTGTCAGTATTCTCTCGAGCGAGTCTTGATCCAAATCCTGCAAGGTCGCGATCACCGGTACCCTGCCGACAAACTCAGGTATGAGTCCGTATTTCAGCAGGTCTTCGGGCATGACTTTCCCTATGACCTTCTCAGGGTCAGTCTTATCCAGGTCCTCGATAATGGCGCCAAAGCCGATCGACTTTTTGCCGATTCGGTCCATGACGATTTTCTCCAGACCATCAAAGGCCCCGCCCAAAATAAAGAGGATGTGCGTGGTATCTATCTGGATGAATTCCTGCTGAGGGTGCTTTCTTCCGCCCTGAGGGGGAACATTGGCGATCGTACTCTCCAGAATCTTCAGGAGTGCTTGCTGCACGCCTTCACCGGATACATCGCGGGTGATGGAAGGATTATCTGATCGTCTGGTGATCTTATCGATCTCATCTACATAGATAATGCCTCGCTCAGCTCTTTCAACATCATAGTCGGCATTCTGGAGCAGGCGCAGCAGGATATTCTCAACATCCTCACCAACATAACCGGCCTCCGTCAAGGCGGTTGCATCTGCAATCGCAAACGGCACATGCAGCAGTTTGGCCAGCGTCTGAGCCAGCAAAGTTTTGCCGCTGCCGGTCGGACCGATCAGCATAATATTGCTCTTGCTCAGCTCCACCCCATCTTCTACCTCCAGACGGGGAGAAAGCACACGCTTATAGTGGTTATATACCGATACGGCTAAAACCTTTTTTGCTTCTTCCTGCCCGATAACATACTCGTCAAGGGCCTCCTTCAGCTCTTTCGGCGTCATCAATGTAGTCGGCTCCGTGCCGCCGGGAGAAAGCGCATAATCCGGGCCGCCCTGATCATCCAGAAGCTCCGTGCACAAGTCTACGCAGTCACTGCATATATAGACACCGGGGCCGGCTATCAGGCGATCTACTTCCCTCTCCGCTTTGCCGCAAAAAGAACAACGCAAACCACCATAAGTCCTGTTGCCTTCATGTCCATTACTATCTGTCATTAATCTCTTTTCTCCATAATCAAGTCAACAATGCCGTATTCAACTGCCTGCTCAGCAGTCATCCAGAAATCACGATCCGTATCGCGCTCGATCACGTCCAGTGGCTGTCCGGTCTTATTCGCCAAAATCTCGTTAAGATTCTTCTTCAGGCGCAGAATATGCTCCGCCATGATAGTGATGTCTGAGGCTTGTCCTGCTGCCTGACCAAGTGGCTGGTGAATCATTACCTCTGCATTCGGCAAGATAAAACGTTTACCCTTTGTACCGGCAGCTAATATGAAGGCGCCCATGCTTGCGGCCATGCCCATACAGATAGTTTGCACATCCGCCTTGATATATTCCATGGTGTCATAAATCATGAACCCGGAAGAAATCTCGCCTCCGGGGCTATTGATATACAACTGAATATCCTTCTCAGGATCTTCAGCTTCCAAGAACAATAACTGGGCTGTAACGAGACTTGCCGTAACTGAGTTAACCTCATCAGACAAAATAATGATGCGTTCTTTTAACAGGCGAGAAAAAATGTCGTAAGAGCGCTCGCCTCTGTTAGTCTGCTCAATGACCATTGGTACTAAACTCATAAATAATTCTCCTTTCCAAAACCTTCTCGCAAATTTGCAGGGCTTTGGTTTCGTGTTTTTCTTTCGTGTTTTTCTAAAGATCATTCTTCTTAATGATCCAAAT
>DUPE01000228.1 GCA_012838475.1 Clostridiaceae bacterium
GACATTACCCGGCAGAGGTAGTTTCTCACTTAGGATTGAAATGATTTCTCTCCCGCCTAGACCCGCCAGTACCAGTGTATCCTCGACTTTGACTTCCACATTTTTCAGTCCGCTGCCATGAAGCACAGTTATCTTATTCCCTGCCTCGGCTTTGGCAACATTCCTTTGTGCTTTTGTGAAGGCGCTTATGCTTGAGTCAATCGCAATGACACAGCCACACTTGCCCTCCTCTACTAATCTAATCGGGAGCAGAGCATGGTCTGTGCCAATGTCGATCACCCGCTCACAGCTACCGACCAAATCGATCAGCAGTCTGAGCCTGTCATCAGGTTTCTTACCTCCGGGCAGCGTCTTAGTCAAGATATTCCTTCAGTTTTTTACTGCGGCTGGGGTGCCTCATCTTGCGCAGAGCTTTTGCTTCAATCTGTCTGATGCGTTCACGGGTAACATTGAATTCCCTGCCAACTTCTTCGAGGGTGCGCTGCCTGCCATCGTCTAGACCAAAACGCAAACGTAGAACCTTCTCCTCACGGGGAGTCAGTCCCTTGAGCACTTCGAGCAGCTGTTCTTTTAGCAATGTAAAGGCAGCCTGATCTGCAGGCGAAGGCGCATCGTCGTCAGGAATAAAATCGCCCAAATGGCTGTCTTCTTCTTCGCCGATAGGTTTTTCCAGAGATACCGGTTCTTGGGATTTCTTCATGATTTCACGGACCTTTTCAGGTGTTATATCCATCTCGTTAGCAATCTCTTCTACTTCCGGCTCTCTACCTAATTCCTGTAGTAATTGGCGTTGAATTCGTATCAGCTTGTTAATGGTTTCAACCATATGAACCGGGATACGTATTGTACGGGCCTGATCAGCTATTGCCCTGGTAATAGCCTGCCTAATCCACCAGGTAGCATATGTGCTGAACTTAAATCCCTTAGTGTAATCAAATTTATCTACTGCTTTAATCAGACCAAGATTTCCTTCCTGTATAAGATCCAAAAACTGCATTCCTCGACCTGTGTATCGTTTGGCGATGCTGACAACAAGTCGCAAGTTAGCCTCTGTAAGATGTTGCTTAGCGTCTTCATCGCCGGCTTCCATTCTGATGGCCAGATCTCTCTCCTCTTCAGCAGTCAAGAGGTCAACTTTGCCAATTTCTTTTAGGTACATGCGGACCGGATCATCTACCAACATGGAGTCGTTGAAGGCTTCAGCCTTCTTGTTGCGATCACGTTCGCGCTCAGCTTCTTCTTTCTCATCTACAACTTCTATCCCTGCCCGCTCCAGACCTTCAATAATTTCATCCAGCCGGTCTTCTTCAAACTTTATGCGTTCAAGATAGTCAAGCACTTCATCTTGCTTGAGTATCTTTTTGTTTGCTCGGCCCTTAGTAATTAGAGGCCGCAACACTGCCATATCAAGGTCGGCCATAGGAATATCTTCGTCAAGATCGTCATCTAAATCAATTTCATCCAGGTCTTGATCGTCGGCGTCCAGATCATCATCGATATCGTCATAATCATCCACGTCCATGGCATCATAGTCGTCGACATCAACATCATCACTTTCATCATCCTCGTCAATGTCGTCAAACATATCGACATCGATTTCCTCCTCCTCGGAGGCTTCGTACTCGTCAACGTCCTTTTCAATGACAGAGTCCGGTTCATCATCAAAGTCGTCAAAACTATCTTCCCGATCCAGTTTAGCCTCATCTGCCTTGGTCTTTGACTTAGTGGACTTCTTTGCCTCTTGCTTAGCCTTCTCATCTGCAGCTTTAGATTTTGCAGCAGTCTCCGGCTTAGCCTTCTCATCAGCAGCTTTAGATTTTGCGGCTTTAGACTTTGTGGCAGCCTTAGGCTTAGCAGAGGCTTTGGCGACACTGCTCTCTTCAGAGACAATAGCTTCGGCATCGTTTGCCTTGGCCTTGGTCTTTGACTTTGTGGTCTTCTTTGCCTCCGGCTTAGCCTTCTCATCTGCAGCTTTAGACTTTGCGGCAGCCTTAGGCTTAGCCTTCTCATCAGCAGCTTTAGATTTTGCGGCTTTAGGCTTTGCGGCAACCTTCGGTTTGGCAGTGGCTTTGGCGGCAGTGCTCTCTTCAGAGACAATAGTTTCGGCATCGTTTGCCTTAGCCTTGGTCTTTGACTTAGTGGTCTTCTTTGCCTCTGGCTTAGCCTTCTCACCTGCAGCTTTAGATTTTGCGGCTTTAGGCTTTGCGGCAGCCTTGGGTTTGGCAGTGGCTTTGGCGGTACTGCTCTCTTCAGCGACAGATGTAGTTTCAGCCTTGCTCTTCGTACTCGCAGTTTTCTTTTTGGCTGCCTCTTCTGTGAGGACTTCCTTGTTTATATCTTTATTCTTAGATGTCATATATAACTCCTTCTAATTTTGTATAGTTCTTGATTAATTTAAGTTCTTTATAGATCCCTAACGTGATCTAGATCAGGAATCCACAGTATTGGCGAGCTCCGACTGTATTATTTAGAAATAGGATGTAGCTAATAAATGTTTTGTTTCCATCTAATTCCTTCGAACTGCTTATTCTTATATTTCTCCAGATACTCAGATTTCAGTTTGGGGTCATTGCTGTTCGTTGCCTTTTCTAACAGATCATGAGCTTCTCTCACAAAACGCTCAGAACGCAATTTATGAAAGAGTCGCCTAATAGCTTCTTTTCTTTGGCTTGGATTAGAGAGTTCGCTGGAATTTATACTGGCCTCCATGATAGGGCGCATCAGCACTTCGTCACCACCGCTTATTTCTTCCACTATTGTCGGCAAATTTGCTGTGGTGAAAATTCCTGTCTGTTCAGGATTTAGCATTCTCTCAGCGATTTTTCTTAATGGTCCTTCCTCAAAATCTTCAGACTCTATAGTAAAATCCAGTTCAGGCAGAATATCGTTATATTCGCTGATGAGAAGTATCAACTGAATTTCATCTGCCTTGACTGACTCAGATGGCGTCGAGCGGAGTCTGGATCGAGGAGGAATATCTCCTGTTAAGTTGCCAGATTGATCATCTTGAGGAGAATTCTGACGCCTGGCGATTTCAGTTAATACTGCCTTGGTAGTAGTACCGATTTCTTCAGCGACCTTTGCGGCATATATTTCTCGCAGTATGGCATTTTCCTCTTTGGCGAGAAGCCCGGCGGCAAGATTCTGATAGGCAGAGATTTGCAGGCTGCCATCTTCAGACAGCGAGTCCTGACGAATCATTTCCAGTTCAAATGCCAAAGGCTCCATAGTCTCGTTTAAGAGGGCCAGGAAACGGTTTGGGCCATACTCTCTGATGTAATCGTCCGGATCTTTGTTTTCAGGGACTAGTAAGACTTCTACATTGATACCGATTTTTTCCAGCATCCGCGCAGATTTCAGTGTCGCCTTGCGGCCTGAGCGATCAGCGTCAAAGCAAGTAATCACATTGTTTGTTTGCTGCTTTAGCAAATTTGCTTGCGAAGAAGTCAGAGCTGTCCCCAATGTCGCCACAGCATAGTCAATTCCGGCGAGATAAAGGCTGATAACATCAAAATATCCCTCTACAAGTATTATTTTGTCCGATTTGCTTTTTTTAGAAAAGTTTAAACCGTACAAATGCTTGCCTTTGTGATAAATTACAGTATCGTTTGTGTTCAAATACTTGGGACCTGAATCCTCCAGCGCCCTCCCGCCAAAAGCAAGTAAGTTACCTTGCCGGTCAAAGACAGGAAACATCACCCTGTTTCGAAAAAAATCGATTAGTGTATTTTGTCTTGTTCGTGTAGCTAAGCCTGCCTTTAGCAGCTCATCTTGCGAATATCCCTTCGATTGCAGATGTTGACATAATTTGTCCCAGGCTGCAGGTGCATAGCCAAGTCCAAATTTTTGGGCTATTCCCTTTTTAATCGCCCTTCCCTTAAGATAGGATCTGGCTTTCAGTCCTTCTTCGTCTAACAGTGTCAGATGATAGAACCTTGCAGCATCCAACATGATTGCAAGCAGTCTCTTGCGCAATTTGAGCATTTCCTGCATATGAGGATCATCTGTCTCGGGAATATCTACATTTACACGTTTTGCCAGTAGACGTATAGCCTCGGGGAAAGACAGATGCTCAATCTCTTGGATGAATTTAATCGCATTACCGCCTTTATGGCATCCGAAACAATAAAAGATTTGTTTCCTTGGGGCCACACTGAAGGAGGGCGTATCCTCTTCGTGAAAGGGGCAAAGACCAAAGAGATTCGCGGAACTCTTCTTGTCCAAGGGCACATATGAAGAAACCAGTTCAACAATATCTGTTCTGGCCAATATTTCATTTATTATGCTTTCTGGAATCAAACCAGCCAAACGCGTCTTCACCTGCCAATAAATCTGTAGCTACTTAATAGATTCGCTGCAGTTGGCATTTTCCCTCTTTATTAAAAATAATATACGTCAATTACATTGTATTCAGGGAAACCCGGTGTTCAAATAAGATACACCCGACCGGAACAAAGATGTGATTAAGAAAATCTTCGTCAGTAGTTCATAACAGATCTGGCTTTGCGCTGAACTGCAAGCCATAAGGCGCATTCCAATCTTTTTTTCAACAATGCACAACTTATTTCATTAACTCCGCGCAAACTGTTATTAGCATGGAGTATGTCTGCTGCGCAGCCACCGCCGCAATGGTAACGGGCCCAACAATTATTGCAGGGTTCTTGGTCAGATAATAAAAACTTCTGGAATTGATTCTGTATGGAACTGTTTAAAACGAGGTTTTGGTCGTGAACGGAACCCAGAACATATTCTTCTTCTCCCACCAATTGATGGCAGGGATAAATATCACCACTAGGTGCGACAGCACAATACTCTAACCCTGCGCCACAGCCTTTTAGCCTTTTGAACAAACAGGGTCCGCCTTCCAGATCCAAAGAAAAGTGAAAAAAGTTGACATCATGTCCATTTTTTTCCATATCATTCAGGCAAGCAACCAGCCTCTCATATTCCCTTTCGATCCGGGGCAGATCAGGTGAAGTGATACGATAATCAGAATCCAATGTAGATGTTACCGGCTCCAGTGAGATGTTTTTACCAAACTCTGCCAAATGGAGGGCATCCGCAGTGAAGTCTAGATTGTGTTTTGTAAAAGTTCCGCGCAAATAGTATTCAAGCTCACCACGCCGGAGTACAAATTCTTTTATTTTTGGTGCGACATCGGCATATGAACCCTCGCCTCTGGCGTTTAGTCGCATTTTGTCATTTACCTCCTGTCTACCATCAAGAGATAGAACAACATTCTTAAAGTGACGGTTTAAATACTCTATCTTATCTTCAGATAAATTGGTCGCATTGGTCGTGATGGTCAGACGAATATTTTTGTCATGGATTATACTTTGTTGATTGCAGTATTCTGTCAGCTGTTTTACAACAGACCAATTAAGCAGGGGTTCACCGCCAAAGAAATCAATATCAAGATTTTTCCTGTTGCCGGAAGAGGCGATAAGGAAATCAACCGCCTTTTTGCCGGTCTCAAAACTCATCATGCTCCCTGTATCGTCACCATAAGTTCCCTCTGAGGCAAAGCAATATCTGCAGCGCAAGTCGCAAGTATGGCATATGTTCAGGCACATAGCTTTAAGGAAGATACCATCCGGATACAGTTGATCAGTACTGATATTTTCGCCTTCACTAAACAGTTCGTCAGCAGCGATTAATTTTTCGATTTCGACACAAAGGTGCTCAATCTCTACAGCGTCGAGCTCTGGAGCATATACAGCAGGATTAACAGGTCTGACGCAGCAGTTCTCCTGATAAGCACGCACAAGAGAAAAAGCGGCTTCATCTAATTGATGCAGTGCGCCGCTTTCGCTGTCATAAGCAAAATATTCGCCTCTAAAGTGGAATGTGTGGGTCAAACGCGTTCTTTCCTCTCGCAGGGCTGATTAGCCACTGTACAGGAAGTTTTACAGGCCGACTGGCATGATGTCTGACACTCGCCGCATGCCTTCCCGTCTTTTTGAGACAAGATATTCTTTTTTTGAATAGTGATTATATGTTTCATTATCCACCTGATTTCTATGCTGTTTTCACAGATATCAAATTCTATTTGTCGTCTGTTTCTTCATCCGCTTCTTCGTTATCTTCCGGCAGCTCGGGATTGCTTTCAGTTACAACTGCGGGTTGATTCACGGCAGAAACTGCATTTTTCTTGAAAGTCATCATAGTGTTGGCAACACTGGTGTAAATAGTAACCTCATCATCGCTCATGCTGGCTATTCTGCCAACAATACCGCCGATAGTTACAATTTTATCGCCGACCCTCATGCTCGCCAGCTGCTCTTTTAAAGCTTTTTCTTTCTTTTTCTGTGGGCGAATCATCAGAAAATACATTACGGCGAAGAGCAGAACAAATGGTGCAAGCATACCCAAAATGCTGCCGGTATCCCCTTGGCTTTGGAGTACACTATAAGGTAAACTAAAAGTCATCATATACCCTCCAGTATATATTCAATGTGCCAATCATATCACTAAATGGAAAAAGCTGTAAAGGGTCATAGAAGAGGGGGAAATTTTGAGTTACGCAGATATAATATTCATAGAGAATTGCAATTTGATTTTATCTTCCGGTGAGAGCAATGTCGGTGAGACCATCAGACCCCGCTGGCAAGACGGCTCGCCGGCATACACAATGAAAAAATTCGGTCTGATCAATCGATATGATCTCAGCAGTGAGTTTCCACTGCTGACCCTGCGTCCGATCAATTGGCGTGCCGCGTTAAAAGAGATTCTCTGGATTTGGCAAAAGAAATCAAATGTTATTGCCGAGCTTGACAGCAAGATCTGGGACCAGTGGCAGCTACCGGATGGCACGATAGGCAAGGCGTACGGCTATCAATTGGCGCAAAAACACACTTACCCGGAGGGCGAGTTTGATCAGGTGGATCGTGTGCTCTGGTCGCTCCGTAATACTCCCGCCAGTCGACGCATGTTAACCAGCTTATATAATTTTTCAGACCTTAAAGACATGGCCCTATACCCTTGTGCCTGGAGTATGACCTTTAGTGTAGAAAATGGCAGACTCAACGCTATTTTGAACCAAAGATCACAGGATATGCTGTCTGCAAATAACTGGAATGTTGTACAATACTCTGCTTTGTTGATGATGTTCGCCCAGGTATCAGATTTGCAGCCTGGTGAACTAATACACGTTATTGCAGACGCACATATCTACGACCGTCACATTGAGCCTATTAAGGATATCATCGGCAGAACAGCTTTCCCGGCACCGACTTTCCGAATCGATCCGGATATCAAAAATTTTTATGATTTCTCAATAGACAGCTTCGAAGTTATGGATTATCAGCATGGCGAGAAAATTGGTTCTTTCCCGGTTGCTGAATGAATATAGGAATAGACCTGTTACTGGTGAGTGGCCGGTCTGAAGCTAATGAATTGGCTGGAATGCCTGTCGCAATAGAAGAAAAAAATCTAAATCAACCTGTAGTGAAATGGATTTTACAGAGGTGAATTATGAAGATTATAGTAGCCTGTGACCGGCGCTGGGGTATCGGTTCAGAGGGCAAATTGCTGACTCATATCAGTACTGATCTAAAACGATTTAAAGAAATCACAAACAATAATATTGTTGTTTATGGACGCAAGACGCTGGCAA
>DUPE01000075.1 GCA_012838475.1 Clostridiaceae bacterium
AAAGCTCGAGACAAAATCATCAATCTCGGCTTGTTCAGCTGCAGATCTCGGGGCCTGCTGTGCAGACTGATATGGCAGTCCATGTTGAAAGGTCTGCTGGGAATTGTCCTGCTGCATTTCCGGCTCGTATCCCCGATAGAAAGACTGCCGTTCGTCATAATGCTGCTTTGACGGTTCGTATCCATCTCGGAAAGCCTGCTGTTGTCCGTTATATTGTGACGTGGGCGGTTCTGACATTATGGAACGTTGAATCTCATCAATATCCATTTGCTGGAAAACAATACCTAAAGCCTCTGCTTCACTATGTCCTTGAGAGAGTAAATTACTATATTTGTTTTGGCTGTCGTGCAGAACTTTGTCTCTAACAACATCCTTGTTGGAGGAGTCAGGCAGTCCTGCGAAGATATTTGCAATATACTTGTTTAGAGTCTCCATATTGACCTCCTGTATTACTGTCGATCTCTATAGCAGCTAACTCATGCTGCAAATAGTTCTGCTCTGCATCTCAAGATAAACCGGCAGTATATATATGTGAGAATAGCACAGTTGACCATATATCAGGGGCAAATTTACGTCTTTTTAACTTATATTACTAAAAATTACACAATTAAAATATATGGAACCTGTGGTCCGACATTTGAGGTTGCTCCCTCATGAAAAAATTCCTTTGTAACTGATTGAATAGAATTGTCTAAGACCTTCCTTTAGAATACATAGTGATATCAAATGAACAAAGATTGAAATACAGAACAAAGGCTATAGATAATTGTTGATCAGAAGAAATAGACTAAACAGCTAAAAATTTAGCAGGAAAATAGTTTCGATAACAAACATTAAGCGACGATGAATAACAGCGACTAAAACGCCGATAAGCCAATAATAGGAAACTAGGAATATAGTGTTTAAACTTAGATTATCCGAATCATGAGAAACAACGAAAATATTGTCTAAATACAGATGACCTGATACTAGCAACAACGAAAATATTGTCTGAATGCAGATGACCTGATAATAGCAACAACGAAAATATTGTTTGAATGCAGATGACCCTATCGTAAGAAAAGGAGGCCAATATTATGGAAAGAAAAATCACTAATAAGGTGACGGGCCACGCCACGCAAGATGGAGCCGGCGTCAAACTGGTTCGAGTTCTGAGCCGGGGTACTGTCAAGGATTATGATCCCTTCCTCATGCTCGATTCTTTTGACAGCAAAGACCCTTCTGATTATATAGCGGGCTTTCCCATGCATCCGCACCGTGGAATTGAAACCATCACCTATATGAGCACCGGTGAGGTTGCTCATCAGGACAGCATTGGCAATAAGGGGGTAATCCGTGACGGTGAAGTGCAGTGGATGACCGGTGGATCAGGTATTTTGCACGAGGAGATGCCAAAACCTGTACCGCATATGCTGGGCGTGCAAATATGGCTTAATTTGCCGCAGAAATATAAAATGACTGAGCCGGACTATAATGCTCTGACAGCAAAGGAGATAGTCGATATCCCGGTCGAAGGCGGCAAGCTGCGCTTGATTTCAGGCAAGTATGGTGAGTATGAGGGTTTTCAGGGTAAGTATGTGCCGGCAAACTTTTATTCTATACAGTTGGATGCGAACGCCGGCCTATCTCTAGATGTCCCACCAAGCTACAATGCCATCCTATTTACCTTGCGCGGAGACGCCTATATTGCCGGTGAACTAGTAGAAGAAAAGACTGCCGTTACCACTTCTGAGGGTGAGACACTCACTGTCAAAGCCGCAGACAAAAGCATAGAACTGCTTTTCCTCAGTGCACCTAGATTAAATGAAAGTGTTGCCTGGGGTGGACCGATAGTTATGAATACTCAAGACGAACTGCAACAAGCCTTTAGTGAGCTGCGTCAAGGTAACTTTATCAAATGAATCTAACATTTAAGACGAGCCTCAATCAGCCCTTAGTGAGCTGCGTCAAGGTAACTTTATCAAATGAATCTAGCATTTAAGACGAACTGCAATCAGCCCTTAGCGAGCTTCACTAGCGAGCTTTAGCAAATAAAATTGCAACAAAATGCAAGATGACAGTAAAATTCACTATAATGAAAACTATCTTTATCAGGACAGTATCTTAAGAAGGTATGACAAGGTAGATTATGAAAAACAATAATATATATGCAGCTGGACCGGACGGTCGCTTTCGTGAGAATCGCCTGATTATGGCAGATGATGCCGATATTAATTACAAATGGAAATTGCAATCGATTCTGGCCTGGATGCAGGAATTAGGTGACAGACATAGCCGTGTTCTAGGCTATGGCTTTGAAACGCTGCGCGAACAGAACATTTGCTGGGTTGTTTTGCGCTATCATATCAAGATTTCATCTTATCCTCGTTTGTACGAAACTGTGAGCACTACTACATGGCCGGAGCCTTCCCGCCTTGGTATATATCCTCGTATGTTTTTGTTTGAAGATGAGTCTGGAGCAACTAAGATACATGCTTCCAGTCTTTGGAGCCTGATAGATCTGGATGAACGCAGCAAAACCGATCTCGCCAATCAAGGCCTGCCAGCCTATCCGGCTCAAAAAATCCAAAACTTTGATGACCTTAGTCCTCTAGCCAAGATAATTGTTCCCGAGGGAGAGACAGAGATAATCAAGTACAGTCCGGTCTATTCCGACTTTGATATGAATGGACACGTTAACAATACCAACTATCTACAATGGTTCGACGATCTCTTCAGCCTGGAAGAACACGGCAAGCATGAAGTGCGTGATTTACTGATGCAGTATAATCTCGAAGTGCGACCTGATGTCGAGTTGGAACTAAAACTAATCCGTAATAAAGAAAAGCTCTACTTCGCCGTGGACAGCGAAGCAGGCAACCACTTTAAGATGCTGGCTATCATCTCATCTTGCCCAAGCTGTTAATGCAAGCTATTATTAAGAAGTTGTAATCTAGCTACTAATAGTAAAGAGGTATATGTGGTGGAGCAAGATCTGAAGTTCCTTATTATAGTAAGCGGTAAAGCAGGACAGGGGAGAGCACTAAACTCAGATATACGCGACTTAGCCAGCAAATCTTTTGCGGCAGCCGGATTATCTTCCAATTATGAAATTTTAGTAACTGAGCATGAGAGCCATCTCAGCGAAGCCGCACGTCAGTTTGCCAATGAACACGGCAGCAAGGGTGTTGTCTATGTAGCCGGAGGTGATGGTTCGCTCAACGAAGTCGCTCAAGCTATATACGGTACGGGATGTGCATTTGGAGCTATCCCTGCCGGTACCGGTAATGATTTTGTGAAGACGATTTTTGGTAAGAAGCGTCCTCCTCTTGATCGTATTATAAACGCCATGCCCAGACCTGAATTTAAACAGCTAGACCTGATTCGGCTCAAATTCCCTCCGGGCGTTACTCTCTATAACCAATATTCAAATCCAAAAATGCTGACAGAATACTGCCCGCTAGCAAATTCAGAGGACGGTTCCATCTCAGTTTTCCTGATCAATGTGGTCTCCTTCGGATTGGATACCCTGGTTCTTCGCAGCGCCTATAAGTTGATGGCGAAGAGACCAAAACTTGGCGGCAAAGCTTATTATCTTGGCGTGTTAAAGAATCTGGGCAGTCAAAAGGTCTTTCCGACCAATTATAGATTCACCCTGAGCAATGGAGAGATAGTCTCCGGTAAGAAGGATTATATAACCACAGCTCTATGTAATGGCGGCTATTATGGCAACGGATTCAATCCAGCTCCTATGGCAGACTTATTTGACGGTGCCTTGAACTTATGTGAAGCCACCTGGATGGGAGCATTGCGCTTTGTGCCTCTAATCCTGCGTTATCTCAACGGTAAACATATCACTAGCAAGTTCATCAGTTTTCGTGAGGTAAAGTCAGGAGAGTTTTTATCTGCAACAGATGACGATATCTTAGGCAACTATGACGGCCTCTTGTTTCGTACACCAAGCTTTAGCTTCGAGGTCATGCCACAGGCGCTGCCCTTCGCCCGCCTGAAGATCTAAAGGATTAATTCGAACTTGATAGTATAGACCTACACAGGAAAATAGCGGCGCTAAGGCTGAGCAGCCAACCCATTAGTTCCACTGATGCTCTCTGTTCCTTTACGCAACCAGATTCTGTACCAGAAAATGGCAGCACTGAGACCTAACAGCCAGCCCATGATTATGTCGGAGGGATAATGTACTCCCATAAAAAGGCGGCTCAATCCAGGCAGGAAGCTGACAACTCCAAGGATAACAGCAGCCCACTTAAGTTTAGAGAAAGCTTTCGCCAGCATTAACGCTACCAAAAGGTAGAAGGCGACTGAAACCATGGCATGCCCGCTGGGGTAGGAGAGTCCCTCTTGCTCAATCTGGAAAAACACTAGTGGACGTTCCCGCTGAAAGATAACTTTCATTAATTCATTTATTCCAAAAGTCGCAGCAGCAGTAGTTGCCAAAATCACCCAAGTTTTTAGTTGTTTCATTGGAATT
>DUPE01000030.1 GCA_012838475.1 Clostridiaceae bacterium
AGGATTTCTTTTACTGGTACAATGTGTTCGATGGCTCAATTTCTTCCCTCCAATGCTTGTATTGCTACTTACATTGTACACGGATGACTGAGAGCCATCTTTATTTCACTTTACTTTACAACTCACCGACAAAATGCTATGTCAATATCTTTTCGATCTGTGATAATCGCCAGTATTTTAAGATTAGTTAGATATATGGAATTTAACCTGGACTGGTGAAGTCTACCCAAATCACGGTAAGTCCGTTAATTGGGGACATAAGTGGTAGATAAGCTGTCGTTATCAGAGGAAAGCCGAATTATGAATTTAATATATTAAAATTATTTGCGAAATATTCAAAGAGCTGAAATTATAATGACATGGCTTTACTGCATGCCATTATAGAGGTATTCTTCATGGTAGTTGCTCAACAAAGCGATAAATGAGACAATTATTGCTATTATATTGACATATTTTGGCTATACCACAAATCATATTAGCCGATTTTAACTGTATTAGATGAATATTCACCTCACAGGAGGGACATTACTTTTGGATGAGCTAGTCGATAATTTAATACTCCGGAAACAAATGCGAGTGAAAGCAGGATATAGAGGCAGGGTAAAAGCTGCCACTTGGCTGTTGACCTTCCTAATGTGTCTAAGCATGCTGGTCCCCTCCGCTGGAGGCGTGTTGGCAGCGACTGTTGACCCTACTGTAACAGAAAATACTGCAGAAACTACGAGCCCGACCGAAGAAGGTACTACCTCTGTCCCGGAGGGGGAAGCCTCAACGGCTAGTACCACTGCAGCAGGGACAAAGCAGACTTCCGGTTCAAATTCCACAAATCAGACCACTACTAAAACGACTGAAGGCGAAGTCTCACTTATAAGCAGTTGGCCTGAGATTGAGCAGGTTGAAGCCAGCGCTTATGTGGTTATTGATGCCTCAACTCTGGAGATTTTAGCCGAGCATAATGCCCATACGCGCCGTCCTATGGCAAGCACGACCAAGATATTGACGGCACTGTCGGTAATAAACCATCCCGATTTTGATCTTGACCGTATTGTCACTGTATCTTCACAAGCTATCAGCTTACCTTCATCTGTCTCAGCCAGAGTGGGGCTGAAGGCAGGAGAGGAGCTGACCACTGAGGAATGTCTTTATGGCTTAATGGTTCACTCAGGCAATGATTGCGCCAATGTCCTGGCTGAGAACTACTCGCCCTCGAGGTCCGGGGGTGCACTTGATCGGCGTGCGGCTTTCTGCAAAGAGGCGACAGAATATGCGCATAGTCTAGGTGCCAAAAATACGTCTATTAAGAATCCCAGCGGCTTTACTGTAGAAGGGCATTATTCTACAGCCTATGATTTGGCCCTGCTCGCCCAAGTAGGATTACAAGATGAGATCTTCAGCCGCCTGGTGAGCACATCGTTTTACCGCATGCCCGCTACTAATATGCATCCGGTTGCCGGTTGGAAAATTCTACGCAATACCAACGGACTGGTTTTATCTTCCCCCGAGCTTTATGGTTCACAATATTTCCAAAGCTATGACGGTGTTAAAACCGGTACAACTTCTCTGGCCGGCAAGTGTCTGGTCGGAGCGGGTACAACTCATGATGACCGCCAAATCATTGCTACTGTTTTGGACGCTAATCTCTCTATAAAGGGTACTAATCTTACAATTGATGTTATTATGCGAGCTCTGCTGGAAGAAGGAGCAAAAAAATTAGGCGTAGAGCCGATCAGAGAAGACCTCGGCACTTCCGGGCAAGGTTTCATCGCACTGCCGGATGACCCGGTTCAGGAGACCGCGGAACCGACAGACGAAGTCATAGAGGTTACGGAAGATTCTTCAGAGACAACGGTGGGCACGATATCCGAGCAGGAAGCATCCACTTCAGCAACTAGTACAGCAATAACCGAAACAGACGGAACAAATTCAAATAACGGCATATTCTCCGGTGATCTTTCCAGCTTTGGCTTGATAGCCTTAGGAGTTTTGATGGTGGCACTGGTTGTTGTCTTGATTATTCTGGGTGTTAGTATCAGAAAAGACAAGCGTAAACCCAAACGTTAGAATACCAATGACCGCTAAAATACAGAAAACAGTTTTCTGCTTGGAATATATTTGACCGTAATTTTGTCAATATATCCGGCAGTGACTATAAACAGACCAAAACCTTTGCCTAGATATCGTTTTTTACGAATGAGGAATATAGAGTATTTAGCATTAATAACGCAAAAATCACAGCTTTAGTCCAATATTTAAATAAATTGCTTGACAAGCTAATTATTGCCTGCTAACATGGCAAAGCATGTCAATTTGCATGTCTGAAGGGGCAAGGACTCCTTCTGTCAGATAGTAAGGAGGATCTTCCATGAAGACATATTTTGCCAAGGAAGGCGAAGTCGAGCGCAAGTGGTACGTCATAGATGCCGAAGGTAAAACCTTAGGGCGTTTGGCAACTGGCATAGCCACAATTTTGCGCGGTAAGCACAAGCCGGAATTCACGCCTTTTGTAGATACCGGCGATTTCGTAATTGTTGTAAATGCCGAGAAGATTGCAGTAACAGGCAATAAAGAAGAGCAGAAAATCTATCGCCGTCATTCCGGTTACCCGGGCGGGCTGAAGGAAATACCCTATAAGAGGGTAATGACTACTCATCCGGAGAGAATAATAGAGCATGCTGTCAGGGGAATGCTGCCCAAGAACACGCTTGGTCGGCAAATGTACCGCAAGCTAAAAGTTTATCCCGGACCTGTACATCCTCATGCAGCCCAGCAGCCTGAAAGCATTGAGCTTTAAGCCATAAAGGAGATTGAATAATGGCAACAAATAAGAAAGAATATTTTTATGGCACCGGCAGACGCAAGCAATCAGTTGCGCGAGTCAGAGTCTACCCCGGTAAGGGCGATATTACCATCAATGGTAAGGATATCGATGACTATTTAGAGATGGAGACGCTGCGCTATATCGTGCGTCAGCCCTTGAATGAAGTCAATGCGACTGATCGTTACTCAATCGTGGTCAATGTTAACGGTGGTGGAATTTCCGGTCAGGCGGGTGCAATTCGTCATGGCATAGCAAGAGCTCTGGTTGAAGCTGATCCTGAGATGTACAAAGCAGCATTGAAAAAGGCTGGCTTTCTGACGCGTGACTCACGCGTCAAAGAACGCAAGAAGTACGGTCTCAAGAAGGCTCGTAAGGCTTCTCAGTTCTCGAAACGTTAATCCTGAGTTCAGGAAAGACAAGAACAATATGCATAGCACACCAGGCAGCAAGGGTATTGATTTACATGGCAATGCTCAAGCTGCCTGCTTTTTTGATTCCCGGAGAGTTATATGCGTACCCATACTGTAATTAGCGAATCAACTGCTGACACCGAGAGTTGGGCGGGTAATCTGGCCGGACTCTTGCAGCCTGGCGATGTTTTAGCTCTGGATGGAGATCTGGGTGCGGGCAAAACAGCCTTCGTCGCCGGTGTAGCCAAGGCTCTAGGTGTAAAGGGACAGGTTGCGAGCCCGACTTTCACTCTGCTACGCGATCATGAGGCAGGTGAGAAGAGAATAGCGCTTTACCATTTTGACGCCTATCGTATCAGCGGGGCAGAGGAATGGTACGAGTTGGGATTTGACGAGTATCTTGCCGAAGGTGGAGTCGCGGCAATAGAATGGGCAGAGAGAATTGCCAAGACTCTGCCACCGGAGACTATCTGGATTAACTTAGAGTGGCTTGATGAAAATAGACGCCGTATCACCATATCCTGGTCAGACGATCGTCCTTTTCACGAGTGCTTCACAAACTGAAGATACGAGTGCACGAGTGCTTATATAACTCAATATATGAGTACAGAAGTGTTCTAATGACTGAAGATACTAGTGCACGAGTGCTTCACAAACTGAAGGTATGAGTGCAGGAGTGCTTCAATAACTCAATACACGAGTACAGAAGTGTTCTGATGACTGAAGATACTAGTGCACGAGTTTTCACAAACTGAAGATGTGAGTGCAGGAGTGCATGAACGTTTCTTCTACTGAAGAGCTGAGGTAAAAGATGTTAATCCTATCTGTAGATACATCAGGAAAAAGCTTGTCCGTCTCGCTATGTGAGGACGAGATGCCTCTGGTCGAGACTACGCTAAATCTCGGCTATAAGCATTCCGTCACTTTACAGCCACTGATCGAAGATGTCATCAAGCGCTCCGGCAGGGATAAAAGAGAGATAGATCTCTTTGCCTGTACTAATGGTCCCGGTTCCTTCACCGGTATTCGTATCGGTGTCGCCGCAATCAAAACAATAGCGTGGGCTCTGGGTAAACCGGCAATTGGAGTTTCCAGTCTGGAAACTCTGGCAGCAAGTTTTCCTTCTGCAATCGTTTGCCCCGTCTTAGACGCTCGTGGAGGCCGAGTTTTTTCCGCACTATATAAAGTAACCAACATACCTGAAGAACTCCTTGCGCCGGCTAACAGGCAGTCTAAAGATCTCTGGCAGGACATTAACAGACTTGGACAGCCTTCAGGACTTATTTCAAGACCTGACCCCGACTCTAGCCAACTATCTGCCCCTGACTATGATACTGACTTTAGCAACAGTGTCTCCGGCTTCGACCCTAACCCTGTTCTTAACTCTGATTCTAACCTTGACTCTGATCCAGGCTACAACTCTGATCCAGACTCTAACCTTAACCCTTACTTCAACTCTGACGATGAATCACTATCCAGAATGGATGTAGACACAAATATCGAAGCAGCAGTTGAACTTAAACCGGATCAGATAATTGTCGTAGGGGATGGGCTTCCCGCAGTCAGATCAGCGCTTAACGGAGAATTTGCCGAGACTCAGGTTATTTGGACAACTCAAGAGCACTGGACCCCGCGTGCATCAATTTTGAGCCGTCTAGCCTATTTAAAATTTAAAGCAGGGGATAGTGGCGACCCCTTCGCCCTGATACCTGAGTATTATTCTCTTTCGCAGGCCGAAAGACTTTATGAGAAAAAGGATGAACAAAACAAAACATGAGCGAGAAAGTTCGTATCAGACTTGCCACTAGCAAAGATCTAACCTCAATCGTGGAGATTTACCTGGAAGCTTTTGAGAAAAGATTTGGCGGATCGTCTATTGCCCGTGACCTGCAAGAGGCTGAGGCAAACAGCCCATATTCCTTATTATACTTTGTAGCAGAAACCGGAGCCGGCATTATGGGCTATATATCTGCCTGCCCGCTGCCGGACGTCATGGATATCTATGAGCTGGGTGTCAGGTCGGAAGCCAGGAAGCAGGGGATAGGCCGCTTACTTATGAACAAAATCATCGATGAAGCTTTTGCCAGGCAAATTGATCTGCTCATGTTGGAGGTAGCAACCGGCAATAGTCCGGCAATTAGCCTGTATGAGGATTTCGGCTTCTATATATATGGCAGACGCAAACATTACTATCAGGACACCGGAGAAGATGCTCTCTTGATGAGATTAGATCTGGATCTGTAGCCTCTCACGGCTGACATAAGAAGTATAACTTGCTGTTCTTGTCCTGTTTTGATCTCCAACATGTAGCTTTTGCCGCCAGACGTAAGAAGTATAACTTGCTGTTCTTGTCCTGTTTTGATCTCCAACATGTAGCCTCTCCCGCCTGACATAAGAAGTATAACTTACTGTTCTTGTTTTGATCTCCGGCCATGTAGCCTTTGCCGCCAGACGTAAGAAGTATAATTTGCTGTTCTTGTCCTGTTTTGATCTCCAACATGTAGCCTCTCCCGGCGGACGTAAGAAGAACAACCCCAATGTTTAACCGAAAAAATAACTTCCTTGGATTGGCATGTCGATTTCGGAATTGGCTGAGTAATCTCAGAACTGAACCGGGAAAAGGTAACATCTTGCAGATGTTACATCTGCTTCTGAGTAATTATTGCTATATTGATCTGGTAGATCTGGCGAAATTATCTAATAAACAAATCATATAATCTTGTCAGTTATGAAAATAGTATGATTAGCTCCGAGAGCGATTATATAGTTGAAAAAAGTTATTTACAAAATTATACTTGATACATGGCATGGCGTTACTGGTTAATAAGTTTGACTATGACGAAGACGCTTATCTACTGGAGGATCCAATGCGTAAAGAAACCACAATTTTCAACTCTGCAGGCACGACAAAAGGCGATTCTACCATTGCTCATCTGGTAC
>DUPE01000159.1 GCA_012838475.1 Clostridiaceae bacterium
ATTGGGGGCAGACCACATCAAGAGCCCATTGTTCCTATAGTTAATAATCGACTTGAGACTCCAAGTTACTTTTTTAGAAGAGATGATTCACCACCATTTGATCAAATGCAATCAATGCTAACTGGAGATTTAAAGGTACCATTTAACTCTGTAAAACTAATAGAATTGATTAAGGAACTAATATGAGGAGGCGGAACTGTCATGCAATCATATAGCATTTCTACTGTTAAAGAACTCATTGATTACATTGTGTGTAAAATGAAGCTCCCAATTGTCAACAACTTGAATGAAATAATGGACGATACATCTTTATTTGGTCCGCCTCTTCTTCTTGACACCAATGATCTAGTGTGCTTACTGCTTATTTTAGAAGATGAATATGATATAGAAATAAGCCTTTCCTCATTAAAGGAGGTCAATTTTAGCACACCCGGCGGAATATTGCATATACTTCAAAGTGCTGCCAACAACCATAGGTATTAGAGTTATGGTAGTATTGTCGTTAATCCATCTTAGCAAAAACTATCGAAAAACACAGGTTCTGTATGATATCAGTTTTGAGCTGTTTTCAGGCGAAATCCTAGGCTTCATCGGCCCAAATGGCGCAGGAAAATCCACCACCATGAAGTGCATTGCTGGGTTGGAGTACTATCAGAGCGGTAGCATCCACATCATGGGGTACAATTTGGCAAAAAGGAGAAACGAAGCCTTAGCGCACATAGGCTTGAGCATCGAGTCGCCTGGTCTGTACCCTCAATTGACGGGACTGGAGCATTTGAAATATTTTGGCCAATTACGCAAACTACCCAAGAGCCGAGTGGATGAAATGATTGAATTTTCCAAATTGGGAAAGAGTATTCACAGAGCTACTGCCACTTACTCCATGGGCATGAAGCAGCGTTTAGCCCTGTCGCTGGCCTTGCTTACAAAGCCCGACTTGTTGTTATTGGATGAACCAACCAACGGCTTAGATCCCAGCGCTGTGTTTACTTTGCGCGAGGAGCTTAAGGAATTGAAAAAGCAAGGGGTGGCTATCCTTTACTCCAGTCATCAGCTGGACGAGCTCGAGCGTATTTGCGACAGAACGGTTTTTATTCAAGAGGGTAGGCTTATTGACACAAAAGACATTGATCAGGTGCGTTTTCGTTCTTACAGTTTTTACTTGACAGAGAAGGAAGCCGCACTATCCAGTATCCATTTGGCTTTTCCAGATGTCTATATCGCAATTAAGGAGGATAATGCTATAGAATTACGCGTGCTCTCAGATGAAACCTTTGCTGAAATCATCAAGCACCTCACCCGGAAAGGCTTCTCCATCACCAGCATACACGAAAATAGAATAGGTTTAGAGGAAAGTTATGCAAGTTTCTACAAACAGTAAAAACATGGCTCCTCAACCTAGATTTTCGGATTTGATTATTTTTTTCTCAAGGTTGTTTTTGGGCAGAAAAACATACATCATCTTCCTGCTGCTAATCTTGATGCTCCTGAGTGGGCACTTGACTATGCCCGCCAATTTGATTGCTCATGATAACGAAAAACAAAAAGAGGCGCAAGATATTCTCGACATCGCTGGGACTTATGTGGACGCCTATAAAGTGCCAGAGGAAGCTAGAGCAATACCAACCAGCCATGAAAAACTGCAAGTTATCAATGAGCAGACACATTTTTGGACACAGCTGCAAAGACAAAGCAATTTATTGGTGCAAAGTTATGGCGTAATGCAGCGTTATAATCGAGAGCCGCCAGAAAGCTTAGGAAAAGACTGGCACAACTTATACAACACTATACTCGAGGGTCTGAAGCAACATACAATTACAGAAGAATCCGACGTGGTCTTACGCATTGGTTTGGTTCAGCTGATTGAGGACGACATTTACAATAAAGCCCGCAATTCATTAGGTCTGGGAGCCTCGGAGCTGCGTCCAACTTATTCCAGGACGCAGTATTGGCGTAACATTCTCAGTGGCTCGCATTACTTCAGCATTTTGCCGCTTGTGGCGTTAATGCTATTGCTTCACAGCAGTTTCAGTATTGACTATGAAAGCGGTAGCGCAAAAATTATCAACAGCTTGCCTGTTGGTAGTATAAAGCGGAATGCTGCCAGATTGACAGCACAAGGAATTTTGGCAGCAGTTTTGGTAGCCCTGATTGTTTATCTTTGCAGCTTTACTTATCCCCCAGGGAAAGAAACAGTTTTCCTGCAAAGACATGGAAGCTTGCTCCAGTTGGAAAGATATCTGACGATAGATGTTCCGTATTTAGAGTACGTTATACTCTCAGGCTCATATTTTTTGCAGGGTGGCAAGATATATAGCTTGATCCTTTTGTTTTTTTGCTTTGTTACTATGTTGCTTTCAGCCTGCAGCAAGAACAGTCTGCTTGCTTTGTTTCTACCCCTCACATTTGTATTGATAAACTATATGCCAAACTATATGCAATCTCGTTTGGGCAAGGCTCCACAAACTCTCACTGCTCTTCTTTCACCGCAAATGGTGATTGAGGGAAAAGCATCCCTGCCATTAGATGCGCTTGAATGTGTATATCTAATTTGTGTCTTGGCACTTATTTGGGGCATCCTTTTCTCAGTGCGACAGGGAAGGAGGAGCCATGTGGATTAAGCGCAAGTTGAGAGATCCACTAACAATCTATGCGCTGC
>DUPE01000014.1 GCA_012838475.1 Clostridiaceae bacterium
AGAAATACGATGGTCTCAAAGCTGGCCTCTGTTTCAGCTGAACAGCCGGAAAAGGCGGCATAGTATGAAATGCCGTAATCATCCACCAGATAGCGGAAAGGAAAGCGATCGCCAAAGACCAGAGTACTGGCAGGGGCGCCGTCTACCGTTTCCTGATAGGCAATTTCCAGTTCCACCAGTTTTTCCCTATAAGTCGCTGCATTGTCTGAGTAAATAGATGCATTTGCTTTATCTAGTTTTCCCAGCTCCCTGGAAATATGGTCACTAAAAATCTGGGCGTTTTTCAGTGAAAGCCAGACATGCTCATCCTCATGGGAATGGGAATGGCTGTGTCCGCTCATAGTCTCGGCAATTTTTTCTCCGGAGGCATCAGATAGGAAAAAAGTAGGGCTCCAGTCCTTTATGGCCACCAAAGCTTCAAAACCCTCATTGCCGTAGCGCACATGGTAATGGGGGCTTTCGTTGCCGTGGCCATGCCCGCCTTCGTGGTCATGTTCATCTTCATGATCGTGTTCGTCTTCGTAGGCATGTTCATCTTCATGATCGTGTTCATTTTCATGGTCGTGTTCATTTTCATGGTCGTGTTCGTCTTCGTGGTCATGCTCGTCTTCGTGGGCATGCTCATCTTCGTGGTCGTGTTCGTCTTCGTGGTCATGTTCGTCTTCGTGGTCATGTTCGTCTTCGTGGTCGTGCTCATCTTCGTGGGCATGCTCATCTTCGTGGGCATGCTCATCTTCGTGGGCATGCTCATCTTCGTGGGCATGCTCATCTTCATGATCGTGCCCACCACCGGTTCCATGATCATAAAAGGCAATGTAATGAGGCACGCTCGCTTCTTTATCCTGTACTTCAAAGCCATACCACACCGATCCCCCGTAATCGCTTTCCACCAACTTATAACCAATATAGTTATAGTCTGCAGAATCGCCATCAAAGTCGATAGATGTATCGGATATAGT
The DNA here is from genome assembly GCA_012838475.1 of Clostridiaceae bacterium. Taxonomy (GTDB): domain Bacteria; phylum Bacillota; class Clostridia; order Saccharofermentanales; family DTU023; genus UBA1046. The sequence continues at coordinate 960 of DUPE01000014.1, forward strand.
TAACAACTCATAATCTGATTTCCAGCGCTGGCCATATGCGTCTTTTTGTGTTTCAAAATCATTATCATTTTCATGTGCATTGTTCTCAACATATTCATCCAACGCGCCGCTTTGTAACGCCTCTTCGATGGTCGTCCAATTCCCCTGCCAGTCTGAGAGGGGTCTGTCGTAGATATCCTCAGGATTAATCTCACCATGGCTGTGCCCATGGTCATGGTCATGGCTGTGTTCCATGCCTTCGACGATCTCTTCTTCTTTTACTTTGTTGCCCAAAACTTCCAGCATATTAATGACAACCATGTCCTGATTGGTGGCTGTTTCTATCGCATCATGTACCCATGCGTCTGACTCACCTCCCACATGAATAAACATATCGCAGGTGGAAATTTTCGCGATATCCTCTACGGTCGGCTGATAGCTATGCAGATCAACACCATCATCTAACAGGAGCGTAAGCTCTACTGTATCGGACTTGTCGCCGATAATTTGCCGTATCCAATCATATTGGGGGAATGTCGTAGCGATGATGCTAAGTTTTTCAGTATTTGTTGTACCATCGGTACTCTCCGGCGGAGCCACTTGCTGTCCGCAGCCTGAAAGAGTAGCGACTATTAAAACTACTGCCAAAAGGCAGGAAAATATTTTTTTCATAATTTGACCTCCAAAATTTGTTGCAATAATAAACCGCAAAAATTCAAGGTAAATACGAATACCTCTAAAAAGGAGTATGGTATTCCCTTGCCGGAAGGCTAACTTAGCTATTCAATCTCACTTTTAATGAAACAAGGGTATGGATTCCGAACTGGAGGAGGAAGGTACAGTTTATCTGGGACAGGGTCGTAAACACACGCTGCACCGTCCAGACAAAAATAGCAATAGATATACTCTTTAGCAGTCTTTGTGCCATGTGAAGTTTAGAGCAGATGGAGCAAGTACCTTTTACACCATGATGATCGTGTTCGTGATCTGCGTGTGTAACGCTAAAAACAATAGACAGAAAGATCACCAGCACAAAAACAATAAGCAAGGCAAGAACACTTATTTGTTTTTTTCTACCTTTCAAGCTCACGTTGATTCGCTCTTTCCATAGGTAGTTTCTAGTACTGCATCATCACTCTCTTTCAGATAACACATATTGCAGGTACCGCAAAAAAGGGTTTTTTGTGGCTTGAGGGTGAAAGAGTGACGTTCAAAAATGTGCTGTCCTAAGGCCTCTATCTGGTCGCACTGTAGATGGATAAGCTCACCGCATTTTTCGCATTTCAAGTGGTAATGGTCGCCCATATTGCTCTCATCACCCAAATATTGATAACAGGCCCCATTGATCCCATCCACAGAAAATTTTCTTACAAGACCCTTTTGTATCAGTTTGTTCAACTGCCGGTAGACTGTAGTAAGGCCGATACTGATTCCCTGTTCATTGAAATACTCCGCCATACTGCCTGCTGTAATATGTGCGCTGCCTAAAGAGGAAAGATACGAGATAATGGTTTCTCTTTGCTTCGTATGATAGCTGGCCGATCGCTTCATAGTTCATCCTCCAAGCCGAATTCGAATATGAAAATCATTTCCATTTTATAATACGGACCTGAATAAAGCAAAATAGAAATCAGACAGGGAGAACAATACTCGCTGCAACGACCCGGCACTAAAAAACGCCTCGAAGTTTTGCCAAAGACTCAGTTTGTCCAGAAGGGAACAAAAAGATGACCACGCCTGTAAAAAGCTAATCAATCTGCCCAATAGAGGCAGCTACTGCTCCCAGCACTCCACCCAACCAGTGACAGGGCCGCAGAAAAATTACCTCCGCAAAATTCTATTCTTCGAAGGGGAATTTATAAGGCAGAGCCTTTTCATCTCTTATCTCTATCAGCTCTTTTTGCACTGCTTCGCCTACCGGAACACCTTTTTCCTTGCGTTCCTGCCAAATGAGCCATTCCTTTTCTCCTGCGGTGTATATACGCTCTTCCCCGGGAGCTTTCTCGGACGCTCTTAACTCACGCAGGATGTCGCCTGCGATCTTCTTGAATGTTTCCAGGCCACAGAAAGCCTCCGGATCAATAACAATGAAAAAGTGGCCAAGGCGATAAGGTCTTTTGTTTCCCTCTTCATCCACATCGGTAATCATCTTGAGGAAACTGCCTGCCTGCAGTGCAGCGGAGAGAATCTCAACTACGGTGGCATAGCCATAGCCCTTATACCCTGCAAGCTCTTCGCCTATTCCACCCAAGGGCGCCAGGGCGGCATTACCTTCTGTCAGTCCCTTAAGAATTGCATCACTGTCAGTCATGGCGGAGCCATCTCTGCCGATGACCATACCCGCAGGCGTGTCCATCCCTTGACGAGCGAAGAACTCGATCTTGCCGCGCTGACTGATACTGGTAGCGCAATCCAGCATGAAAGGGAAATCTTCGTCAGTCGGCATGCCGAAGGTAATTGGATTGGTTCCCAGCATATTCTCTACGCCAAATGTGGGTGCGATGCTGGGTCTGGCATTTGTTCCTGTGATGCCGATCATGCCGGCTTTTACAGCCATACCTGCCCAGTATCCTGCAATACCATAGTGTGAGCTGTTACGGATCACAGCCATAGCGATCCCATATGTTTTTGCTTTATCAATAATGCTGTTCACCGCCCTATAGGATGCCACCATTCCCATGCCGTCATGAGCGTCAACAACTAAGGTTGTCGGTTTTTCTTTGATAATCTCATACTCAGTTACAGGCTTTAGAATGCCCGACTTGATTCGATCGATATAAATCGGCTTGAAGCGATTACAGCCATGGCTTTCAATGCCTTGCCGGTCACTTTCCATCAGGACATCCGCGCAAATCTCAGCATCATTTTGCGGAACTCCGTAAGCGACGAAGGCGTCAGTCATAAAACCGCCGATCTGATCCCAAAATATATACGGTCTGGTTTCGATTTTATTTTTCATATCGGTCTCCATTCTGCTTGTGACTGCATATGAATATAGTGAAGGACAAATTGCAAAAGTACAATTCAAAGTCCATTGACACGGCAGTTGACTTGCGATGCCAACAGGATTAGTAATACCTAAATAATATCATACGTCTGGCATGAGAGAGATTAGCCGGGCTGCGAGTAATCCTTGCATATGTGGAGAAAGTCTCTGTTTTGGTTCATCTTGCGTTAATCGGCATCAGTAATCCTTGCATGTGTGGAAAGAGTACTATATACTTGAAAATTGTTAGCTAGTTAAGTAATAAGCGTCTTCAACAAAATGTTTCGAATGTTTCGATCGCCGGTATGTCCAAAGATCTGCTCTGACAACAATAGACCTTTTTGGTCGATATCAGGTCGATACGTTAAATCTGATTATGCATACTTATGATAAAGGGAGATTAATGTGAAGCACCCCGTCCGTAAAGAATATGAAGATAGCAGCGAAATGACTCTGGTCTGGCTGCTGAGAGATATTAATCAGATGGCACAGAGCCGTTTAACACAAAGCTTGGCTCAATATGGACTCTATATCGGCCAGCCACGCATATTGCGGTTGATTCACGATTATCCGGGGAAGACGCAAAAGCAAATAGCTGAGAAACTTTATGTCTCAGGTGCATCCCTGTCTAATTCTCTCAGACGACTACAAAAAGCGAATTTGGTAGAAAGGCGTCAGTCCAGACAAGACAGGCGGGAGCATGAACTATATCTGACTCCGGCAGGAATAGATGCCGTTGAAAGATGCGGCAATGATCTACGTACATTGTTCGGTCACATGATGTCTAGTCTTGACCGGGAGGAAGTACAGCAATTGTTGAGCAGTCTCAAGACAATCCACAATACACTGGCCTCCATGTCAGAAGATTCAGTTAACAGTTTGCAGACCGGAGCTTGCACAGGCGCTGCGCTGTTTGATCCTTCAGAAAACAATGTTCAGACCGGAGCTTGCACAGGCGCTGCGCTAAGCAATCATTCGGAAAGCAATGCTCAGACCGGAGCTTGCACAGGCACTGCGCTGTCAGATCATTCGGAAAGCACTGTTCAGACCGGAGCTCGCACAGGCACTGCGCTGTCAGATCATTCGGAAAACAATATTCAGACCGGAGCTTGCACAGGCGCTGCGCTGTCAGATCATTCAGAAAACAGTATTGAGACAGAATATTCAGCAGTAAACAATAAGATTAGAGGTTCATTTAACAGTGACCCTCCGGATTCTGAAGATAATAATCAGGAGGACAAATAATGCTGCGTCAACTTAGCCGCTATATGAAACCCTATCGCCTATACGCTATCTTTAGCCCGGTTCTAATGATTATTGAGGTTCTGACGGATGTGTATATACCTTTTCTGATGGCGGACATTGTTAATATTGGCATTTACGAGTCCAATACGGAAGTTGTCATCACTTTAGGATTGAGAATGATTCTGTCTGCCTTGATAGGTCTTGTGGCGGGCGTGCTGTCTGCCCGCCTAGGGGCAGTAGCCGGTTATGGATTTGGTGCCAATCTGCGTTCAGATCTTTACCGCACGATTCAGGGCTTCTCTTTTGGCAATCTGGACAAGTTTAGTGTCCCCAGTCTGATCACCAGGCTGACTAATGACTGTAATAACTTGTCGCAGGCAGCCATGATGTCCCTTCGTATGGGGATCAGAGCTCCTGCTCTGTTTGTTTTCGCTCTGATCATGGCATTTAACATAGACCCGGGGATGGCCAGAGTCTTTCTGGTTGCTATTCCGGCTCTCCTCCTGATTTTCGCGATTATAATCAAGCTGGCGCATCCACGCTTCCGGGAGATGCAAAAACGGATCGATGATATTAACGCCGTCGTCCAAGAGGATCTAACCAATATTCGCGAGATCAAATCTTTTGTCCGTGAGGATCATGAGAAACGCAAATTCAAGAAGTTCAATGATTCTTTGATGGTTACATCCTACAAGGCGATTTCTCTGGTAATTATCACAATGCCGGCCGCGGAACTGGTCGTCTACAGCACTATCATTGCGATTCTCTGGATAGGTGGACGTGAGATAGTAGCCGGCAATATGCTGGCAGGTAATATTATAAGCTTCCTGACTTATGTCATGCAGATTCTTATGAGCCTGATCATGTTTTCGCAGGTACTCTTGCAGCTGACAAGGGCCAAAGCATCCGCCGAACGTGTCGTTGACGTCATGAACACGGATGTTGACATCTCCACTCCTGAAAATGGTCTCACTTCTGTGGCAGACGGCTCAATCACTTATAAAGATGTAAATTTCTGCTATCCCGGCAGCGAAAACTACAGTTTGACAGGCATAAATCTCGACATAAAGTCCGGCGAAGTCATCGGCATATTGGGTGCGACAGGGTCAGGAAAATCTACTCTTCTTTCTCTCATCCTCCGACTCTACGATGCCACAGAGGGTCAGATCATGGTCGGCGGTAGGGATGTACGAGAGTACGATCTGAAGACACTGCGCGATTCTGTCAGTTTTGTACTGCAGCAAAACACTCTTTTCTCCGGCACACTGCGGGAGAATATGCAATGGGGTGACGCTAACGCAACTGACGATATGATCAGAAAAGCGCTACAAAGAGCTCAAGCCTGGGAATTTGTCCAAAAGCTGCCTGACGGTCTGGATAGCCGAGTTGAGCAAGGCGGCACCAACTTCTCCGGTGGACAACGTCAACGCCTTACCATCGCCCGCGCCCTGCTCAAAGAGCCCAAGGTCATTATTCTCGATGACTCCACTTCGGCGGTCGACATGGACACGGATGCGCGCATTCGCCGTGCCTTTGCGGCTGACCTGGAAGGCGTAACCAAGCTCATCGTAGCGCAGCGCCTGGCCTCAGTTGAAGATGCTGATCGCATCATCATTCTGGATGAAGGGCGTGTCTCTGCCTTTGCCAGCCCCGCTGAACTGATGGAGACCAGCGAAATTTATCGTGAGATCTACGAATCTCAGCAGAGAGGAGTGGTCGCATAATGGCTAAACAAAGAAACAATAAAAATAACACGTCAAAGACGCCTAAAGATAAGTCCGCGGATTCTACAAAAGTTGACCGCAGAGCCGGTTTTGACCGCTTTGCCAAACCGCAAGATACTAAAGGTACATTAAAACGTTTAGCTGAATATGTGGGCAAGAACCGCTGGCGCCTGATTGTGGGACTATTGCTTGCCGCAGGCGGCGCGCTTGGCAGCGTAGCAGGAAATGCCTTCCTGATGCCAATAATAAACGCCTTCGTCTACGAAAGAAGTTTCGCCGCCGCCCTGCCGGGAATTATTGCCATGGCTGCAGTTTTTATCACTTCAGCTGTCTGTAATTATTTCGGCTTTCGTCTCATGGCCAAGGTCGCTCAACGCACTACGAATCTGATTCGTCGCGATCTCTTCAGCAATTTGCAGGATATGCCGCTCAGTTTCTTTGACAGCCATAGCCACGGTGAGCTGATGAGCACCTTCACCAATGACATCGATAATATTAGCACGGCACTGGATCAGACTCTGGTCAGCCTTCTGACCTCAGCGGTATCTTTCATCGGTACACTGACCATGATGATGATCCTCAGTCCCTTCTTAACTTTATTGGTAATAGTCATGGTCGCGCTGATGCTTTTTACTATCAGCTTTATTATGAAACGCAGCCGTAGATCATTCAGAGCGCAACAGCGTGATCTGGCAGATTTAAACGGATATATTGAGGAATTGATGCAGGGTCAAAAGGTGGTTAAAGTCTTTAATTACGAAGACAAGACCATCAGAGTATTCGATGAGAAGAATGAGATTCTTCGTCAAGCCTCGACCGATGCTCAGTCTTATTCTGTCAGCATCTTCCCCGTTCTGGGCAATCTGGCCTTCATACAATATGCAATTACGGCAATGATAGGATCCATGCGCATAATTGGTGGACATATGGATATCGGCACTCTGGCAGCCTTCCTGCAATACAGCAGAAATTTCTCCCGTCCGCTGACCCAGATTTCCAATCAGATAAATGTATTGATCGCCGCCATGGCCGGCGCCGAGCGCGTATTCAGAGTCATGGATCAGCCTGCAGAAATTGATGACGGTAAAGTTCATCTGGTGCGCGTCGCTGCGACTGAAACCGAAGCAAAAGATATCCCTGAGGAAAAACCGCTTCGTGGCACGAAGGATTCTGTGCCTTTACTCTATCTTCCCCGAGTCGAGGTGGGCTTGCGCAACTTAGTTTGGGCTGTACCGGAGGAAGACGAAACAATAAGGTATATCCCTGTCTGCGGAGACATCCGCTTTGATCAAGTGACCTTTTCTTATATCGAAGGTCAGCCGGTACTGAAAGACATTTCACTCTACGCCAAACCGGGTCAGAGGATCGCCTTCGTCGGCTCCACCGGCGCTGGTAAAACGACAATCACCAATCTGATTAACCGCTTTTATGATGTGCAGGAAGGCACCATATACTTCGACGGTATCGATGTCAAGGATCTACGCAAGGATGATTTACGCATGATGTTGGGAATGGTTTTACAGGAGGTACATCTGTTTACGGACACAGTTGCTGAAAATATTCGCTATGGTTATTTGAAGGCGACTGACGATGAGGTAGTATCTGCAGCCGAGTTTGCCAATGCCGACAGCTTTATCCGCCATCTGCCCGAAGGCTACGATACCATGCTGTACGACAACGGTAGAAATCTGTCTCAAGGGCAAAGACAATTAATTTCCATCGCCCGCGCGGCAGTAGCTGATCCCCTGGTGCTGATTCTTGACGAGGCGACCAGCTCTGTTGATACACGGACAGAAAGGTTAATCGAAAAAGGGATGGATAACATGATGGAAGGTCGCACGACCTTCGCCATCGCGCACCGCCTCTCTACGGTACGGCATTCAAACGCCATCATGGTTCTGGAACAAGGAGAAATCATGGAGCGAGGGGACCACGACCAGCTCATGAGCTTGAAAGGACGCTATTACGATTTGAATATGGGGACTATCGAGCTGGAATAAACTCTGTACCCTGGCCCATACCCAACACTCGATCCAAGTACGCTATTTGCAATAAGTGCCACACATAAACCTCTTCTGCCTGAGCCACTACTTTTCTGCTATGGTTTTATTATTTGTTGAGGCATCTTAGGCCAAATAGGCAGATGACGGGTGTATGTCTACTCAATTTTTTGAGTCTGTCTTGAATCAAAGCAAGATGTATAATCCGCTCAAATATACCGGGTTTTATGATTCGTAATTAGACCTCCATTCGCCTGAAAAGCGTGTGTTTACGCACTTAGAGGCCGTCAGATGTGCCGAAGTTTGGTTGTTGCTTCAATATTTATGTGCTATAATGCATGAATCGGTTCGGGCTTATGGGTGTTGTATATTGCCGTACTGAACATACTTTTTCTGTATATGCATTTCTGTATCTCAGGGGAACTGATCCCTTTTTGGTCGCTCTTCTGATGATTGCTCGGCCCGCTGTCAACTATTGTAGTCGCATGCGCCAGGCGGCGGAAATGAGGTGTTAAATGCTTCGTTATATCGGTAAACGACTCCTTCAAATGATACCGGTACTCATTGGCATTGCCTTCATAATATTTTTCATTATGGACTTTACACCGGGTGACCCTGCCCGCCTGATACTGGGACAGTCAGCTACCGCGGAAGCAGTTGAACAATTGACAGAGGAAATGGGACTGAATGATTCTTTTTTCACTCGTTTTTTTCGTTATATCTATAATGCGGTTGTTAATCTTGACTTCGGTGTTTCTTATCGCACGATGAAGCCGGTTTTTGATGACGTTTTCACCCGTTTCCCGGTAAGTATATATATAGCGCTTTGCGGCATGATCGGTTCAACCTTATTTGGCATTCCTCTCGGGGTGCTCAGTGCAGTAAAACAGTATTCCAAACTTGATACCGCAGTTAATGTCGTGGCCATGACTATGGTAGCTATGCCGCCTTTTTGGGTTGCAATGGTGCTCATCTTGGTATTTTCGTTATATCTGGGGGTGTTGCCATCTGCGGGAGCTACAACCTGGATACACTACATCCTGCCCACAATTACTTTGACACTGGCAAATGGCAGCGCTGTGCTCCGTATTACGCGTTCGTCAATGCTTGAGACTATTAGGATGGATTACGTGCGCACAGCTCAGGCAAAAGGCGTACCCCGCAGAGTGATTATATTTAAGCACGCCTTCAAAAATGCACTTTTGCCTGTTATCACGACAGTGGGCTATATTTTCGGCTCACTTCTGGGCGGCGCCATAATTTGCGAAACAGTATTTGCCATGCCGGGACTTGGCTCCTTGATTGTACTCAGCATAAAAATGAAAGATATCCCTGTAGTGATGGCCAGTATTATTCTGCTAGCCTTAAGCTACGGCGTGATAATGCTTATTGTTGATCTTATGTATGCATTCATCGATCCGCGCATCAAGGCCAAGTATCAAAGGGGATAGGGGACAGAAATAATGGCTTTAGCAGCGACAAAAAATAATAAGAGCATTGCGCTAAAACGCAAAGGCAAGCTGAAAGAGTTTTGGCGCAGATACAAAAAGAATAGAAGCGCTATGGTCGGCCTTGTACTGTTGCTTTTCATTTTGTTTTGCGCCATCTTCGCCAATGTAATTGCGGACGAAGATGCTGTCACCCGTCATAATCCGGAAATACGCCGGCAAGGCCCCAGCGCAGAGCACTGGTTCGGCACCGACATTTATGGGCGTGATATCTATTCGCGAGTAATCTTCGGCTCTCGCATTTCACTCATGATTGGCGTTTTTTCTGCGGCCCTGTCACTGCTGTTGGGCGGAGTGCTGGGAGCAGTAGCTGCCTACTTTGGTGGCTGGCTTGACGATATTATCATGCGCATCATGGATATGCTGATGTCTATCCCAGCTACTTTGCTTGCCCTTACCCTCGTTGCGGCCTTAGGAAGCAGCACTACTAATTTAGTTATTGCACTGGCGCTGTCGAATCTGCCGAGTTTCGCTCGTTTGACGCGTTCTTCGATGCTTACAGTGGTAGATTCAGATTATGTCGAAGCCGCTAAAGCATATGGTGCCAGAAACGGTCATGTAATTTTTAAAGAAGTAATGCCTAATGCCATGGGACCGATTATTGTGCAGACGACACAAAGCGTCTCCAACATGATTTTGACGGCTTCCAGTCTGAGCTTCCTGGGCGTAGGAGTGCAGGCACCGGCACCCGAGTGGGGCGCCATGCTGGCTGAGGCGAGGGAATTCATGCGCCAGTTCCCCTATATGATAATCTCTCCGGGTATCTTCATAATAATCACCGCTCTTTCATTCAATCTGGTAGGCGATGGCTTCCGTGATGCACTCGATCCCAGGCTTAAGGACTGATCCGGTTGAATTGGCTAAGGAGTAAATTCGCATGAGTGAATATAATTTTAACAATTCTGATAAGGACGGCTACGTTCTTGAGATCAAAGATCTAGAAGTAATCTACGAGACAGATCTGGAGACAGTTCACGCTGTTAATAACGTTTCCTTTTCCGTTAGGGCCGGAGAAACCTTCGGCCTGGTGGGAGAAACCGGTGCCGGTAAAACTACAACAGCTCTATCAATATTACGATTACTGCCCGATCGCACGGGCAAAGTAACCAAAGGTGAGATCTTTTTCAACGGAGAAAATCTACTTGAGCTGTCGGATGAAGTGATGCGCAAGGAAATCAACGGTGAAAGGGTATCCATGATTTTTCAGGACCCGATGACATCCCTGAATCCCATTATGAATGTAGGCGAACAAATATACGAAGCGCTGAAATATCATAACCCCGAGAAAAAAACCAAAGAGGAACTGGAAAAGCGAGTCGAGGAAACCTTAGAGCTTGTCGGTATTCCCAAAAAACGTAAAAACGAATATCCGCATCAGTTTTCCGGCGGTATGAAACAACGCGTCATTATCGCTATTGCGCTTGCCTGCAAGCCGGAACTGCTCATCGCTGATGAACCCACAACTGCTCTCGACGTCACTATTCAGGCTCAGGTGCTCGCGATGATGAGCGAGCTAAATGAGAAGCTGGGTACCGCCACCATACTCATTACGCACGACTTAGGAGTTGTGGCAAATATGTGCGATGATGCTGCAGTCATGTATGCCGGCGAACTGGTCGAACTTGGCACGGTAGAGGACATCTTTGAATCCGAAGATCACCATCCCTATACGGTGGGGCTGTTTGGCTCCATTCCTAACCTTGATGAAGAAAGAGAAAGACTTCAGCCCATCGAAGGACTGATGCCGGATCCGACAGCATTACCCTTTGGCTGCCATTTTCAGGATCGCTGTCCGTATTGTTTCGACAGATGCATCAATGAACACCCTCAACTGTTGAAGCTCTCAGACACCCATTCTATTAGATGCCATCTTTTTTCTGATAAAGCTCTGGAGGTAAATCATGACTGAAGCTACACACAAAGACACCCCTTTAGTTGAAGTTATTGATTTAAGCAAATACTTTAGTATTGGCAGGAAATCAGAGCTGCACGCTGTAGACAAAGTCTCTTTCGCTATCGACAAGGGCAAGACACTGGGTATTGTCGGTGAAAGCGGCTGTGGCAAATCGACCCTTGGGCGCACTATTCTGCGCTTGCTTGAGCCTACCAGCGGGCAAATTCTGTTTGAGGGTGAGGACATTACCAAATATAGTAAAACACGTATGCGTCAACTGCGCCGCACTATGCAGATAATATTCCAGGATCCTTATGCCAGTCTAAATCCGCGTAAAACCGTAGCTGACATTATCTCGCAGCCTCTAATTGTTAATAATATATTTGATTCCAAAGACAAGCTGGCTGAAAGAGTAGCCGAGCTGATGGAAATAGTAGGATTGGCAACGCGCCTTTCTGACGCATACCCGCATGAACTGGATGGCGGACGCCGCCAACGAATCGGTGTCGCCAGAGCACTGGCGTTGAGACCTAAATTCATCGTGTGTGATGAACCGGTTTCCGCACTGGACGTTTCTATTCAAGCGCAGATACTTAATCTATTAATGGATCTGCAAGATGACATGGGACTGACCTATATGTTCATTACACATGATCTATCTGTTGTTAAGCATATTTCTGACGAAATCTGTGTAATGTATCTGGGACAGATCGTGGAGAAGAGCAGTTCACGAGATTTGTTTAAGAATCCGCTTCATCCTTATACACAGATGCTGTTAAGCGCAATTCTGGCACCAAATCTCTCCCGCCGAAAAACTAAGAAGGGCATAGTCCACGGAGAGGTAACAAGTCCGATCGACCCGACTCCCGGCTGTCGCTTTGCTCCTCGCTGTGATTACCGGATGGAGATATGTACCAAGGCAGATCCCGAGTTTAGAGAAGTAGAGCCAAACCATTATGTAGCCTGTTATAAAGTAGAGCAGGATTTAGGTTTGGACTCCTATATATCAGGGAATCAAAATGAAACGGGTATATAAGGTCTGCATTAATAACCAAAATTTACAGGTATTAAAATGAAGATACTGATTGGCCATTTCGGACATGAGGCAAATACCTTCTCCAGCAGAATCCTCGATTTCGATGAGTTCAAGGATTATAGTGATTGGCTGCACGGCGATGTGCTAAAAGAGATCTTTCTCTCTACACCAACCTATCTTGGCGGCATGCTTGAAGTCGGTAACAAATATGGTGTGGACCTGTTTGCTTCCATTTCTGCTGAAGCTCCTGCCCCTTTGCTCAGCCGTGAATGTGCAGAATCCTGTCTGGCAGAAATACTTGAGGATATCAGGGCTGTGAAAGGGGGGCTGGACGGTATTTGTTACATGCTTCATGGAGCAGGCTGTGCAGAAGGCATTGACGACCTGGAAAGCTATATTCTGCAAAGTATCCGTCAAGAAACAGGTGAGAAAATGCCGATTTGCGTGCCTCTGGATCTACATGGGAACATTACCCCAGAGATGGCAGAGCTGGCAACATTATTTGGTATCAAGCAATATCCACATATAGACTGCAAGGAAGCCGGCATGCTGGCGATGAAAACTTGCATAGAGAGCATTGAGCAAGGGATGAGCCCGCAAACGACCTGCATCAGACTGCCACTGCTGCTGCCTTGTTCCGCCGGTTATACTTTTGCAGAGCCCTTTACCAGTATTCAGCCCTATCTCGATGAATACAAAAATACCCACGATCTGATAGATGTGACATTTTTTCACGGCTTTCCTTATTGCGACCGCGCCATAACAGGCGCCTCCGTCGTCGTGACGGCATGGTCTGACCCTGCCGAACATGCAAAGGAATTAGCTGATTATATCTGGCAGAGGCACCAAGATTTCCAAGCAGATATTCTCTCTGCGGCTGAGGCCTTAGATCGCGCTGAAGAATCTCGGGCTCCCGGGTATATCGTTATCAATGAACTCTCTGATAATGCAGGTGGTGGTGCACCCGGCGACGGAACACACTTGTTGCGTGAACTGCTGGCGCGTGATCTACCCAAGAGTATCTTTGGTTATATCTATGATAAAGTGGCAGTCAATGAAATTTATAAACACAAAGTCGGCGACAGGATTAGTTTTTATTTAGGAGGCAATACAGAGCCTTTGCATGGTGCCCCTCTCTATATTAAAGACGCCAAAATCATTAATTTATCTGATGGCGACCATATCTCGACTTCTCCTATACAAGCCGGTGTGCCGCACAGCATAGGCCGCTCAGCCAGAGTACGCACAGGCAATGTGGAGATTATTGTCGGATCAAAATTAACTCAGACCTATGATGACAGGCCATTTCTGATTACAGGAGCGGACATTGAGCAGTACCGCTTTATTTGTCTCAAGTCAGCGCATCATTCCCGTGCTTATTTTGATGACCGCGCAGGAGAGATAATTGCCTGCGATACACCGGGAATCCTGTCCGGAAATCTAAGCGCCTTCAAATACAAATATGTACCCAGGCCTATATATCCTCTGGATGAAAGGGCGGAATTATTACCCTGATATTGAAGCCGCTGCTGCGTCAGAGCAAAAGCTTAAGATGACAGAGGTTTCGTCCAGTAGTAAACTAAATCTAGAATAAATAAGCTAAGAAGTTTCCGGCAATAGCCGGTTGCTATATAAAGAAAGGAAAGTGACTCTATGACTAGGAAGAAAAGTATGACCATTAGAAAACTGGCTTTGTTATTGGCTTGCCTGATGTTATTTGCAGTTTTAGCTGCCTGCACATCGGAGGACGAAGAGCCAGATGAAACGCCGGCTGTCACGGATGGCACGGAAGTAGAAGAGAAAGGTGTCAACGTTTACGTTGAGGGGATTATCTCTTCACTGGACCCCTATTCTTCAATCGAATATGTTAACTGGTATGTCTGGAATCAAATTTACGAGACTCTGGTTACCGTTGATGCAGAGACAGGTGAAATCTTACCTGCCCTGGCCAAGGAACATACAGTTTCTGAGGACGGCTTGACCTATTCATTCGTTCTTGAGGAAGGTGTAAAATTCCATAATGACGCTGAGTTCAAGGCTTCTGACGCTGCTTACAGCCTAAATACCGCTATGGAAAAGCCAGCCATGAGCTCCTGGACAAATATGATGGATAAGGCTGAGGCCACCGGTGATTATACCTTTGACCTCACTCTCAAACGTCAGTACGCAGCTTTACCGTCCATGCTGGCTCAACTGCCAATTGTCAATGAAGAATTTTACTCCGGCAATGATAATCACTACGATATCGCTAACGGCACCGGCCCCTATATGCTGCAAGAAGGCAAGGTAGACCCCAACACGGAGATTACAGCTGTACGCTTTGATGACTATCGCAAAGGTCCGGCGGCCATTCCCAGCGTAACCTTTAAGGTAATCACTGACGCCTCCACAGCAACCATTCAGCTGGAAACAGGCGAACTCGATTTCCTGATGGTTTACAGTGTATCCAACTATCAGCCGTTGGTTGATTCCGGCAACTTTAACTCCACCCTTGTCAGTGCACCCCATACCGCTTATATTTCAATTAACACCACAGTAGAGCCACTGAATAACAAGGCTCTCCGCCAGGCGCTGAACTATGCCGCTGACAAAGAAACTATTACTTTGGTTGCTTATGAAGGCCTTGCTGTTCCGGCCCGCATGCTGTGCAACGAAAGCAGCTTCGGCGCCGACTTCTCGGGTGCGACTGACTTCACCTTTGATCTGGACAAAGCAAAGGAAAAATTGGCGGAGGCAGGCTTCCCCGACGGCATCAATTTTGACGACTATGACATCGAGCTTGACTACATTCCCGGCTCTTACCATGAAAAGATAGCTCAGTCTCTGCAAGAATCTTGGTCACAGGCAGGAATCCAGGTCAGTCTCAGAGCTTCTGAAACCTATAACAGTGACAGTGCAGCAGGCACCTATACGCTTGTCACTCAGGGTAGCTCATTCACAGCTGATATGTCCTTCATGGCAACGATGTATGGCACAGAGGGCATTGATGCTACCAACTACGCCCGCTACTCCGTTCCCAGAGTTGACGAGCTGTTTGCTCAAGGCGATGCAACTACCGACAACACAGAGCGCCTTACCATCTATAAAGAAATCTGCGAGATCGTAATTGACGACTGCCCGCACATCCCCATCCAGCATAAGCAAATGCCCTTCGTCTGGAACAAGGATCTAGATGCAGTAGTATATCCCTCTAACGACCATCCCTGGTACGTTTATGAGTGGAGTTGGAAATAATCGCGGCTTAGCTTTTGCTAAGAAATAAACAATTATTACGACAGCCGGATACTATCAAGTACCGGCGTGAGAACTGCACCAGAAACGCCGCTGCAAT
>DUPE01000189.1 GCA_012838475.1 Clostridiaceae bacterium
GCCAGATTGTAAAAGGTCCGTGGTTTACCAAATGGACATCCATGACGGCACCGAATTCTCCGCAGGCAACACGATCTCCCAAACTTGCCTTAGCCAGCGCAATAAATTGACGATACAGTTCTTCACTCAGCTCCGGCGGAGCTGCTTCGATGAAGCTGGGGCGATTACCCTTTTTACAGCTGGCAAATAAGGTAAACTGCGAAATGATCAGGACTTCCCCGTCAACCTGCTCCAAGCTGAGGTTAGTTTTGCCTTCGTCATCTTCAAAGATGCGCAGGTTCTCTATCTTGTGCCAAAGGCGCGCGCAACTATGACTGTCATCATCGCGCCCCACGCCCAGCAAAATCAGAAAACCACGGCCGATACTGCCAACAATTCGTTCGCCGACTTGAACATGAGCGGAAGATACACGTTGAATCAGTGCTCTCATGCCCAGACAACCTCGTAGCCATCTTCAATAAAGGGCAACAAACCGGCATGTCCGTACATGTCGTCAAGCAATGGTAAGCCAACTGCCTCATTCATTTCCAGGACACCGAGCTGCACGGAACAAGCAAGACATATTCCCGCCAGCAACCCTTTTTCCCGGGCTGAGAGATATAATTTATTTCCTTCGCGTTCCAATTGCGACGGTAGCCTGACTGATTCCCCTTCAAAAATGATACGCACCTCGTGTCCCTGCTCATATAGCTGTAAAGCGTTCATGAGCACATGCAGGAAACACATTTTTTTGCCTTGCATGGCGTAAAATAGTACTTTTCTCATCTTAACCGCCCCCTGTCAATGTTTTTTGTCGCAGAATAATGTTTTTTTCAATTCTGCTAAGGATATATTTTTATTGTAATTATCCGCAATAAAATGGGATAATGTTCACATTGGGTCGATAATCATATTCAAGCCTGTTATTCGATCCTATTGGATGCATACATTATAACCTATAGCATATAACGTATTATCCATTACCGGGAAGGACTTAAACTATGGCAGAAGAAAAGAAATTCATACCGGCCTGGGCAGTGAAAACAGGCTTACTGCTCTATGTTATCTCGGGCGTGACCATTATATACGGTCTTTCTTCCGACAGTTTGAGGTTTTTAGTTTGGGTTGGAATTGGAATTTTTGCAGTCGGCTTTGCCATACGTCTGAAATTCTGCTCCTGTCCCTACTGCGGCAGTGCTATGGCATCCAGAGTTGCTAAGATGAGCGGTAAATCATTCAATTGCCCGAAGTGCGAGGAAGAGATCGGTCAGAAATAATATGAAAACAAGAAATCGGTTAGGGGTAATTGAATGGTAGCGTGATTTCAGCGTAAATCCAGTATAAATCTAAGGAGTTTTTATGATCAAAATAATGAAAGTACCTGATTACGAGACAATGAGTCTTGCTGCGGCACGCATCATAGCTGCACAGGTACGCATAAAGCCGGATTCAGTCTTGGGTCTGGCGACCGGATCCACACAGATAGGCTTGTATAATGAGCTGATCCGTCTACATCAAGAGGAAGATCTGGACTTCTCTCAGGTCACAACAATTAATCTGGATGAGTACTGCGGTCTCCCCAGCGACCACCCCGGCTGTTATCGCTACTTTATGGATACCCAGCTGTTCAACCATATTAATATTGATCCTAAATCAGTTTTTGTCCCTGATGGCAATGCTGAGGATATCGATGCTCACTGCAGAACTTATGACGATATCATTAATTTCTATGGAGGCACGGATATTCAGGTCTTAGGCGTTGGCGAGAACGGGCATATAGCTTTTAATGAGCCAAACAATAATTACTTTATCGCCGGGACACATGAAGCTAAGTTGACCGAAGATACAATTAAAGTAAATTCCAGGTTCTTTGATGATCCTGATGAAACCCCGCGTTCTGCGATTACCATGGGCATGGCAGGCATTATGAGTGCCAAAACAGTAATCATGCTGGCCTCAGGCATTAAGAAGACTGAGGCAGTCTACGGGATGGTGAGGGGTGAAGTCACACCTATGTGTCCCGCCTCAATTTTGCAGCTCCACCCCAGAGTAATACTGATAGCAGATACAGAGGCTTGTTCTTGTTTTGATTAGACATTAGCAAGAACTGCATATAGTTTGGAGATAAAACCATGAAGAACAAGAAGGCAGCTATCCTTTTATTTGTGTTAGCCTTTATTGCTGGAGGAGTCATATCGTATTTCATCTTTGACACCGGACCTGCCAAACTCTCTAAGCCTGTCGTTGGGGAGGGTATATATAGTGAAACGTTCGGTGTTGATAAAAACATCAACGAGGGAACAATTGACGATTATCTCAACCGTGAAGATACAGTCTATCGGGACATGAGAATGCTTATAGATAATGCTGCTTACGAAAACATTGGTGGAGACTCTTATTTGTCGGGATTTGTTCGGGGCTTTGAGGCCGTGCCCTTTCCTCTTATCGTCAATGTCACCGGGCTTCCGCCTGAGGTCGGTGACACATATCAGGGTGACACTCTCTTTACGCTGACCGATGAAGGTAAATATATCGCCAATTACGATGAGTCGCTGGAGTTTTTGGAGTTTTACTTCCCAAGGGATAAGAATATATTTTTGATGTGCGGCGGTGCCGGCTATGCCGGATCGATGAAATCTATGCTGACTGATCTCGGCTGGGATGAAGATAAAATCTATAATGTCGGGGGCTACTGGTTTTATGAAGGGGATAATAAAGTCACTGTAAAGTCGGATAAAGGTGAGGACGTCTATGATTTTTGGAAAGTCACTTATCATGACATTGACTTTGCTTCTATGAACAGGATTGAGGATGAAGCGTAAATACGTCATTTTATCTGTTGGTTTGGTAATCATTGGATTGCTGATCGCTCTGCATGTATATCTCTCATCAACGACTGATCAGCGCTTTTATCTGGATGATCAATACTATGGGACCGGTTCATTGATTGACATAGACAACAACCGGCTTAAAGAGCTGGAGGACAGCGATGCCTCTTTTGCGGTATTGGTGTACCAAATATCAATCTGTGGGCGTGTCAGCGCTTATGATTTCAATCATTATGTGGAAGAATTCCTGGAAGATAAGGAGATGGCCTTATATCAGATCTTGTTTTTTGAGATCGAAGGTACTGAAATGGCAGAGCATGTTAGAGTCTGTCCTTCAGTCGTAATTTACCGGGAGGGACAAGTGGCTGCCTTTTTAGATGCTGTTGCCGCCGAGCATACCGAGTACTATAAATCCGCTGAGGATTTCGGTAAATGGCTTACAAATTATGTGAAACTTAAATAGAGAAAATAATTTAATCCGACAAGATGTAAGCAAAGGCCATAGATCCGCACAAGTGCGGATTATCCCGGCGAGCTAGAGGGTTACTGCGGCAAGATGTAAGCAAGGGTCGTCAGCTCTAATGTAAACACTTTTGTAAGGTAAAACGAGTTTGCTTGCACAAGATTTCCCTGTTTAAGTGCAATCTGTAAGATATAGCATGATTATAAGATACCGCATCCAAATACTTCCCTCGACTGTCTAGACTTGATGATTTAGAATGTACTCTGTTGGTTTTTTTGCCTAATAGCGAGAGAATATTGCGGTCAGAAGCAATGGAAATTTCTGCTGACTGACGAAGATTCCAAAATCGTCTAGAGGATATTATGCTGCGAAAGCTCTACACTCAATATAAATGGTTTGTGCGCGACTTCAGCACGGTCTATTTGATCGCTACTGTTACCTTGCTCTTAAACTATGTAATGACACTGATTCCGCCCTGGGCGATAGGTTATCTGGCTGACTTGATAATTTCCGGCCAAATTCAGCTTAATAATTTTTACAACTATATGGCTATTCTGGTTGTCGTAATAATGCTGTTTTATCTCACTAATTATGTTTGGAACTATCTGTTGTTCTTAGCCTCTGACGAAATCTCCCGGGCTGCCAGACGTCATCTGGTAACCAAATATCTGAAGCAAAGCCCTACTTTTTTTGCTAAAAATTCTACCGGTAGTCTGATGGGAAAAGCGACCAACGACGTTGACGCAATTGCGGATATGGCAGGCTACGGCATGATGTCCTTTTTTGATTCTACCTTATATCCTCTGGCCGTAATTTTTGTCATGATCTTCACAGTTTCTTGGAAGCTAACCCTTGTTGCGATTATGCCCCTGCCACTTCTGATCTATTCTTCCAAGGCAATCGGCAAAATATTGTATGACAGATATTATGTCGCCCAGCAGGCTTTTGATGAAATGAATGATAAGGTGTTGGAGAATATTGCGGGTATGCGCGTCATCAGAGCCTACAATAAAGGCGATGAAGAAATCAGAGATTTCGTCAAGACTGCTCAGAATTTATATGATAAAAACATGTCGCTGGTGCGTATGAGCGCTTTCTTTGCCCCTGTTGCTCGTATGATTGGCGGCATCAGCACTACAGCTGCTTTGTCTTTCGGAGCGATACTGATATATAGGCAAGAAATCAGTCTGGGCGGTCTTATATCCTTCCTATTTTTTCTGGATATGCTGATCTGGCCGATGATGGCTGTAGGAGAATTCATCAATGTATCCCAGCAAGGCTCAGCCTCTATGGAACGGATTCAAGAGATATTGTCCTACGAAGAGGATGTGAAATTTGATGTGCCGGCAGTCGCTTATCCCGGGAACGGCAGCATTGAATTTAGGGATGTCAGCTTCACTTATCCCGGTGCTGAAGCGCCTTCGCTTTGTAATATTAACTTAGAACTACAACCGGGAGAAACTCTTGGTGTAGTAGGTAAGGTAGGCAGCGGCAAGACGACTTTGCTGAAGCAGCTTCTGCGCTTTTATCCTCAAACAGAAGGAAAAATAATGCTGGGTGAGAGACCGTTGGAAACATATTCGCGCTCAAGCCTGCGTAGAGCGATTGGTTATGTTCCTCAGCAGCCCTTCCTTTTCTCGAGGACTATCCGCTCCAATATTGAGCTGGGCGCCCCCGAGGGAGCAGAGCTGTCGGAAGAAAAAGAGGAAGCTCCTAAGATCAAATATCGCCCCTTGATCGATCCTGACAATAAAATGGGTTTGGCGGAATTTGCAGAAGTCGCGGATGAAGGCGCAGAAGAAGCCACAAATGAAAGCTCAGATGAAGGCGCAGATCTGACGGCTTTGGTGTCTACCGGCATCTCGCTGGAGGAGGCGATCGATTTGGCGGATTTCCGCAAGGATCTGGAACAATTGCCGGATGGGCTTGACACCTTAGCCGGTGAGAAGGGCATCGCTCTCTCAGGCGGACAAAAACAGAGAATTACCATTGCCCGAGCCTTGATGAAAGGCCCGGAAATTCTTATATTGGACGATTGTCTTTCTGCCGTTGATGCCAATACGGAAGAAACAATATTGAAGACGTTGAAGGCGAAAAGGGTAGGACGGACTACCCTGATAAGTTCACATAGAATATCAGCTATCATGCACGCAGACCTAATCGTGGTTTTGGACGAAGGACGAATCGTTGAATCAGGAACTCATCAAGAACTGCTGGAATGCGGAGGCTGGTACATGAGACAGTATGAGCGCCAAAAGTTGCAACGAGCACAGCAGGAGCTAAAGTAGTTATTAATCTGATTAAGGCAGAATAAGCATTGGAACAGGTTAAGGCGGGATAAACATTGGGACAGGCAGAGCAAGACAAGTTAAAGAAGAAAAGACAGAATCGTCTTCTCAAGTATACCTTGCAGGCGAAAAGCACTCTGGGGCAAGGTCTTTTTGTGACCTTGCTTACAGTTGCTGCCAGCCTTTTGGCTCCTTATCTGGTCAAGTATCTACTTGATAATGAGCTCAAGGAAGGTGTTTCCCTGCGCGTTAATTTCATAATCCTGATCCTAGTAGCATATTTCGGTACCATGCTTTTAGCTTCTGTTATGAGATATTTCAGTACTCTGCTGATGCAAAAGGCTGCCAATAAAATATCTATGCAGATGCAACTAGATGTCTTTTCTCATGTTCAAAAACTTCCAATTGAATTCTTTGACCAGCTCCCAGCCGGCCAAGTAGTGTCCCGCGTTACTAACGACACCAAAGCAGTCAAAGTCTTGTATCAGGTAGTTCTGTCCCAGTTTTTGATGGCCGGGATCTATGCCTTAGGCACCTATATCAGTCTCTTTTTAATTGATCCGATGCTGGTGCTGATTGGTCTGATCCCGATGCCGATAATATTCTTCCTCTTCCGTGATTTTCGCAAAAAGTCTGCGCTCTTCAATCGTATTATGCGGAGGAAGCTGAGTGAGCTGAACGGGAATCTCAATGAGAATATCCAGGGTATGGAAGTAATCTCCAGTCTGGGCAAGGAGAGTCAGATTTATCTCGAGTTCTCAACTATCAATAATCAAACCTATGAGCAAGGCAGGAACATGACTAAACTGTATGGCTACAGCTCCTATAGTGCTACATCGGCTTTACAGTATTTGATGCTGGCTGCGATTCTGTTTTACTTTGGCTATGGTCATTTGTCAGGCTCCTATTGGGTTCCGATCGGTACCCTCTACGTTTTTACAGACTATATGATAGCTTTGTTCTCTCAGATTAATAATGCTATGACCAGGGTAGGTGACCTGGAACGATCACGCAGTGCCGCAGATCATATCTTTGAGTTGCTGGATCGGGAGACAGTGTCCAGTGGTTGTGAATCAGCCCCCGTTTCAACGGGCAGAATTACCTTTGAAGACGTCACCTTTGCCTATAAGGATGAGGATGTGCTAAAAGACGTCAGTTTTAAGGTCAAGCCTGATCAAACGGTAGCTTTTGTCGGTCACACAGGCTCGGGCAAAAGTACGATTTTGAATTTATTATTCGCCTTCTACAAACCGCAAAAGGGCAAAATTCTCTTTGAAGGGGTCCCTTTAGAGAGCCTCGACTGCGAGAGCTTTAGAAGACAGATGGCAATCGTGCTGCAAGATCCCTTTCTCTTTACAGGCACTATCTTATCCAACATAACCCTAAACAGGGAGGATATCAGCCGTGCCGATGCCGAGTCTGCGTTAAGAGAAGTGGGCGGCGATCTGCTTTTGGATCGCCTTGAGGATGGCATAGATACTAAGGTAACTGAGAAAGGACAGGGTTTTTCGTCCGGCGAGCGTCAACTGATTTCATTTGCCCGCGCTCTAGCACATAACCCTAGAATTTTGGTGCTGGATGAGGCGACATCGAGCATTGACTCAGAAACGGAAGCGGTCATCCAAAAGGCAATGCGCAGATTGGAGCAGGGGCGCACCACGCTGATTATTGCCCACCGCCTGTCGACAATAAAGCATGCCGACCAGATAATTGTCTTGGATCGTGGCAGAATTGCCGAACAAGGCAGCCATGATGATCTCATAACAGAGGATGGAATATACAAGTCAATGTACGAAGCACAGTCTCAAGAGGATTTGTGCTGATCTGCCTTTGGCAGAGCAGGCAGTTCTTGAGCAACGTCCACGCGCCCTTGGCTTGTCGATCAGAACGAGTAGATTATGTCATGGCCGGCAGTTCTTAAACCATGTCCAGGCCCTTTGGCTTGTCGATCAGAACTATCCTTTGGCAGGGTTGGCGATTCTTGGGTATACTGGTGCGAATAGAATAAGAAAGTGATTTGCGACTGGGAATGAATACTAAAGCTGCTGACAGTCCTGGAAAAGAAAAAAAGCCCTATCTGCATTTGTTCTTGCTGAGCATTGCTGCCGTAGTATGGGGGGCATCCTTTGTATCTCAGAGTGTAGGCATGGCACATATCGGACCCTTTACATACAATGGCGTCCGTATGCTGA
>DUPE01000032.1 GCA_012838475.1 Clostridiaceae bacterium
ACCGGTATGATTTACTTGAAGGCGCTTAACCTCCCAGCCAGGCGGAAGACTTTGGGTCAGTGAGATCCCAATCTGATCAGCTTTGTCTTTGGAACCGGCGTACAATCCCAGCAAAGAAGGACCTGCGCCTGAAAGACTGACAACAGAGCAACCGCGGCTTAGAGCTATTCCTTCTATCGCTTCATATTCCGGTACCAGCCTGCGGCGATAAGGTTCATGCAGATAATCGGCATTGCCATTCTTCAGCAGATTGTGATCCCCGGTTGCCAGCCCCTGCACCAGAAAACCAAAAGAAGCCACCTGTTTTACTGCCTCAAGATGTGGAATGCTTCTGGGCAAGACCGCGCGTGCTTCATCAGTGGGAAGCTCAAAATTGGGTATCATTAGAAATACATGAATATTTTCATGGCAGGGCAGTTTAGCTGTAATTACCCCGTTTTCATCAGAGCCGGATAATACCAGTCCGCCAAGAATCGCAGGTGCTGCGTTGTCCGGGTGGCCTTCCAATATGCTAGCCATGTTTAACAGCTCGCTTCTGTCGCAATTTCCTCTGTGGATAAGTTGGCCGGCGACCAGCCCCGCAAGGGCACAAGTGGCTGATGAACCCAGTCCCCGCGCGATAGGAATATCGCAGGCGAAATCAATTTCTATTCCGGGCAGTTCAACAGCCTTGTGTCTGGCATAGTAACTGTAAGCTGCTGCAATGGCGTATTGCTCGAAAGGAAGCTCCACCGCCCATTCTTTCAGTTGCTCCGGAGTAAGGATCTCATCATGCCAAGAAACTACTGCCACATTAAAAAGCTCCAGAGACAGACCTAGGCAATCAAATCCGGGACCCAAATTGGCACTGGTAGCAGGAATTTTAATCTCAATAATATTCATTAATTTGCTCCGATCAATTCTTCTATGGCAGCCTCAATCTGTGCAGGCAAAAGATAGTGTTTGTCCTCAGGCTGATTTGACCATAATTCCTCAATCGGGCGCGGCAAAGGGGTACCAAGTATCTTTTGAAGTTGCAGTATCTGTCCTTTATCATCAGCCGGGAAGTCCTGTCTAAGAGAACTTAGCACGGTTTCTGCGAATTTATAGGGACTTGCTGTGCTGACGATAAGACGTCTTCCCGACATGTTAGAGTCTGAAGCTGAAAAAACAGCCACAGCTGTGTGCGGATCCAGCACATAGCCATAATCAACATATACTCTTCTGATCGTAGTAAAGACTTGATCTTCTGTCGCCCAGGAGGAGTAGAGATCAAGGAGAGAGGCATCGAAAGAAAAGCAGCCATCAGTTTTGAGCGCCTTCATCAAATCATTGATATATGTGCAGTCGCCGGTCAGCAAGTGTAGATATCGTTCCATATTGCTGGCGATGAGAATATCCATCGATGGAGATGTCGTCTTTAGCAGTTCTCTGTTGGCATCGTAGATGCCGGTCGACAGAAATTCGTGCAGGACTTTATTGCTGTTTGCTGCCAAGTGAATCCTGTCCAGAGGCAGGCCCATTTCCTTGCAGTAACGGGCGGCAAGGATGTTGCCCACGTTACCGCTAGGCACAACAACAGATAAAGGATCACCATATTTATCGACAGTTTGCAGATAGGCATAAATATAATAAACCATTTGCGGCAGCAGCCTACCGATATTAATGGAATTTGCCGAGGTTAGGCGGATAGATCGTTCCTTGAGACGAGCGAGAAAACTAACGTCTTGCATTAGCGCTTTGACGCTGCGCTGGCAGTCATCAAAATTTCCTTCCATGGCGAAGGCACGCACGTTAGTACTTGTGGTGGTGAGCATCTGCCTCTCCTGGAAAGTGCTAACGCCATTATTGGGATAAAATACGGCGACCAAGGAGCCATCTTTGCCGGAGAATCCGGACATGGCAGCTTTACCGGTGTCGCCTGAAGTGGCAGTGAGAATGAGGAAGCGCTCCTCAATCTGTTGAATTATTTTAGCTTCATCGAAGAGATTGGGCAGGCACTGTAAGGCCAGGTCTTTAAAAGCCAGAGTAGGGCCATGCCAGAGCTCTAAAACAGCTGTATTATCGTCAAGCCAATGGAGTGGCGTAATCTCCGGAGTATCAAAATTTGCAGCGTAACTTTTTTCCACTACTCGCTGAATGGCAGTGGGAGAAAAATCGGTCAAAAAGAGGGCAAAAAGTTTCTCGGCAATTTCCCGGTAACTATTCCGGCTCCAAGCACTAAAGTCTAACCGGGGAAACGATTCCGGTACAAAGAGACCGCCGTCAGGCGCTATCCCTGCCAAAATGGCTTCTGAAGCGGTAGCTATATAGTTCTTTGAACGGGTGCTAAAGTAACGCATGACTACTCTTTCCGGATATTGTACTGAAACGGACTGATCGTTCTCAGTTCCAACTCAATTCCAATTCAGTTCTAAAATAGCACAGGCTGTGTCTTAATGCCGTTGGAGCTAAAGACTACTCTAGCTCGATTGTTACAAAACCCTGATTCCTAAAAGCCAGAGCGTCTTTTACAGAAATTTTCTTGACAGTAACTAGTCCTTCCTCAGGATTGCGCAGATAGAACTCGGCTTCTCTGGACAAAGACAAGTCTTCCTTTTTGCTGCTGCCCTTATAATAATACGCAGGTTTGCTGCCTATCACTTCTAAATAATCAGCCCAGAGCGCATGCGCCGTAGGATACATCCCGCCGCCGGAACCGTAGAAGGCAAGGGAACCTATCGTATCTCCTGTCATTTGGATCTGATTCTTGACACCGCCCACGCCGGCCAAAGGGTTGGATGCGGTAAGAGCGGTTGGCAATACAGACAGCTGATAAGAGGAGTCATCTTGTGCGAGAGAGGCAATCAATTTCAGCGTGCGATTCTCTGACTTGGCCCAGAGGAAATCTTCCTCGGCCAAGCCTGTGATGCCGATAGTGGGAATATTTTTCCCCTCAATCTCCTGTGCTAGAACAATAGCTGCCAGAATCGCAATTTTTCTTCGGGCATCGTAGCCCTCTACATCATCAGTGGGATCTTCTTCCAGCACACCCAGAGTCTTTGCCTCTGACATAACTTCTTTGTGTGGTCTCTCGTTGCTTAACTCGGAGAGAATGTAATTGGTCGAACCGTTGATTATCCCTCTTAAGCCTGTGACTGCATTCAGATGCCTGATTTTGCTGAGAGGATCTATAAGAGGGATTCCTCCTGCCACTGAGGCCTCAAAGCGGAGGTGGACACCGGCCTTTTCCGCAGTATCCTGAAGTTCAAAAAATGCGGCGGCAATGGCAGCTTTATTAGCGCTGATGACATGTTTACTCTGAGCCAGTAGTTGTCTACTGTACTCAATGCCCTTTGCTTTATCGCTCATGACTTCAAATACGACGTCTATCGATTCGTCCGCCAGAATATCGTTGAAGGATTCCGTTAAGGGTAGCAGCCCGGTTGAAAAATCTCCCCGCTTCTTTTGAGTATCGCGCACAAGTATTTTCCGGACGAATATTTTCTCTCCGCTTTGTTCTTCTAAAACAGCTCTACGTTCGTCAAGAATGCGGTAAACGCCCTGGCCTACTGTCCCAAAACCTAAGATTGCAATGTTCATGAGATGCTCTCCGGATATTTCGCAATAAATTTCTCCGCTATTTGAATCGCATTTGTAGCTGCGCCTTTGCGGAGATTGTCCGCGACGGTCCAGAAATGAATTACATTTGCTCTGAACAGATCCTTGCGCAGACGTCCAACTTCAATTATGTCTTTGCCTCTCACACTTTCGGCAATCGGATAAATATTATTCTTTATGTCGTCAACGACAGACAGGCCTTCGACCGCTGACATTGAGCGCCTGACCTGATCTATATCCGGTTCTCTTTTCAGTTCGACAGTAACAGCTACACTGTGCCCTGTCGTAATGGGAACTCTGACGCAGGTAGCACTGATTGGCACTCCCGGCAGCTTCAGGATTTTTGCAGTCTCATTGATCATCTTTGCTTCTTCTTTGCTATAACCATTATCAAGAAAAACATCAATGCGGGGCAGCACACTCTCCCTTATTTTGTAATCAAAACAAAAAGTGGTGTCATTTAGCAAATCATTCAACCCGTCAATTCCGGCACCCGAACAAGCCTGGTAAGTGGCATAGTTTATACTCTCAATTCCATATAGATCTGCCAATACCTTCAAGGGTGGCATGCACTGTATTGTGGAACAATTTGGATTAGAGATGAGGCGATCTGTGCTATGTACTTGCTCAAAATTTACTTCCGGAACAATCAAGGGCACATTGTCATCGTTGCGAAAATAAGAAGTATTGTCTATGGAGATAATACCCTTCTGGACACTGAGCGGCGCATATTGCTTGCTGATTTCGCCTCCTGCACAAAAGAAGGCAAAATCATAATTATCCGTGAAGGCGTCAGTTGTAAGCTCCTCGACCGCATAACTCCGGCCAAAAGCTTTGATCTCCTTCCCGACGGATCTACTCGAAGCCAAAGGCAGGAGCTGATTAAGAGGGAAGTCTCTTTCTTCGAGGACTTCAATGAGTGTTGAGCCGACCAGTCCGGTAGCTCCTACAACCACAACATTGTACTTATTCATTCGCTTTTCCCTCGCTGAAAAAATAATCATAGAGTGTTTGGATAGCCAGATTATATTGATGGCTCTCAATCCCGATGATGATATTATATTCGCTGGATCCTTGGGTAATCATGCGAATATTTACACCGGCGCTGCCTAAAGCACTAAAAATCTTGCCTGCGATCCCCGGCTGATAAGCCATGCTTTCACCAACTACTGTAATCAGGGCCATGTCCTGCTCATAACTACTCTGATCCGGTCGGCAGTAGAGATTAATCTGCTCTACTATTTGCTCAAGTTCTTTCTTATCATCAATATGAAAAATAATCGATATCGTGTCCAGAGAGGTGGGCATGTGATGGATTGTTATCTTATGAGCTTCAAAAATGGTGCATATTTTGCGCAAAAAACCATAGTCTTCATTCTTACCATATTTTTTCAGGTGGATGACGGTGAAGCTTTGCTGTCCTGCTATGCCGGTCACCAATTGATCGCTGGCAGCTTTTTTTCCGGAGTGAATCATCGTCCCCGGATTCTCAGGGTAATTGGTGTTCTTAATCAAAAGAGGGATTTCAGCATCTCGTGTTGCGGAAATCGCATCTGCCTGAATAATCTGCGAATCAGAATAACTCAGCTCTCTTAGTTCAACGTAGCTGAGAGAATTGATTATCTTCGGCTTATCGATAATCTTGGGGTCAGCAACTAAAAAACCGGGAACATCTGTCCAGTTCTCATAAAGATCCGCCTGCAGGCCCGCTGCCAGTATGGCTCCCGTGATGTCTGATCCGCCTCGGGGGAAAGTGACAATTTCTCCCTTCTCTGTAGCGCCATAGAAGCCGGGTACTACAATGCCTTTTGTGGCGGGCAGCTTATGGTCGGAAAACTCCTTCAGTAATTTGTAGGTCGAGATTTTGTCATATTTATGTTGAGAAGTAAAGACGATTAGATCCTTGGCATCGACAAAATCATAGCCCAGAAATTCAGCCATCAATAAAGCGTTCAAGTATTCTCCCCGACTTACGACATAATCTTCACCGGCACCGGCAGTCAAGTTTTTCTTGATTGTGTCTAATTCTTTTTCTAAAGGAAGGCTCAGTCCTAAGTCGCTGTGAATGGTCCGGTAGCGATTAGCAATTTCTTCGAATATCTCACTCTCGTCAAGTTGCTCTCTGGAAAGCTGATAGCAAAGATACAATGTATCGGTGATTTTGAAATTGTCACCGCTATGCTTTCCCGGAGCCGATACTACGACGACTTTGCGCTGTTCTTCAGACTCAATAATGTCCTTGATTTTTCTGAATTGAAGACTGTTGGCACAAGAACTGCCACCAAATTTTGTCACTATCATTATTTGCTCCATCGTAAGTACGTGTATTTTTATTAATAGTTACAAAGTGTACCAGGTTAGCATCTACACTTAATAGCATAGTAATAGAATATGTGTATTTTTATTAATAGTTACAAAGTGTACCAGGTTAGCATCTACACTTAATAGCGTAATAATAGAATATGTGTATTTTTATTAATTGTTTCATAGTGTACTGAATTAGCTGTCAAAATACCAGTTGTACTAACAGCATATAACTGATAGTTCCACCGGCAATTGGAAGTAACATCTGCCTCCTCCAAAAATACAAAGCACAGGTCACAATTATTGCCAGTGCTTCAGGTATTCCATTGTTTCCTCCGACCAATTCCACATTTCTGAGACAATAAACGATCAGCATAGCAAATATCGCAGAGGGCAAGGCTTTGCCCAGATAAGTGATGTATTTCGGTGTCGGCTTCTTCTCTGGGAATACGAGAAAAGGCAAAAACCGCGTAAACATTGTTGCGAAGGCGCAGATGGCTATGGTTATGATTCTTTCAGTCACTGTCATCATGGATCAACCGTCCCTTCACTGATACTGGCTGTTAATCCGCCTGCTTTTTCGACCGGTTTGCGGAACAATGTGAGCAACAATAAGATAATCACCATTGTCGGCAACAAAAATGATTCCGGACCAAAAGCTACCAAGCTGACTATAGAAGCAAAGAAGCCTGCCACAGCAGTATAATGCTTCTTCTCTTTGCTCCACTGTTCGAGAAAAATCACTACAAAAAGAGCGGTCATCACAAATTCAAGTCCTTGCGTGTTGAAATTGATCATTGAGCCAAGGATGCCACCGAGGGTTGAACCGGTAAACCAATATAAATGATTGAGCAAGCTGACAGAGAAATAAAACCAGCCTCGATCAATGCCTACCGGCACCTTCAAGGTGTAGTTTAAGGAGAAGGTTTCGTCGCAAAGTGCAAAGTAAAGATAAAAGCGCTTCCAGCCCAGATTTCTATATTTTTCCAGCATAGCAATACCATAAAAAACATGTCGAGCTTGAATCATCAAGGCCAGCAGCAAGGTTTCCAGAGGAGCAACAGTGCTGAGCAGCATTGTCACCATAAAAAACTCTAGAGAACCGCCAAAAACGGTCAGACTCATGAGCATCGGGTACCAGAAGCTAAACCCCGAGACATTCATATAAACCCCATAAACCAGACCCAGAAACCAAAAACCGGCAAAGATGGGGATTGTATAGGGGAACGCTGCTAAAAAGGCTTTTCTGCGCACCGCGCTTTTCGCCTTCGTCATTTTAATCTCCTCCAGATAGTTTTGATTATTACAGTATTGTACACGAATAATTTTTCAGAACAATAATATTTTATGAAAAGATAAATGTTAGGAATTCGATCGGGTTGTTTTCGTTAGTGTAAAGTTATATTAGATTTTAGAAAAAGAAAAAAGAGAGGGTTGTTTTCAAACAAGTTGCATTTTCTGTCATATAATTGGTAGATTGTAATGGTGAAGGAGAAAATATGTGACAGCTATACGAAAGAACAAATTGGATATTGTTAACGGGCCTGTCCTCGGGGTCCTTTTTTCTGTTTCCGTTCCGATCATGCTCAATAATGTGATCACTTCACTCTATAATCTCGCAGATGGTCTGTGGGTTGCGCAACTATCAATTGTGGATTTTACAGCCACATCATTCATCTGGCCTCCTCATTTCTTTTTTGTGTCTCTGGGCATTGGCTTGGCAATGGCAGGGACCTCGATTATTTCTCAGCTGCTTGGTGCAGGGAAAATTGAGCGGGCGGAGTCATATGCTGCCCACATTTTTTATTTTTGCCTATTTATCGGCATAGTTTTTGGCACTCTGGGTGTGGTGCTGGCACCTGCTATTATCGGAGGCATGGGCGCGACCGGACTTCTGGCTGACAGATCTGTCACTTACTTTTCCATTATTATGGTCGGATTCATTTTTGAAATGATCTACTTATCCTTATATTCGATATTGGCTGCGCAGGGTCAGACAAGAATTATGACTACAATCAGTTTAGTGATTGCCCTCGTGAATGTTGTCCTGGATCCTATATTTATTTTCGCTAAGGTGCCTTTAATTGGCACCAACGGCCTTAATATGGGAATAGCGGGTGCTGCTTGGGCGACAGTGATTTCACAGGTTTTACGAGTCTTCCTGGCTGTGCTGGCGGTTATGTCCCGTCACAATGAAGTAAGGGTGCACCTACGGGGAATTAAGCTGACGAAGAGGCAGTTTAGCGAGATTGCCAAAGCAGGATTCCCAACTGCCTTGGGGCAAGGTAGTGCGGCTTTGGGTTTTACACTTATGAACAGTGTAGTGGTCTCTTACGGACAGGCAACTTTGTCTGCGTACTCTGCGGTTAACCGCGTCAGCGGTTTTCTTATGCAGCCGGCCAATGGAGTCGGCAGTGCCTTAACTGCCATAATCGGGCAAAATATGGGTGCACAGAAGATTGACAGAGTAAAAAAGTTCAATCGCGCTGCCTTCCAATCAATCACCGTCATAACGGTCGCAAGTGCAATCCTGCTGATTTTGTTGCGTAATCCTCTACTCAAATTGTTCTTAGGACAGGCAGGGGATGATGCGGATTTAGTGTGGAAGATGGCGCTCGAATATGTATTTTACATAGCTGCAATGACTCCGGCCATGGGCTATTTTAATGCGTTTTCAGGGATATTTATTGGCGCAGGCTATCATCGCTACTCGGCATATTTATCTATCTTAAGATTATGGGGACTGCGTTTGCCGATCTTGCTGTTATTCCAGAGATTTACAAATCTTGATGCTACCGGAATTTGGCTTGCGATGTTATTTTCGAATGTATTATTGATACCTGCAGGACTCTGGCTGTATTTGCGTGGCAAATGGCTTAGGGAGCCACGCATAGATCATTAATTGCAGAATTGAGGAGTTAAACACAGATCATAAATTGGCAGAATTAAAGATCCACGCATAGGCCATTAACATAAACTCGTTATTCTGTTTTTAATAATAATATATCGCTCAAGACAAATTCTCGAATGCATAGCCTTTAAGTGCTCTCTGACTATTATTTGTTTATGGTTCATTGCTATACTTAGACATGAAAAGCCCCCTTAATCTATATCTGTATTAAGGGGGCACTAAACTGTTTTCTCCGTCACAGCTTGCGGGGGCACTAAAGTGTTCTTGCCAGCTCAGCCACTGTGAGGCACCCCACAAGCGTGTCTTTTTCAGAATCTATGCGGCAGGGAATCCGTAATCTGTCTGTGCAGACAATTAATCTTTTAATTGTTGTTGTAAAGCAACCATTTCTTTGGCATAGTCGCCGAGCAAGATGAAGCCGGTCAGCTTACCGTCCTTGTAGACCAGCTTTTTATAGCTATAGCGTTCAGGATCCTCTGTGATCTCGAAGCTATACCCTTCTCCTTCTTCTTGAGGCAGTATACCTTGAGATACGATGCGCGTGTTCATAGTATTGACGATGTAAGGCGGTGTTTCCTTAACAAATGATTTGTTTGCACCTGCGGCATTTGCTCCTGCAACTTTGCCTTGAGCCATGGAAATCGACCACAGACCAAACCAAAAACCATCATCGACTTCGCAAACATCACCGGCTGCGTAGACATCCTTGAGAGATGTGTTCATACCTTCATCGACTTTAATACGACGACCGATTTCTAAGCCGGCATCAACTGCAAGGTCAGTATTCGCCATCACACCTACAGACATCAATACACAGTCGCAGTCAATCCGGCGGCCGTCCTTGAGAATAATACCCTGAACGGGACCGGTTTCTCCTTCGCCAATTACTTCAGCTGAGTCAGCCCCTGTTATCACTTCTATACCCAAAGATTCGATATGTTTTTGCACCAGATCTGATCCTCGGGGGTCAAGCTGGCGTTGCAAAAGGATAGGAGCAAATTCTAAGATTTTGACTTGCACGCCTGCCTGATGAATTTGCCAGGCTGCTTCTAAACCCAGCAAGCCGCCGCCGATAATAGCGCAGGTCTTCAGGCCTTTTTCTCTAATGGCACGGGACAATTTTTTGGCGTCTTGTAAAGACCAAAGTGTAAAGCAATTATCTCGATCGAATCCTTTCAGCGGCAGGACAAAACTTCTGCTTCCGGTAGTAACGATCAATCGATCCCAGGCAACTGTTTCGTTATTCTCCAGTTTAATGTTCTTGGCATCATAATCGATTTTGTCAACATGCGTGTCAGGTACCAGTCTTATACTTCTCTCTTCATACCATTTTGCAGGGTGCAGATAGAGTTTTTCAGCGGCTTCCGGATCGCGCAAAACTTCTGCAACGCGCAAACGATAAAATGGCAGATCGGGATCTGCGGAATATATGACGATGTCAGCTTCTGAATCATTTTTCCTGGCTTCTTCAGCTGCAGCAACACCTGCCGCCCCGCTGCCAATAATCACAATTTTTTTCTTTTCCATTTTTCACCTCTGATTTTCAAATATGATTATCTCACTTTTTTATAGATATTTTCACTGCTCAAGCCAAGCAGCAAACTAGCTGAAAGGCGTGAAAGCGTCAAGGTCTTCAATTTCCTTAAGTTTAGCTCCAGTCATATGAGAGATTTCATCAAGCCTGTCCTTACCACTGGGAGATAAAAAGGTTACTGCGATGCCATGTTTACCAGCTCGGCCGGTTCGCCCGATGCGGTGAATATAATTCTCATTCTCCAAGGGAAGGTCGTAGTTGAAGATAACATCAACATCATCAATATCCAGTCCTCTGGAAGCAACATCAGTGGCTACCAGAACATGCAGATTGCCCTTGCGGAATTTGCTTAAAACGCGTTCCCTGTGATTTTGTCTGATATCGCCATGGATAGCTGCAGCATTGATCTTCTTGTCGCGCAGTTTCTTTGCCACCATGTCTGCCGATTGTTTAGTGTTTACGAAGACGATTCCTTGTTTCAATTCACCTTTGCTAAGGATCTTTCTGATCGCCATAATTCTTTCAGAGCCATTAGCATGGAGTACGTATTCATTTATATTGGGCTTGTCCAATCCAATTTCTTCGATGACTATCTCTACAGGTTCTCTTTGATAGAGATAAGAAATGTCCATAACCGCTCGAGAAAAAGTAGCTGAAAACATCGCGATTTGCGATACGCGCGGCATCTTATCGAGGATATAGCGTACATCATTGACAAAACCCATATCGAGCATACGGTCAGCCTCATCCAAGACAACACTCTCAACCTGATCCAGACGCAAGTGACGTCTCTTTAGCATGTCGATCAAACGTCCCGGAGTGCCAACCACTATCTGCGGTTTTCTATTCAGGGTGTTTATTTGTGTACGAATAGACTGCCCTCCATAGATCACGGCGACCTCAACCCAGGGTCTGGTGATAGCTAATTGTGAGAGATCTTCTCCTATCTGTAAAGCAAGTTCTCGGGTAGGAGCTAGAATCAGAGCCTGAACATTTCTTTGTTTCTTTTCAAGATGTTCCATGAGAGGGATGCCGAATGCCAAAGTTTTTCCTGTTCCCGTCGGTGCTTTTGCCATAACATCGTACCAATCCAACATGGGCGGGATTGCTTCCAGCTGTACAGTTGTAGGTTTAGAGAAACCCATACGGGACAGCATTTCTAAAGTAGGCTGAGACAGATCAAATTCATTAAAAGTAGATATATGTGAGTTATCCTTCATAGTCATATGATATCAGATAGCAGGACTACTCACAGTACTTGATTAACAAAATTTCAAAAAAACAATAATTACGGTTGAAGGAGAGTTTTAGTCAAAGAGGTTCGCAGCAGCCGTACATATGGTGGTAAGCAGACTTAATGAGTTAATTTAGATTGCCTAGTACGATACAAAGCACGGACCTTTTTCTCCGCTACTGAAAAAATACTAACCGGGTTAATCCCTAGTGCCAGCATTAATTGCATCACCTTGAAGGTGTTTCTCCAAATCTTGCCTCTCTCTACATCACATATAAAGGAGGTGGAAACATCAATTTCAGCTGCCATATCGATTTGTCGGAAGCCTACCTCGTTTCTTCTGAAACGAATCAGTTCCCCCACAAAGATCCCAATTGTCTTAAGATATACCTCTCTCAGATCACTGTCGATTTTCTCACGCTTCTCTTCAATCAGATTGGAAATGAATCCTTTGAATTCTTGATTAAGCCGGTAATAATCAAGCAGAGTATCCATAATCAACCTCCTCTATTCTTAAGCGGCAAACTATAATTTTGTCTGACCGCATTTTACAACTGGATTCCCTCTATTGCTGGCAAGACTCGCAGTATGAGCTGTCGTAAATTAGGGCATTGGGTTAAAATGTAGTTACTGAACAACATGATAGCATGAATCAATTATAGAAGGGTAAGAATTGCAATTATTGTGAAAGCTAATGAACCACAAAGAGCCATACTGGCCACAATCCAAGTTGGTACAGACCTTTTGGCTGATATTCGCAGTGAAAGAAGCTTGACCGAGCTGGAGAGTCTGGCAAGTGAATGCAATATTGAGACAGTTGGGACAATTATTCAGAAACGTGAGGCACCGGATCGCTCTTATTGGCTGGGCAAAGGCAAGCTAGAAGAAATGGCTGAAATGGCCGCTGTTCTAGACGCGGATATATTGATTTTTGATACTGAGTTGTCTCCAACCCAAGTTAGAAGGATAGAAGACTTAGTCTCTATGGAAATAGTAGATCGTAGTCTGATTATTTTTGAGATTTTTGCCAGACGGGCAAAAACAGATGAGGGGAAGATCCAGGTAGAGCTCGCTCAGCTGCGTTATCGCTTAACCAGGCTTACCGGTAGAGGAGAGGAGCTTTCCAGACTGGGTGGAGGAATCGGCACTCGCGGTCCCGGCGAAACGCAGCTAGAAACAGACCGTCGTCATATCATGCGACGCATTTCCTTGCTAAGGAGAGAAATGGTAAAAATTTCCACCCGCAGATCCAGAACCCGCGAGCAGAGAAGCACTAGGGAGATTGCCACAGTTGCCGTTGTAGGTTATACGAACTCCGGGAAATCAACGATCGTAAATACGCTTTGTGATGCTGACATTGAAGCAGAAAACAGGTTGTTCATGACACTTGATCCCACTGCCAGACGCTTAGTAACCAAACAGGGTTTAAGCTTGATCTTGATTGATACTGTAGGCTTCATAAGGGATTTACCGAGATATCTTTTAGACGCCTTCGCCGCTACGCTCGAAGAAGTTTCAGAAGCCGATTATATAATGCAGGTAACTGATATCTCAGATCCTGATTATGAACAACAAATTATGATTGTGGAACAACAATTGTTGAAACTGGGGTCAGCTTCTAAGCCCAGACTCCATGTTCTCAATAAAATAGACCAGGCAATGGATGATAATTGGAAAGTACTTTTGCATCAAAAGCAAGATAGAGATCAAAAAACCATAGCTGCTTCAGCAATCGAGGGCACAGGTATGGCGGAGGTCAGAGAGGCTTTGTGCGCACTGGCGGAACGAAATGCAGTAGAGTTCTCTGTTGTTATTTCTTATGAAGAGGCAGGTTTGGTCAATTATATCCAGGAAAGAGGTGTAATTGATGAGCTTGCCTACAATGAAGAAGGAATCTTTGTAAGAGGCAGAATACCTGTGTCAATGTCAGGACCACTCAAATCATATCTGTAGATTCTGATTTTGCCTTTCTAAATACCATTCACGCAACGCATTTGTCATTTCGTTAACGTCTGCATAGTTTTCCGGCAATAATGGTTTACCGTATTCAATCGTCAGTTTCTTTCTGGCCAATTTTTTGCCGTCAATTGGGTAAGGGACCGGCATGTGGCGGGAAAAGATCTTGTATCCGCCATGAATATAAACAGGTATCAGAGGTCTATTAGTTCTGCAGCTAATGTATGAAGATCCGTTTTGCAATTCTCCGAGCTTCCCGTCTTTGGATCTTGTACCTTCCGGATGCACGAGGAGAACGTAACCTTGGTCGACTGCCTTTTTGGCCACTATTAATCCTCGGGCCGGATTGCCATAGCGATCAATCGGTATAGCTCTGCCTACTCTCATCATTACTTGTCCAAAAAGTCCGTAATCTGTTTTTAGATCTGATCCGGCGATAGCAGTGAATACTTTTTGATGGGCCTTTGGCAAGCCCGCACAAATCCACATACCATCTACAAGCGTGACATGATTAGCTGCTAATACATACGGAGTATCGGGCAGATTTTCTTGTCCTTTGACTCGATATCTTGTGAGTAATCTGGTGAAAGTCATTCCAAAACAAAAAAGAAAATTTCCTAAAAAACCACGTCTGGGAACTTCAACAGACGCTTTTTCTGTACCCGCATGCGTAGTGTTTTTTGTCTCAGAAGCCATCTTTACTCCCCATTAAGCGTCTTCGCTGAAAGAAATCTTTTAATTGTCCGCTGCATTCTTCCTGTAAGACTAAGCCTGAAATTATGACCTGATGATTAGCGGGCAAATCAAATACATTATATATTGATCCCGCCATGCCTCCTTTTGGATCAGGTGCGCCAAAGATGAGACGGCGGATTCTGGCCTGAATGATTGCACCGGAACACATCAGACAAGGCTCCAGAGTGACGTAGAGGTCACAGCCGTCCAGACGCCAGCTTGGCCTATGCTTTCCTGCCGCACGCAAGGCTAGTATCTCGGCATGCGCAGTAGCATCCTGATCAGTTTCCCGGCGATTGTATTCAGCCGCAATTATTTTGTTATTCTCCATGATAATACAACCGACCGGAACTTCGCCAATATCTGCTGCCTTTTTGGCTAGAGACAACGCCTGACGCATGACTAGTTCGTCATTGTCAAGCAATGAAGCAAAATCATATTCTTTTGGCTTGTTGATCAAAGCAGCTCCACCTCAGGCACTTTCTTGCTTACTGCGATTTTTACACTTATAATAGCATGACGAATGTTCAAGACAAGGTGGTAAATATGGCACTAAAAGAAGGACGTTGTATTAATTGTGGCTCTCTACTAATTCTAGACCCCAGGATGGAAAAAGGCCAATGCCTTTTTTGTGGTGCGGTCTTTATAAACGATGAGGCGATCGCCGCAATGGATTTGCCCAACGATCATGAATTCCCGAATGAAGAACAACCTGAGTATACGGGTCCTTCGCTTGCAGTACAGCCATCCCGCGAAGTAGTATATGCTCCCCCGGTGACTCCTCGCGCGAGAAAAGGTAAAAAGGTTGAAGTTTTTGAACTAAAGGATCCGGAAATTCCTGACTTAAAAATCCCTAAGAAGAAAATAATTCTTATATCTTCTGTAGTTGCCGGTATTTTTATTATTTTCTTAGCAGTATTTTTCTTATTCTCATTAGATCGAGATAGTAAGAGGGAGAAAATCAGCAATCAATTTGTCGACAGTCTCCCATATGAGCTGGTTAGTGAATCGGGAATAGCCATTGATAACATGAGCAACAATGATGTGACTCTCATTTTGAAAGAATCGGTTACTGACCAAGAAGCAGCAGTGATATTTTTGGATTATGCTAATGTCAGAGCAGAAGTGATGGGATATGATGATTCAGATTTTTCTGCCACTGTAGAGACTGTATCCATGAGACTGGCAACTCCTACAGGAGGTTTTTTGATTAAACAGCCGGAGTCACCTGAAGATCTTGTGCTGGGCAAGGCGATGATTAAGCTGGATTAGTTCTTACATACCTTGTCGGGTGGAGACGGTAGTAGGGTTTATATCTTATCAGCTACTCGTATCCTGTAACAAAAATATGCCTCGCCTCGGTTTGGTACAAAACTACTAAAATGTTTTGTGGCTATTAATTCGGCAGGTATAGCAGTATATGGTGATTTTATGACTAACAGATTTCAAATTACGGTCGTATCCGGAATCTGTTAGTTTTTTATTTACAATTGATCTTTATATTTGTAATTTTTAAGAGTTACTCTATATGTGAGTAAGTAGAGGAATCAAATATTTCCTTTTTTCATACTTTTCTCCTCCAATACAACAAATCCGAGAGTGGTGCCTCGGATTTGTTTCTTTTTTGTCCTGTATTTTTACTTATTTACTCTGTTAGTCCATATGTCGGGCCAGTTTTTTCGCACATCCGGTGCCGTTATTTATCTATGACTTAATTGCATCACTGTCCTCAAGGCTGACCTCACCATGTTTGACAAAGAGCATACAAATGAAAGCCAAAAGGAAGGCTGTGCAGGAGAAGACAAAGAGTAAAGAATAATTGTCCGTCAGATCACGAATGGCACCGAAAGATATGGGAGCCAGAATCGCGGCTGAAAAGGAAAAGAAATAATAGTAACCGGTAAAGCTGCCAACCCTGTCCTTTGTTGCCAGTTCAACCACCATAGGCAATGAATTAATATTAACGCAAGCCCAGAATATGCCGCCTATTCCGAGCAACGCGGTTAAAACTATCTGACTTTCGATAAAGAGAATAGGCACAAAGGCTAGAGTAAGACCGGCAAGCCCGATTAAGATTGTGCGTCTGCGCCCAATTTTGCTGCCTATGATTCCTGCCGGTAAGGCAAAGGCGACAAATGTCAGAGAAAAAATGGTCAGCATCTGCGCTCCTGCCCCGGCTGAAAGGTGTAGAACATTTACTGCGTAGAGAGTGAAAAAAGTCTCGATAGCATTGAAGCCGGAGAACCAGAAAAAGATTGCAAATAAGATAAAAATCAGAGAGCGAAGTTCACCCGGAGAAAGGGCGAGAAATTCAGCTTTTAGTCTTTCCCACCGTGACAGATGCTCGGAGTTTTCCTTGGCTGCCATCCTCTTTCTGCGTTGTTCGTCTATACGTTTTCTTCTTTCGTCTTGCCAGGCTGCTAGAATAGCGGGATCCTGTTTGTATCCACGTGGCAGGGCTGAGGGTTCTCTGATAAATATCAGCAGCATTACCAGAGAGACCAGCATAATAATTGTTCCCATCAGAAAGGCTGACTTATTAGTCGGATCGAATTTGCTCAGTTGACCGCCGACTAAAAAGGCTAAAATACTGCCAAGTCCGCCCATAAGATTGATCACTCCGTTGGCCTTGCTGCGTAGAGGGCGGGGAGTAACATCAGGCATTAAGGCGATAACCGGTGAGCGCCACAAGGACATAACAAAGTTGAAGCCAATCAAAATTGCCATCATTCCCGCCAAGGTATACATTCTGGGGATAAAGGCGAACAGCAGGGCACAGATGGGAAGACCAACCATGATCCAGGGCATTCTGTGGCCAAAACGCGAGTGCGTACGATCGCTAAGAACACCTACCGCAGGCTGAAATATCAGACCAAAGAAATTATCAATGGTCATAACCGTGCCAATGACGGTGGTTGACAAAGCAAATCGCTCTTCCAACATTGTCGGCACATAGGCATTATATAAGCTCCAGGCGAGCGAGCTGGCAAGAAAGCCAAAACCAATAAAGAATGTTTTTCGATAATCCAGTTTCATTCGTCACCTCAATTCGTTCCTGTCAGTAACTGTCGAGGGGGTAAGAAATACAGCCTTGTACCCCTCTTGGTTATAAAGACAAAATCTATTTCTTCCGACATGCTCTATGTTATTATAGCTTTACTTCTGTCAGGAAAAACAAGAACAGAGCAAACATTTATTATTAGGGTGATTTTTATACATGGCTGAATTTAGCAAATTAGTTGAACTTTCTGTAGAGGAGTTGGAGAAGAGGCTGGGAGGATCTCGTTTGGCTCAGTTCATTGAGGAATCAGAGGCAAGTTTCAGCGATCAGGTCAAAATTGTGGCCGAGCATGTAATTAATGACCTAAACATTAAAGCGTTTTTTGTTTCCGGTCCGACCTCTTCCGGCAAGACAACTTTCTCTACTCAGTTTACCCAGCGTTTGAACGATGGCGGCAGAAAAACTTATCTCTTATCCATGGATGATTATTATAAGACAGAGGATACGAGGTATGACGAAGATGGCAGACCGGATTTTGAGAGCATTGATACTTTAGATCTGGATTTAATGTTGGCAGATATTTCGAAATTTTTTGCCGATGAGCAGATTGCTTTGCCTACCTTCATTTTTAAAACCCGAACCAGAATTTTCGAGCCGGAGAAGGTGATTACTCCTCAGCCGGGAGTTGTCCTCGTTGTTGAAGGATTGCACGGACTGGCACCTGAGATTATTAACTGCCTTCCTGGAGAAAATGTTTTTGGACTTTTTATTATGCCGCATGGACGGGTGCATTCAGATGCCCGGATGATATCAGGTTCAGATATACGGATGTTGCGTCGAATCAGCCGCGATGTGCGCCAACGGGGCTCTTCCGCATTAGCAACAATTGATTACTGGCCTATGATTGACAGGGCTGAACAAGGATTCATTCCAGGCTATTTGGCTGCGGCCGACTTCTACATCAATACTATTTTGCCCTACGAATTTATGGTTACAGCTACATTGGCCCGGGACCAAATTCGAGTATCTTTGGATCAGCTGTTAAAAGGCACCTTGCCTCCGTCCAGAAACACCATTAATCCCTCCGGCTGGTCAGATCTTTCTGCTGCTGTGAGAAAAGCAACCAAGCTTGTAGAAGCGAGCGCCAAACTACCTTCTATCAGCCCCGCGCTGGTGCCGTCTACATCGATACTGCAAGAATTTATTTAGAGGTTGATTGGATGTTTTCCAGCAAGAATTTTATTTGAGTAACTGCGGTTACTCCTTTAGTGTATAATCAAGCCCATTATATTTATGGATGTGCCGAGATGCACAGAATATAATTCATAATTCAATGTGAAAGGAAAGACAATATGCCAAAGACTATTACGAAAGCTAATTTTACTGAAGAGGTCATCAATAGCGAAATACCATTTTTAGTTGACTTTTGGGCTCCCTGGTGTGCCCCTTGTCGTCTGGTGGGTCCCAGTGTGGAGAAGCTAAAAGAGCATTACAAGGGTAAGCTGGAAATTGGCAAAGTCAATGTCGATGACGAAGCTGAATTGGCAGAACGCTATCGCGTCATGAATATTCCTACTCTTTATCTGTTCAAAGATGGTGAGATTGTTGATAAGATGGTAGGCGCAAGACCATTTGAGGATTTGGTCCGTACGGTGGATAAGCATATATAAGTATTGATCGGCTGGTTTTCATATGACAAAGAAGGAAAATATTTCTTCATCTTATCTGTTTCCTGCTCTGGATGATCTGAGCAGAGGCGGAATTGTCCTTATGACTAGAGATGAGCAAAGACACCTGGATAAGGCCTGGACTGAAAAGACAGGTCTTTCTTTATCTGTCCTAATGGAGCAAGCGGCATATTCAGTAACTGCAACCGTATTGGATCTGATCAGGGATGCCTTTTTAGATTATGTTAAGTGCCAAGCTGCAGCTGAGGAAAATCCGGATACAGAAGCGGAAGAACGTAGACTCTTCAGCCGGACTGAAATCTTGATTCTGGCGGGTGCGGGACAAAATGGCGGCGATGCCTGGGCGTCTGCCCGTCAGTTGATGGCATATGGCTGCCGGGTAACAGTAGTTGATCTTTGTCCTGCGACTAAGCTTCCTCTGGAGGCAGAAGAAAATAGAAATGCTTATAGTCAATTAGACGGTTTAGTGCTATCCCCGGAAGAATTCTTTCAGTACGCCCATAGTACTCACCCTGAGTATATTGTTGACGGAATATTTGGCTCAGGCTTTCAAGCAGACAGGACTCTGTCCCCTGAACTTAAAAAGATCTTTGGCTTAGTCAATGAGCTTGGCGGCAAGGCCAAAGCAGTAATTGCTATTGATCTTCCCAGCGGGGTTGACTGTGACACCGGTGCCGCTGTCGAGGAAACGATCAAGGCTGATTATACCGTGAGTTTTGGCCGTGCTAAGTTAGGTTTGTATTCTGAACCGGGTTGCCTTTTTGCCGGAGATATAATTACTGCACCGATTAGCATGCCGGACCTCTGGCAGACGGAAAATCTAAGAGGTAAAAACAACTTTTCCGCCAGGGGTACTCTCCATATGGCCATTACAGCAGAGTGGTTGAAGGCGCATAAGGTTGAGCGCAAAGAGGATGGGAATAAGGGTGATTTCGGCCGGGGTTTGATTCTGGGGGGGTCTCGAGGTATGCCAGGAGCGGTGATTTTGGCCGCGCGGGCAATGATGCAGTCAGGCTGCGGTTATACCTATGTTAGAACATCACAGGATGTGGTGCCCATAGTGACTGATGCTCTTCCTTCTGCTCTCACTCTGGAGATAAGGGAAGATGGTGATCTTTCTGAATTAGTTCCACTTGTGCAGGCTACTGCGATTGGCCCCGGAGCAGGGCAGTCGCCTTGGCTGAGAATACTGCCCGGTCTCATAAACAATGCTAATCAATTGCTGCTTGATGCGGATGCCTTAAATTATTTGGCATTGCGGGATAATTGGCCGGATATTACTCTCAAGCGCGTAGAGTCCGGGCGAAGTCCGATAATACTTACTCCACATCCTGGTGAATTCCTGCGCTTAGCACCGGATCTGTCTGATTTGATGTCCCGGGACAGGGCTGGTGCAGCCTTAGCTCTGGCAAAGAGATCAGGTTGTATTATTGTGCTCAAAGGACATGCTACGGTAACTGCCTTACCGTCGGATGCGTGTCTATACAATACAAGCGGCAATCAGGGCTTAAGCAAAGCCGGATCAGGTGATGTGCTCACAGGCCTAATGACTTCCTTGCTGGCTCAAGGATATGCTCCGGAAATCTCAGCACCGGCTGCTGTTTATTTACATGGATTGGCCGCGGATTTGGCATTGGCAGACCTTAAAAATGCCAGGGCTATTACTCCTGAAACCATCTTGTCTTATCTTGCCAAGACCTTCCAATACACAGATTGGTAAGAATACGCGGTTAGATTAAGATTATTTTCGTCGGCAAGAGAATGTATATATCATTTCTCAAGTTTATGCCGGGCTGGTAAGTAATGGTCTTAATTAGTTATAATAATTGATAATTACTACATAGAATCGTGCGTAAGATCGTTTGCTAGCGGAGGACTGATAGTGCCATCCAATTTATTCCAGTCTATACAAGATTTTCTTTCAAATGTCTGGAGGATTATTTCAGACGGACTCCTGCTTTTTGGCGGTCCGGTGGACACTTTTCTGGCGATTATTGATATTCTAGCCACAGCCTTCGTTATCTATTACATATTAAAATTACTACGTGACACCAGAGCATGGCAGCTTTTGAGGGGTCTGCTTCTGATCTTCGCCTTCGGTATCTTTGCCAGCATGGTTGGGCTGGATACTATCGGTTTCCTGCTCAATCGAACAATCTCCCTCTTTGCGATTGCCTTCGTAGTAATCTTCCAGCCGGAACTGAGACGCGCCTTGGAGACTTTCGGCAGGAGCAGCTTTAATGTCCTTGCCTCTACCTTTTCTGCCGAGGATCGTTCGGATACCATCCATCAACTGATTGAGTCAATAGTCAGTGCCTGCGATGCTCTGGGCAAGAGTAAAGCAGGCGCTTTGATAATAATAGAACGCCAAACCAAGCTGGGCGAACTTCAGGACCAGGAGAACGCCGTCTCAATTGATGCTCAGGTAACAAGTTCTCTCTTGCAGCAAATCTTTTACCAGGGTTCGCCTCTACATGATGGGGCTGTCCTGATTAGAGGCGGGCGCGTGTCTGCCGCCCGC
This sequence comes from Clostridiaceae bacterium, assembly GCA_012838475.1. GTDB lineage: Bacteria > Bacillota > Clostridia > Saccharofermentanales > DTU023 > UBA1046. Next base: position 21,464 of record DUPE01000032.1, read on the forward strand.
GTCCATGTTCCTCTCTCAGATAATTATCATTTGCGCCGGGAATTCGGTACCAGACATCGGGCTGCCGTAGGGGCGAGTGAGATGGGAGATGCTATCTCGGTTGTGGTATCAGAAGAGAGAGGAACCATTTCCATTGCTGTCGATGGCAAACTATATGTTCTGAGCAATGCAGATGCTTTACGGACACAGTTGCACCGACTGCTTAGCGCTAAGCCTGAAGAAAAACGTACCGGGCTTGGGCGTTTGTGGGTTAACCGCCAGGATAGAATTAAAAAGCAAAAGGCAAAACAGGCGGCTGAGGTTAGTGAAACTGCTGTCGTCTCAGCTTATAAGGCAGAGGAAAGTGACGCTAAGGAGAATATTGTCTCAGAAGATCCTACCTGCAAGGGTTCTGACGACGCCGGCAAGGAAAGCCCCAACACTGCAGAGAAGGCCGAGCGTTATCAATTTGCGTCTTCAGATAAATTTTCTGCGCTAAATTCCAGACGTAGAGGTATATTCAAACGCAGGAAACAAGAAGCAGCAGGCACAAAGAAGAAAGTGCTGTTGTACCTCGTCTCTCTTTTGATTGCCTTTGGTATTTGGATTTATGTTCAAATAACGATTAATCCGATTGACACCAGAAACTATACAGTCCAGCTCCAATACAGAAACAAAGAAACGGCGGCGGATAACGGTTTCGGCGTGCAAAGCTATCCATTGGAAACGGTTCAGGTGCGCCTTAGAGGACGTCAGCGCTTATTGCAGGATTTGTCAGCTAATGATATTGTAGCTTTTGTTGATTTAGGGCAAATAACTGAAGAAGGTATGCAGGATCTGCCGGTGGAGATTGATACCGGCACCGTGTTCTATACAGATACTGAGCAGTTATTACCGGAACGTATTACTATCAACGTTTTTTCCGAGGACAATCCCTAACAACGATAGAGAGGTATTATGACCAGACTGTTTGGAACGGACGGCATTCGTGGTATTGCTAATAGAGAATTGACGCCCGATCTTGTTTATAAGATCGGGTTTGCCAGTGCCAATGTTTTGGCTGGTGTTAATTCGCATCGCCCGGTTTTTTTAGTAGGCAGGGATACGAGGATCTCCGGCACCATGTTGGAGGCAGCCCTGGTTGCGGGCTTGACATCAGCAGGTGCTGACGTTTTTTTAGCGGGCATCATTCCTACCCCCGGCGTGGCTTATTTGACACGCAAGAACGGTTTTGATGCCGGCGTTGTCATCTCCGCCTCACACAATCCCTTCGAGCATAACGGCATCAAGCTTTTCTCCGGCGACGGTTACAAGCTCTCAGATGAGATCGAAGATCAGATTGAAAAGCTAATCCGGTGCGGTCAGACTGCAGCAGCAGATTTGCCGGTTGGTGAAGATATTGGTCACAGCAGGGTATTGGAGAATGCTTCGCGTGAATATGAAGACTATCTACTTGAGCATATGCCTGTAGACTTGAACGGCATGAAGATAGCGGTTGATTGTGCCAACGGCGCCAGCTTCGATATTGCTCCGGTAATATTCAAAGAATTGGGAGCAGAGGTGATTGCTGTCGGCGTTGACCCCAACGGAGTAAATATCAATTTCGGTTGTGGCTCGACAGACCTTGCCCTATTGGTGGAAACTGTCCAAAGAGAAGGCTGTGATCTGGGTCTGGCATTCGATGGCGATGCTGACCGCTTGCTGGCAGTCGATGATGAAGGCAATATTATTGACGGTGACCTCATCATGGCAATTATCGCCAAAGATATGCAAAATGCAGGCAAGCTGGCTAAGAATACTCTGGTTGCTACGGTTATGAGCAATCTGGGCCTCGTGAAGATGGGCTTAGAGAATGATATCGAAGTTGTTTGTACTCAGGTGGGCGACCGCTATGTTCTGGAGGAGATGCTGCGCTCAGGCTATGTGCTGGGCGGTGAACAGTCAGGCCATCTCATTTTGCTGGAACATGCTACTACAGGAGACGGCATATTAAGTGCTTTACGCCTTCTTCAAGCCCTGCGAAACTCGGGGCAAAAGCTTAGTCAAGCGCGCAAAATAATGAACATTTTCCCTCAGATTCTTATTAACGTAGAGGTAGCTAATGCCGATAAGACAGCAGCCTTGCAGGATTTGGATATTAATGAATCTATCAATAATATTGCTGATGAGTTAGGTGACAGCGGCAGGATTTTTGTGCGCGCATCGGGCACAGAGTCCATCATAAGAGTAATGATTGAAGGCGAAAAATTGGAAGATATTAAGCATAAGGCTGAATTAGTCGCACAACTGCTGTGCGATAAGTACGGTGTTAATAAGTGAAACCAAAAAAGGCAGCTCAAATTGTAACTTGGCTATTGATGGTAAGTGTGGTATTGCTGGTGCTGTCTTATTTTGGAGTTGTTGATAAGCCGTTGGCATTGCCGCCAGATCCGGAAAAATATGCGCAAACTAATTTGACTACGTCTAATTCTGAAGGCTCCCCGTCCGGAACCGGCGTAGTAAATGACAGTGAAGAACTGCCGAAAAATGACTCAGAGCAAACAGATAGCACAGGGCAGTCGCCGGATAGCGAAGAAGTACAACCGCAGCCTTTGATCTTTACGAATAATAACCCCGACTTAATTACAACCGATGGTTCTGAACTCAGGATTTGGCCGGAGGAATCCAGTCTGCCGGAGATTGGCTTGCCGCAGGTGACCGGTCTTACACAGCTCAGCCCTGACAAACCATTGCAGGGCGTGGTAATTATTCTTGATCCCGGACATGGCGGCTCGGACATCGGTGAGAGCTGGCAGGGAGATTCCGAAGATGAAACGCTGTTGGAAAAAACAGTTAATTTACAGATTTCTTCTGCAATCCAGGAGGAACTGATTAAGCAGGGTGCGGAAGTTCATATGACCCGGGCCACTGATGAAAAGCATTCATATTTCTACATAATGGCTTATACGGCCGATATGCTGCTCCAACGTTATGCCAATGATGTTGAACAGGCAGGCTATGATGCGCAGCCTCTTGAGTCGCTCAGGCTTCTGATGCAAGATATCATCAGGATCAATTCAGGAACCGTAGACTCGGGCGGCAGGGGTATTTTTAACTCTATCGGGACACCCCCTAACCTGAAAGTAATCTATGACATTGAAGATTACTATAAAGATACGATCTTTCTTTCAATCCACCTGGAGTCATCTGAGAATTCTGAAGACAAAGGGGTTCGCGTCCGCTATATGAGTAATGAGTATATCAAGGACATGAACAACAGCTATGCCGCCGGGACGGACGCTTTGACACATGCGCCCAACTATAACGCCTACGACAGCGTACAAAGAGAAAGATTTGCTTCTTTATTGGAAAGCAACCTTACCGCTCAAGACGCCGGCATGAGGTCAAATTTAAAGGCGATAATTGAGGATGATTTGGCAGTGCTGCGTCTGAATAATGTAACATCTGCTCAACTCACTTGTGGTTTTCTTTCTAATGCTGCCGACCGGACGAGACTTACCAGCGCGGAAGGCCAGGGGGCTATTGCACGCGGAGTGGCCAACGCTCTGTTGCAGTACTATTCGGCAGCACCCTGATTTCCACAAACTCTTTTTTGCGCATATCACAAGCCAGGGGGCTAGCCCCCTGATGAAGTGCTCCCTCTAGGGGTGAAATATTCATTGATAAGTTATAGGGGTGAAATTATCATTGATTAGGGACACGCTGTTACAGTCATGCTTGACAGGAACGATGGCGGGCGTTATTATCATAAGGCTGCTTTATCAATCATTTGAGCAGAGATAGTGTTAATATATAGACTTAAGATTAGCTCAGTGCGAATCGTTACGAGGTGAAAATAAATGAAAGAAAATATCCATCCCGAATATAATAAATGTGTCGTGACCTGTGCCTGCGGCGAGGTTTTTGAAACAGGCTCTGTCCGTAAGGAGATGTCTGTTGATATCTGTTCCAAATGTCATCCTTTTTACACCGGCAAGCAAAAGATGATCGATTCCGGCGGTCGTGTAGATAAGTTTAAGAAAAGAATGGCAAACACTAAGGATGATTAATAAGGATGTTTGTTGAGTAGATTTTCTAGAATTTATAAACAAAAAATCTGGAGCTCTATTGCACTTAAGTGCTCTAGGGCTCTGTTTTTATTCAATACTTCACTGGTCAGTTAACTAATTTGATTAGTGGCAGAATGTAAGTGCTAGTGTAGAGCATATGATCAATATCACCGAGCCAAGCATCCTCATATGTTCAGGAATTGAAAAAGAGTGTAACTAAGATGGAAAATAAAACTGATAATCAAGTCTCGTGCAAGAAGACTTCTATTGGCGGACAAGCTCTGATAGAGGGTCTGATTATGCTGGGTCCTGAGAAGAAAGCTATGGCTACACGAGGCGCTGACGGGCAAATAAAGCTTTCCGTATCCAAGCGGTCTCCGATTAAAGGCATAGCTAAGATTCCCTTTATCAGGGGTCCGGTTCGTCTGATTTCACAGATGGCGGTAGGAATAACTGCTCTGATAGAATCAGCGGAGCTCACGGAATTAGCAGCAGAGGAGCCTAGTACGGATTTACCTGAATCGAGCGATACTTCTGTTACAGAAACCGATTTGCAAAGTGATCCTGATATTCCAGATCTGTCAGGGTCTGTAGATGTTACTAAGCTGGTGGAGCAGCTCGAGCCCGCGACGGTAGCGCCTTCAACAAATTATTCTCAAACAGATGAAATAAATGATGTTGGCTCTACCGTGGCAGATGATCTTGAGGGTATAGAAGTGGCCAGAGGGGTAGTAGCGTCCGGCGCGGCAAATGATCTTGAGGGCATAGAAATACCCGGTGGGGCAGTGACCTCCGGCGAGGCAGATGATCTTGAGGGCATAGAAATACCCGACGGGACAGTGACCTCCGGCGTGAGAGAGATATCCGATAATAATGACGCGGCCGGCGGGCCAGCGCAGCCCAATGAGCCTGAGAAGTCTAGTAAGCCTGAGAAGTCTAATAAGCGTGAGAAGTCCGGCAAGTTTGACGCCTGGCTCGAACGGCATTCTAATTTGGTGCTTTGGGGCATGGTGGTTGTGGCTCTTGGTTTTTCGGTAGTGTTCTTCATTCTCCTGCCTAGTCTGCTTACGGACGGTCTTAGAGCTTTAATAACCTGGCTGGGCGGTACGGTCAGCCAGAATAATTTCTTTTTGTCGCTTATTGAAGGAATAATCCGCATTACTATTTTTGTCTTGTACTTGTGGTTTGCTTCGCGGATGGAGGAGATCAAGCGGGTTTGGATGTATCACGGTTCCGAGCACAAAGCTATCGCAGCCTATGAGGCCGGAGAAGAGCTGACAGTAGAGAATGTCAGGAAACACAGTCGTTTTCACCCGCGTTGCGGTACAGCCTTCATGTTTTTGGTTATGGTAGTGTCTATTCTGGTTTTTGCGCTGGTGGGACGTCATGGACCTTTGATTAATTTGCTCCTGCGACTGCTTTTGCTGCCGATAGTGACTGCAATTTCTTATGAACTTATTCGTCTGGCAGGACGCTTCGATAATCCTGTGACCCGTTTTGTTTCTCTGCCCGGCTTGGCAATGCAGCGCTTTACAACAGCCGAGCCGGATGACTCCAT
>DUPE01000223.1 GCA_012838475.1 Clostridiaceae bacterium
CTATGCCAAATAAGGAACTGGTATTAAAGAATGCAGATGTTTTGATAGAAGGCGCTAAGGCATACGATCTGCCACTTTTTTATAGTGAGCAATACCCACGTGGTCTGGGGCCAACTGTCAGATCACTGACTGAAAAATTAGAATCAGTGTCCGCTTTCTGTATGGAGAAAACCTGCTTCACCACCGCATTGCCCGCACTACTTGACAAGATCAAAGAGACCGGGAGATCACAGATAATTGTCTCCGGAGTAGAGTCTCACATATGTGTATTTCAGTCCGTAAGGGATTTAATCAAAGAAGGCTTTGAGGTTTTTGTTCCCTGGGATGCAGTTGACTCAAGAGATGAGAGAAACAGAGACATCGCTCTGGAGCAATTCCGCCAAATGGGAGCTAATGTCACTTCTACTGAGACTGTGATTTTTGAATTGATTTACGACTCTGCCGACGACAACTTCAAGCATTTGCAGACGCTGATAAAATAATAACAGACATATACAAAAAACTAGCGTGCGCTGTTGTATGCTTTGCCTGCGCGCATATTTATGCCTTTTATCTTCATCAGTTGAGAGACAGTGACAAGCTTAAACCCGCGACTATGTAGTTCCGGCAAAGCATCAATAAAGCCGTCTACTGTAGTTTTGTGCAGATCATGAAGCAGAAATATATCTCCGTCTTTAGCCTGTTTTAAGACCTGATTCTTAACATGACTGCGGCTCTTGTGTTTCCAATCTTGCGGGTCTTTGCTCCAAATGATCACCGGTCGTCCGGCAGCTTTTAGCACTGCGGAATTATAGGCACCTCCGGGGGGCCGCATCAGGGTTGGCTTCTTTCCGGTCCGGTTTATTACGGCTTTATCCGTCAGGTCCAGCTCTTTTTTGAGTTTTGCCGAGGATAATTTCGTCAAATTGGGATGATTGTAGCTGTGGTTTCCAATCTCATGACCTTCTTTAGCCGCTCGTGTTACTAACTTGCCATAGCCCCCATCTACCCGCCAACCTAAAACAAAGAATGTCACCTTATCCTTATTCTTTGCCAGAGCGTTCAAAAGCTTCTCCGTTGAAGCAGACGGTCCGTCATCAAAGGTAAAGGCGATATATTTGGTACCGCTGGATACTTTTTCTGTCGGCGTCGCTGTGGTTTCTGCTGTCGCTACTGAGGAAATCTCTGCCACGTCATTTGATGTGGTCTCCGTTGACGACTCTGATGTAGCCTCCGCTGGCGACTCGGATGCGCTTTCAGTTGGCTGACCTGACGTGGTTTCAGTTGACTGCTCTGATGAAGTCTTTGTAGTAGTTTTGGTAGTCGGTTTAACTGTTTCTTTTATCACAGGCTTGGGGGTAGGCGTAGGTGGTGGTTGTGTTGGATTAGGGAAAGTTGGGATTTCGTTTTGAGGTTTCACAAAAGGTTTAGCATCTGCGCCGGTGTCCGGATTCGGCTTAGAATCTATTCCACCGCTTTGCTCTGTAGCAGACTGTGATCCCTGTGCTTCCGGCTTTTCTCCTGCTTTATTTACTTCTACTGAAGGTGTAGATGTAGGCCAATTTTGTCCATCAAATTCTTCCGAATTCACATCTGATGTAGTGGCGGGAATTCCCCTAAGCTGAGATCGAGCAGAGCCGCTGGTTCCAATAATCAGAGAAACAAATACTATCGTTAAAACGACGAAGAGTATTTGCCGGAATTCCTTTTTTCTGACCATTAGGCAACCTCAATGTTCAAAATATTTCATCTCATCTTTTACATCATAATGAAATCAAACCAATTATTCAATACTCGACATTGTAACCTTTTGAACGATAACTGCGACCTGAACTATACTGGTTTGCATCCGTTAATCTCCTGAGAAAGCGTGGCAGTGGGCCCTACATTTCTGCCATTCACGCCATGTTTATTATTACGGGAATCTGATAGCTGAATATATGCGGGGTAGTGCGAAAATGTCTTATCGATCGGGTAATTAATCTAAAATTTTGTGCCAGGCGGAGAATAACAAGCCCCTAATGCCTGAGAGGAAACAATATATAGCATAATAGGAGTCACTAAGGGTAGAAAGAGCTATAATAGAGGAGATAATTGTTATTCCTGCTGCAAGCAGTACGAAGAATAATTTTATTGGTGACCGGGATCTGCAAAACACGATTCTTATGAATTTGCCGGTCTCAAGTGAGATGGTTTTGCTTTTATTTCTAAGTAAGACGCGACAAAAAGGGGGAAATTATGGAAGAACTAATCATTCTCGATATCAAAGCAAGAGAAATCATTGACTCTCGTGGCAATCCCACCGTTGAAGCAGAGGTCTATGCTGATGACGGCTCCATGGGACGCGCAGCAGTGCCTTCCGGAGCTTCTACCGGTGCTTTTGAA
>DUPE01000153.1 GCA_012838475.1 Clostridiaceae bacterium
ATCAAATCAAGTATTCTGAAGGCGTCCAGTGTACGGAACAGCAGTGCCACAAAAATTGATGGTTTCAGCAACGGCAGAGTAATATATCTAAATTGCTGCCATTTGCTGGCACCTTCCAGAGAAGATGACTCGTAGAGGCTGTTGGGTATGGTCTGCAGGCCGCCCAGGAGCAACAACGCCATGTATGGCGTTGTTTTCCATACATCCGCGAGAATGATGCCCATGAGCGCATTGCCGGAAGAGTTGAGCATCGCAGCCGGCGACTCGATCAGCCCAATATATGAAAACACATGTGAAATGATGCCGCTGGAACCATTGTAGAGATAAGACCAGATCAAAGCAGCGACAGCGGTAGGAATCGCCCATGGAATCAAAGAGAGCGTTCTAACCAATCCGCGCCCTCTGAAAGCCTGATTCATTATGGTCGCCAGAGCTATGCCTAGAACCAATTCCAGAAAAACAGAAATCACAGTAAAAATCAAAGTGAAGAGCAAGGTAGAATGTACCCGCTTATCTTGAACGACGCGAGCAAAATTATCCGCACCGATGAAATTAGAGTCAATAATTGCTGTTTGGAACTCTCCGGCAACAGCCATGGTGTCTTCCGGCGAATAGAACTCGTCATCCATGGCATATAAATCTTCCAATTGCACAACTATGGCATCTTGTTTGGCAACCAGAACGGTCTTCTCTGCATCGCTTAACTTCACTACAGCTCTCAAATCGCTGCTAGCCAGCTCCGCGCTCATATAGGCATCAAGCTCAATTAAGGCTGCTTCGATCTCACTAATCTTAGCCAATGTCGCTTCTTCTTGTGCATAGCCCTTGTCATAAGCCAGATAGAAATTTAAATATTCAATTGTCTCTTGATTGAGTGAGAGATTTACATATGGCTGCAAATACGTATCATTCCTTGAGCGGTCATTTAGCTGCATATCGAAGAATGAATACTGAAGCGTAAGCAGGATGGGCAAAATTGAGAACAGTACGATGATCAATACAAGCGGAAAAGTAAGGATATAGCCTGATTGCCGATCCACCCATTTAGATAATTTACTCATACGAACCTCTTCTGATTCTCGTTAGTCTCCCGAGGGGCAAAAAAATGTTAGCTTTGGCGAAAAGCCAAAGCTAACAAATAAGATCAATCAATTACTCAGTCGGAAGAGCAGCTTCAATTGCCGCGACAGCATCCTCTAGAGTACTGTTTCCGGACAGATACTGGTGAGTTGCTATCTGAATCTGGTCACTCACCTCTGAGTAGTTGGGTACAACCGGTCTTGAAATCGTGTTGGCCAAAGCATTCTGGAACCCCGTGCTGGAAAGCAGTGCGTTGGATGCCAATACTTCTTCATCTTCTAACAGAGCGTCAAAGCCTGGTAGATAGCTTCCCTCGAGCGCATTGATTTTCTGTCCCTCAGGACCGCAGACAAAGGCAATAAATGCTTTTGCGCCGTCAATGTTCTCAGAGTAGGCGTTAACTCCCAGGAGCCAGCCTCCTACTGAGCCACCGCCGGGCAGCGGAGCATACTCTACTTGATCAATAGAAACATTATAGACTTCATCAGATTGCAGCATGCCGTTAACATAGGGCCAGTTCCTGGCAAATACTACCTCTCCGTTGAGAAGCGCATTGGCTGTTTCACCCTCGGTGTAGTTAAGAATATCCGGTGGTGTCAATCCATTGTCGATAGTAGACTTCATGATCTCGAGTCCACCTGCGATATCGGTCCAGTTGTTGCTGTACTCATTAATATTAACGGTCAAGCCCTCATATTGCATGGCCTGATAAGCAAAGGCGTATTTTGTATCGCCTTGACCTTGATAAGTCTCACCCATTGCGATCAGCTCATCCCAGGTATAATCACCTGATTCGAGTTTTGTTGCGTCTTCTTCAGATACGATGTCTGATCTATAATAGATGAATCCCAAGTCAGGGAAATATGGCAGAACATAATTTTTGCCTGCATATCTTCCTGATGCCATTGAGCCGGCGTTAAAGTCTGCCGGTGTCCAACCGTTATCTATAAGTAGCTGATCGAGAGGCTCAATAAACCCTGCCGCCGCAAATTCACCGGCCCAGACAACGTCCATGGAGATAACATCATATTCCCCGGTTTGCGCAGATAGTGAATTCAGGAGCTGGTCGTGCATTTGCCCTGAATCATTGGTCATAATCGTCACTTCCGCTTCGTACAGGTCACTTTGCTCATTAAATGCAGCAACGATGGCATCCAAAGCAGGTGTAGAGTCTGCCTGAACTGCGAAACTAACCTTAGTCTTGTCAGCTGCAGGCGGATCCGTTTCTTCCGGCGCATCTGTCTCTTCCGGGGCATCTGTTTCTTCCGGTGCATCAGTTTCTACTGGAGCATCAGTTTCTTCCGGTACTGCAACTGTAGTATCTTCAGTTCCATCAACCGTAGTACAGGCACCAAGCACAAGAACCAAAGCCAGCAGAATAGCAAGCATCGTAGTCATTCTTTTTTTCATTCTTACTTCCTCCTTATTTTTAGCGCTTGGGCTTTCAGTCAGAAAATATTGTTCTGATTGTCCTTGTCATCAAATGTATACAACAAATCCTGCCAAAGCACTATTATCAGTATTAATTTATATTTCTATATAACACATATAAACTCACGCTATATGCTTCCACACTTTAGTATAGTTTCAGCCACAAATGCTGTCAAGTTTGCCTAATCGAGGCGACCTACCGGGACCATTTTTTGGTTGACTTGTCAGTCACCCTACCATTCCACAGTAATTGTACTCCTTTGGTGGGCAATAAATGTCACGCCCAATTTTTACTTACAGTCAACTTAATACTCTTCATAAGTTTCTGCCGGCTCATACGATACGACGAATAGTAATAGTACTTGCGCAGACTTGGAATTCAGAAAAGCTAAGACATTGTGATAATAAGAGGAGGTGATAAAAAAATGCATCCAGCATTGTCTCAACGCAACAATTTAGTTGGCTAGTTTGACGTTATCGGCAGGATTCCAGATATCTTATATGTAATGCATTAAGCCATTCAGGATCGAACTATACCTGTGACAGTTAATCAGCAATAAAATCATTATCCTCTGATGACCTCGATGATTAATGCTACTTCAGGGAGATCTCTAAATTAGAATTCTCAATCAATTCAATCTTTTTCTCTCGAGATAGTTTTTTGATAGCAAACTCTCTTTTCAGAGCTTCTTCTTTAGAAGTAAACTCTTCCATAAACCTCAATTTGACAGGATATCTGCTGCGGGTATATTTAGAACCAATACCGGAATTATGCTCTGCCAGCCTCCGTCCGACATCCGTCGTCCAGCCGGTGTAAAACGAGCCGTCTTTGCATTCAATAATGTAAACAAAATTCCCAGACATCTGTACTCATTATAGCTAATAACCTGACCCTCAGTCAGGCTTAACTGATGCCTACAGAGAGAGATGTGTCATGGTGGACTAAAATGGCGGTTGCTGGCTCTCAGTCAGGCTTAATTGATGCCTCAGAGAGATATGTCATGGTGTACTAAAATGGCAGTGGCTGGCTCTCAGTCAGGTTTTACTGATGCCGTTGGATCCACCCTTATCTTTATCGTTGGTGTCATCAGCCCCGTCTACAAAATCTTTGTTAATATGCTGAGCATCGCAAAACGGCATAATCTTTGAATGTCCGCAGCGACATAAGGTAACTCTATTTCTAGTCTCATAAGTGTCTCCATCAGACGAAATAATAGGAATACCTCCCTTAACGAATAATGGTCCGCTGGTCTTCATCTGAGGATCCTGCAGTACTTCGATAGCAGGCTCATACTCAGGCTCGATTATCTCTCCGTCCTTATCCTTGATGACCAGCCTGCCTGCAGGGCATTCAATAGCGGCTGTAATCGCCTCATCCACAGTGTCCTCGTCTTTTGCAATTGATGCCAATTCCCAGGCATCGCCCCCTTTGCGATGACAGAATCTGGCGAAGGCGCAGCGGCCATCATCCAACAATTCTAAATTAGGTCCCGGTACTCTGTACACAATTCTATCCATATAATTAGCCTTAGAAGCGGTCTCAGTACCATCAAAACCGGCCTCGACATGCCTGCCATCACAAAAAGGCGGATTCTTTGATTTGCCACAGCGGCAGAGAGTATAAAATTCTGCTTGTGGAAGCTCACGCCCGTCCCGGTACACATAGTTGCTTTTGCCATGTGGCGTGATTATCTTTTCGTATAGAGGGACTTTTCCAGTCACTACATATGGTCCGTCTTTAAGTATCCTGATTTGGGGTCTATTTCGATTGTCTCTCATTGTAGTAGCCTCATAATATGTTATTGCGCTTATTGCGCAGTGTTAAGCTCAAGCATGAATATCTCCTGAACAAAAATGTAAGCTTTATTGTATCAAAACTGAGAAAAATGATTTTTGTATTTGGTACAAAATATAGTCACACTAACAAATAGCGGGAAAAAAGAATAAAGTCAATATATATCCATTAATAGCAGACTAGTTGAAGCAGAATAATATGCGACAAAACAGTTCCGCGTTTATCTATATAGCGGTCTACTTCTCCCAGAGCTTCAATGACTCTATGGCATCATTTTCATACATGGCATACTGATGAGGTATCCCTGGATTCTATCGCAACCATAGTGCTTTAAATACTCAAATTTATGTGCTTCCTCTACTCCCTCCGCTACCACAGAAAGACCCATTTTATGTGCCATCGAAATAATATCATTCGTGATTGAGTCCTCTGCCTCAACGTGTTTGATTTTTTCAATGAAGGGCCTATCAATTTTCAGATGATTGACATTTTGTTCAGTC
>DUPE01000002.1 GCA_012838475.1 Clostridiaceae bacterium
AGATAAAAGTCGTTCTGAAGAACGTCGTGGTGATCGCCGTGATGATCGCCAGGGCCAAAAATTCTCCCAAAGATCTTCCGACCGGCAGCAGAAGGCTTCTTTGGAAAGCCGTAAAGACAGTAAAGATAATCAGGTACAAAAATCTAATAGACAAGTGAAACAAATTCGTCAGCGCAGCAAAATTATTAAAATTGATGAACTGGAACAAGCCCCGGAGACCGTAGAAGACGTAGAAAGAGAAATTAAGTCGCTGGAAAAGGAAATATCACTGGAGATCAGATCAATTTCTAATATAACTCTGGACTTCTAAGCTAGGAGTACTATATGAACAATTTATCTAAGATGCCTCTGGTAGAGACGCTCTTTGCTGCGGCAGCAGAGCGTTTTTCTTTTCATATGCCGGCCAATCGACAGGGAAAATCATTTCCTCCCTGGCTGAGAGACAAACTCTGGACTCTTGATAATACTGAAATCGAACTGACCGGAGACATCAATCATCCGGAGGGTAAGGTAATGGCTGCAATGGATTTGGCAGCTAATACCTTTGGCTCCGGACACACCCGCTTTGTTACAACCGGTACCACCACCTCGCTCTTGACTGCCTTGGCGACAGCTTGTCCGCGTGGCAGCCGGATTATTTTGCCGCGCCGCGTTCACCAGACAATCATGCACGGAGTAGCACTGCTGGAGCTGGTACCTATCTGGGCGGAACCCGAGGAAGGCGAGGAGATCGAGCAGGCTTTAATCCGTGAGATCAAGAATCATCCCGAAGCGCAGGCAGTATTCGTTACTACACCCATCTATGATGGAACAACTGTGCCACTTACCAATATAGTTAAGCAGGCTAGAGAAAAGGGCATCTTCGTAATCGTTGACGAGGCGCACGGCTCTCACTTCGCAGCTGCTCCCGATCTGCTGAGGCCTACTGCTTTGTCGCAGGGCGCCGATCTGGTTGCCATGAGCGCTCACAAGACCCTGCCCGCATTGACTCCCGGCAGTTATCTACACATTGGAAAGGACGTCCTGTCGTCAGGGCGTATTAGTACAGACAGACTCGGTCAAATGCTGAAGGTTTTTCAGACTACCAGTCCGTCTTTCGTCATAGCAGCCAGCCTTGACTATGCTCGCTACTGGCTGGAGACAGAGGGGCGGCAAGCAGTAGAGAATTTGCTTCGGCTTATATCGATTTTGAATAGGGATCTGCCACCGAGTCTTAAGCGCCTTCAGCTTCCCACTTCTGACCCCTTGCGCCTGACCTATGATTACAGTAGTACAGGACGAACACGTGCTGAAGTCAGACGGATTTTTGATGCGGGTAAAGTTGATCCCGAGGTTATTGATCTCAGTCAGATCATTCTGATTCCGGCCCTGGATACCGGTGATGAAGAGATGAAGGCGCTAGCCTCGGTACTCTGCGCCGTGGGCACTCCGAATTCAGATTTTGCCGTGGGCACAGACGAGGAGCATGCAGTCAGCCTCGGAGCGGACACGAAGGGGAAGCCCGCTGTGCAAGATATTGGCTGGGTTTACTCGCTGCTCGATCGGTCTGCGCCTGTCGGAGTTCCGGTTGGCAAGGCGTTATTCGGGAATATCCAAAAGCAAGAAACAGCGCTCAGAGAAGCTGAAGGAAGGTCTGCCGCAGAAGCGATTGTTCCTTATCCTCCAGGGGTGGCTTTAGTCTGGCCCGGTGAAATAATTACCCGTGAACGTATAGAAGCGATTGAGCAATTGATTGCCGCAGAAATCACTGTTTATGGAGTGCATAATCCTGACATGCCCGGCGTCAAAGTGATAGAATAAAGCTAGTATATTGTGGGGATTTATAAATGAGCAAGAGAGGCTGTTTTATCACCTTCGAAGGTGTAGACGGGACAGGGAAGACGACACATGTTGAGAAGCTTGCCGCAGAACTTAAATCTGAGGGCAAGAAAGTGGTTATGCTCAGAGAACCCGGCGGCACTCAGATTGGTGAACAAATAAGGCAGATTCTGCTTAAGCGGGAGCATCAGGCTATGGCGGACGTCTCCGAACTGTTCTTATTTGCCGCTGCGCGGGCGCAGCTGGTAAGAGAAGTCATCCGCCCTGCTCTGGAACGAGGAGAACATGTCCTCTGTGATCGCTTTATTGACTCCACTGTAGCTTATCAGGGTTATGGCAGAGGACTGGATATTGATTTGGTCAAAAAGGTGAATAACGCCGCAGTAGGCGAAACCAGACCTGATCTTACAATTTGGATTGATATTGAGTCTGGAGAATTAGCTATGAGACTGGGGAAACGTAATACAGACAATAAGTCCGACCGTCTGGATCTGGAGTCTAACGAATTCCGTACCCGTGTAAGAGACGGATATGCTAAAATCCAGGAAGAAGAACCTGATCGAGTGTTGCGTGTTCTCTCAATGCCTGACATAGAAGATACATACGAACAGATAATTAATTGCGTAAGGAGGGAAATTCCATGAAATTGATTTTTGCCATCATCAATGACGAAGACAGCCCGCGCCTTATTTCGGAGATAAACCGCTCCGGCCAACGCATAACAAAGCTTAATTCGACAGGAGGATTTCTTAGGTCCGGGAATACTACTTTGATGGCTGTTGTTGAAGATGAGATGTTGGAGAAGGTTCTTGGCATTATTCGCAAGTACGCAAGAAGCAGGAAAGCGGTTGTAAACTCAAGCGTCACACCCAGTGTTCTGGGCGGGACCTTCATGCCTCTGCCGGTAGAAGTACAAATTGGCGGAGCAACGGTATTTGTGGTTAATGTCGAGCACTTCGAAAAAATCTGATAAACGAGGGTTTTCTCGAATAACCGGCTTAGCTGCTCTCAAGGGTCGCCTGGGCAATATTATTCTGAATGGGGATAACTCCTGTATTATGTTGACAGGTCCGCCCGGCAGCGGCAAAAGAAAGCTGGCGAATCTGATTGCGCAGGCCTGGCTATGTGAATTCCCGTCAGAAAACGGCGCTTGCGAAGAGTGCACATCTTGCCATCATTTTGAGCAACAGAATCATTTTGACTATAGTGAGCTAAAGCCGGAAGATGGGAAACGGATCATCCCTACTGATGACGTCCGATCTGCACTTAAAGATTTGATTATGTTCCCCCGTCTGGGGAAATATAAAGCTCTGGTTATTGATGCAGATAGTTTAAATGAACAAGGTCAAAATGCTCTACTTAAAGCACTGGAAGAACCATTGCCCCATAACCGTTTCGTACTTACCGTCAGTGATCCCTCCAGACTCTTACTCACTGTCAGGTCGCGAGTCGTCAATTTGCGAGTTGACCGCCGCAGTGATGAAGAGATTTTCCAAATTTTAGAAGAAGAGCTAACCTCCCGGACAACAGGCGGTGATTCTGCTGAGGAGAAGTCAACTTCTGCAATTGGAGAAGACCGCTTCGGTGAACAAGAGCTAACCTCCCGGACAACAGGCGGTGATTCTGCTGAGGAGAAGTCAACTTCTGCAATTGGAGGAGACCGCTTCGGTGAACAAGAGCTAACCTCCCGGGCAACCGGTGATGATTTTGCTGAAGAGAAGTCAGCTTCTGCAATTGGAGGAGACCGCTTCGATGAACAAGAGCTTGCTGTAGAAGTCAGAGGCGATGATCTCAAGGAAAGCGCTCTTCCCCCCGCAAAGGACGTCTTAAGTAGAACGGAGGCCGCCTTAAGCGGAGTAGGAACCGTCTTAAGTAGAAAGGATCTCTCCTTTTATGCACGTTTCTCGGACGGGATTCCCGGCAGAGCATTAGAACTGGTTCAGGGGAGCTGGTTTGGTGAGTTGAGATCAG
>DUPE01000121.1 GCA_012838475.1 Clostridiaceae bacterium
GTTTGAAGATCTGCAAACCGGTAATTCGTCCATGAGTGTCGTCCAGGGTGGGCCAGGCACAGGCAAAACGATCGTTGCAATCTACCTGCTCAAGCTCCTCAGAGACATCCAACTGGCAACCACCGACCCAGATCCGGATGAAGATGGCCGTTTTAGCGATTTCTTCTTCTCTGGGTATCGAGAAGCATTGCAAGATTTGAGCATTGGTCTAGTGGTCCCCCAGCAATCACTTCGAAAGACAATTCACAATGAGTTCCGCCGAACACCGGGACTCAATAAAGTTCGGGTGCTCAGCCCCTACACTGTCGCAAACTCTGAAGAGGACTGGGACATTCTGGTCGTGGATGAAGCTCATCGACTCACTCAAAGAGGCTCCGGAATGACCATCGGCCAATTCCGCCAACGAAACCAAAAGCTCTTCGGAGAAGACGCAGCAGGTAAGACTGCGATTGATTGGGTCAGAGCCAAAAGCAAACATCAAATCTTCCTTGTTGATGGCGATCAGACCGTTCGACCCGCAGATGTTCCCGTTCACGTTATTCAAACGTTGAAGCACACTGCGCAGAACGATGGTCGGCTCTATTCTTTGGAATCGCAGATGCGCGTCACAGCTGGGGATGGTTACCTGAATTTTGCAAGAGCACTCCTCACTAACCGTCCACTCACCCCTGTTGTTCCAGATACCTACGACCTCAAGTTTTTCTCCGATCTCGCAGCAATGAGAGAAGCAATTTCTCAGCGAGAACAAGAGGTCGGGCTTTCACGGATGGTTGCAGGTTACGCCTGGCCTTGGAAGAGCAAGGGTGACAGCTCTGATGAGGCACCATACGATATCGAAGTTGATGGCGTTCAGCTTCGTTGGAACAGAACGGATACCGACTGGATCGCCTCAGCGTCCTCTCCTCAAGAAGTTGGTAGTGTGCACACTGTTCAGGGCTACGACCTGAACTACGCCGGTGTCATCATCGGCCCCGACATCATCTGGGATGAAGAGTCTCAATCCATCAAAGCAGTTAAAGCGAATCACTTCGACACTGAAGTCAAACGTGTGAAAGATGAAAACGACCTGCTTGAGTACATCGTCAACTCGTACTATGTGCTTCTCACGCGAGGAATGCTGGGTACTTATATTTACGTCTACGACGAAGCGCTTAGAAAACGACTAGAAAAGCTTTTCGTTAGCCGAGTGTATTCCTAAGCAGAACGTGAAGTTTTCGGCTTCTGCTGTTCGAATAGCCGAGGGGTAAGTCCTTCGAGGAGCACGCCTGGCTCAACTTCCATTGCATAAGCAATGCGGATCAACGAGTGAATATTCGGCATTGATCGACCGTTTTCGTATGCGCGAATATTCGATGAATCAATTCCGGTCATCACTGCAACCTCATCTTGTGTGAGCCCTAATTCTCTACGTCGCTCGACAATCAGGCTTCCGATATGAGCCGCTGCGAGTGAAGGAGTTCGTGCCACTCATCTAGTGTCCTTGTACCCGGATACCCACACCAGAGCGAAAGTCACCGGGTACTTGTACACTGTTGATTATGTCGATCAACAATCCGCCCGTCGAGCCTGATGAACAACTCATCAAATCGAAGCGACGCGTTGCCGACCACGGCGAAGTTTTCACGCCTCGGTGGCTCGTTGATGACATGATCGATCTAGTTGCTGAAGAAGCGGAACGGATTGATTCTCGGTTCCTTGAACCCGCCTGCGGTTCTGGTAACTTCCTGGTGCCGGTTCTCGAGCGCAAACTCGCAACAGTTAAAGCGCGGTATAAGAAAAGCGA
>DUPE01000130.1 GCA_012838475.1 Clostridiaceae bacterium
AGAGGTATTAGGAAAAGCAAATATCCTAACAGGCTTGCAGAAATATGCCGGCAGTAAGATCAGCAGCAGGAAAAGCTCTCCAAAGTTTATGGTCTATGATACTGCACTGATGACTTATGCTGACGGTACTGCTAGAAGGCGTCTTTTAGACAATCCGCCAGACAGAGGAAGACTGGTAGAAAGCGCAGTAGGTGCATATCTCCTTGCCCGAAGCCAAGAGGAGGGATTTGAGCTTTATTGGTGGCGGGAGCGTGATCAAGAAGTCGATTTTGTACTGCAAAAAGGCAACAGTTTAACAGCTATTGAAGTAAAAAGTGGAAGGCTAAAGAAGATAGGGGGAAGCCTTGATTTCAAGAAACGCTATCCTAAATCCTTCTCTCTGATAGTTGGAGGACCCCGCTATGGGCTGGAAGAATTTCTGTCGGGCAAAGTGCCGCTGTTTTTGTAATCAGCAGTACTGTCAGTTGAGCGCCTTCGGCTCAAAATCCTGCAACAAAGGTTGCATCTATTATAACCGTAGGTATACTCGTATAACTATACAAAATCATCCTGATACCTAATTTCTCCTGCCATGTTGTGAATCTCCTGACATGTTGTGAATTTCCTGCCATGTTGTGAATCTCCTGCCATGTTGTGAATTTCCTGCCATGTTGTGACCCGCTGCCAATAAACATTAATGCCTGACGACTCTATCGAGCAAAAGGACTTTCCCAAAACATTGTAAAGTGTTGAGGGGCAACCGCTTAATAATATACACTTTACTATTTGTAAAAGGTGCTGGTAAATTATGAGCAGAATATTTTTGGTGCTTGTAGTAATATGATCTCTAGTACCTGTCACAGCACTTATTACCAATTATCGAGAAGGTTTATGTAAGCGATTCGAATCTCTGTTTTTTGTTCTGGCGAACTGCTTTATTGCTTTGGTATTTGCAGCGATAGGATGATGCGAGTGATTGAGATCACCGATTTTTTGTTTTGATGTCTGACATTGTGTAGATTGAAATAGATTGTCGGGATCTTTGTTTTTTGTTTTAGCGGCTGATACCGGGAAGGAGAATTGATGGCTAGTATGAAGGTGAATTTACGGGATAAACTTTGGATGTTGATTCCGATTATGGTAACGATGTTCTGGGGCAGCGCATCCCCTGCCGTCAAGGTCGCTTTTGAAAATTTCAACCTGGATAACAGTAATGTTTTCAGCATCTTGCTCTTTGCAGGCATACGTTTTTCCGGCGCCGGGTGGCTGACATTAATCTTTAGCCGCGTGGTATCAGGCAAGGCGCCTCGCTTTAATAAAAGCTTGATCATACCTACTATCAGCATCGCTACTTTCCAGACAATCCTGCAGTATTTTTTCTTTTATATCGGCATGTCGATCGTCAGCGGTACAACCGGGGCTTTGCTCAGCTCGACGGGAACATTTTTCACCGTTATTGTTGCGGTTATTATCGGGTTGGAAATCATGACGGGAAGGAAATTTTTCGCCATCATCCTGGGTATGGCGGGAGTTATCATACTAAATCTCAATTCAGATTTTGAGCTGATCTTCCGTGTCAATGGTGAACTCCTGATCCTGCTCTCAGCAGTATGTTATGCGATCAGCAATATCCTGATCAAGCATCACGGCAAAAACCACAACCCTTTGGAGCTATCCGGTTTTCAGTTCATCTTTGGTGGCTTTGTGCTTGCGGTTATCGGCTTGCTAGGTGGAGGCGTGATAATCTGGCCGGGCTTCTCCAAGAGCATAGTACTCTTCTATCTGATGTTTGTTGCTGCATTTGGCTACGGTCTGTGGGCTATGCTGCTGAAGAAATACGACACCTCGCAGGTTGTTATTTTCCATACTCTGACACCTGTATTTGGAGCTCTTTTCTCCTGGGTTTTGCTAGGCGAAAATATCTGGCGCTGGAATACATTGGTTGCCCTCTTGTTGGTTGCGATGGGCATCTTGCTGATAAACTGGAGGAGTAAAGCGGCCGATCTTAATGATAGCGCTGAACATTTCTCTGACCTTGACCAAGCGTAGGAGTAATGGGTCCGAACCTGCTTATAGAAAATGGAGAGTAGCACAAAGGGGCACACAGGTCTTAGAAACAATCTCTGGATACCGGCAGCGATCATTTGCACCATGTTTTGGGGCAGCGGTGCGCCGACCATCAAACTGGGATACACGTATTTCCATCTAAAATCAGATGATGTTTTCAGTATTTTGTTATTTGCCGGGGTGCGTTTCTTTGGCGCAGGCTGGATAACGCTTGCAATCAGCCGCTTGCTTATGGGAAAGCTGCCCCGTTATTATATGAAAATGATTAAGCCGACCATGGTTATGGCTTTGATACAGACTGTACTACAGTATTTTTTCTTTTACTTGGGTTTGACTATTGTCAGCGGAGCAGCCGGTGTGTTGCTTAGTTCTACGGGAACATTCTTTGCCGTTATAATTGCAGTTTTTATCGGCATGGAGGCAATGACAGGGAGAAAGTTCGCCGGGATTATCTTCGGGCTGATTGGGGTTATTGTATTTAATCTCAGTCCTGATTTGGAGCTGACCTTTCGTTGGAATGGTGAGCTGTTTATCCTTCTGACGGCCATCTGTTACGCGCTTCATAATGTGTTAGTGAAACACTACAGCAAGGAGCATGAGCCTGTTGCACTGACCGGTTTCCAGTTTATTCTGGGAGGGGTTGTCCTCTGTCTGATAGGCATTGCCGGCGGCGGTAGTCTGATCTGGCCGGGTTTTGCCAAGAGTCTTATACTTTTGTATCTGATGTTTCAGGTTGCTGTGGCCTACGCCCTCTGGTCGTTGCTCTTGAAAAGATATGATACCTCCAGGGTTGTTATCTTTAACGCTCTGACTCCGATTTTCGGTGCTGTTTTCTCCTGGCTTATACTGGGTGATGACATCTGGCGCTGGAATACGCTGGTTGCCCTCTTATTGGTAGTGCTGGGTATTTCTTTGATTAACTGGAAGCGGAAGACTGTTGCTCCGGTAGTTGGAAATCCGAGGACTTAGCGGCTGAGGCGAGTTTGA
>DUPE01000059.1 GCA_012838475.1 Clostridiaceae bacterium
ATTCCAGAGATGCCAGTCTTCCCTGCTCTTTCGAACTTATGTGGTATTTTCCATTCTCCTTTGTAAGTGATAGATAATCCGTCAAAACTGCCGCTGGCTTGTCAGGCATGCCGTTAACCAAAGCCAAATAGTATTTATCGATTTGATTTTCGCGAAATTCAGCCGACATCCTGCTTGCTGCCTTGGAAGTCAGGGCGAATACCATGACACCGCTAGCGGGCTGATCCAGACGATGTAAAAGTCCCAGCCAGGCTTTGCCCGGCTTATTGCGAGACATTACGAGATATTTCTTAAGCAAATTAACCATGTCCGGTTTGCCGCTTGCATCCTCTTGGGATAATATTCCCGGTGCCTTGACAGCTGCCAGTATGTGATTGTCTTCGTACAGTATTATTGGTTGCTTATCTTCGCGTGGCATATGCTCTCTCATGCGGTCTTGTTTGAAATATTTGTCTGTTGTATCTCAAAGGAAGCTCAAATATGTTTATGTAGCTCGTACGCTTTCCTTTGTTAGCCTTAACGACAGAATCATTAGAAGATTAAGAAGTACTGTTTATCATAGATTATACAGTATAATATAGGCATATTTAGAGGAGGCCAGCTATGACCCCACATATTTTAATTTGTGATGATGATCCGGTAGTTCATGAGTCCTTGATCATTTATCTTGATGCGGAAAACTATACACATGTGTCAGCTTTTGACGGTCTTGAGTCCCTGGAACTCTGGGAGGCGGAGAAACCTGACTTGATAATTTTAGATTTGATGATGCCCAAGATGTCAGGTACTGATGTCTGCCGGGAAATCAGGAAAACATCTAATGTGCCTGTAATCATGCTGACAGCTCGCGGCGAAGAAATTGACCGTGTTCTAGGTTTGGAATTGGGTGCAGATGATTATATTGTCAAACCTTTTAGCCCACGCGAGGTTATAGCAAGAATTAAAGCTGTTTTGCGCAGGTTTAGGGATGGCGAAAGCAGCGCTTCTTCTGTGCTTAGATTTGAAGGACTGGAGATTAATCTGGATAATTATCAAGTTAAGGTAAAGGGTGAAAACGTAGCCTTCACACCCAAAGAAGTAGAAATCCTCTATCTGTTAGCATCTCACGCCGGTCAGGTTATGGACCGTGAGCAGATATTGTCTAAGGTGTGGGGATATGACTACTTCGGAGATACAAGAACCGTAGATACACATATTAAGCGCATCAGGCAGAAGATTGATCAAGAAGATGCCAAATACGGTTTGATTACCGTTTATGGAGTTGGATATAAGTTTGAAGCTGAGAAATAGTTTTTTAGCCCGAAGATTCTTTATTTTAATTGTGGTGGCAGTAATCCTTTGGACCGTGCTGACCACTGT
This sequence comes from Clostridiaceae bacterium, assembly GCA_012838475.1. Taxonomy (GTDB): domain Bacteria; phylum Bacillota; class Clostridia; order Saccharofermentanales; family DTU023; genus UBA1046. The sequence goes on from DUPE01000059.1 coordinate 1,360, forward strand.
GTTTTATTCATTCATTGCTCAGCCTGTTTTTTCTCGAATAATCACCAGACAAATAGCAACTCGCTCTAACGTGATTTCCAGTCGTGTCTCCGGCGCGGCAGATTATGATGGCTTTGTTAACGAAACTATCGCCCTTTCTTATTCAATGTATGGCAGTTGGACTTTTCTGGTAGATGGTAATGGCATCAAATTGCATACCAGAGTTCAGTTAGAATCGGACGAAACGACAGACCTGCTCTTTCAGTATGTCCTTGACTCTCACCTGGAACTCATGGGCACCAGTGTCGAGATGACATCGGAAATAATGCGCGTTCCAGGGATTAATGGATCTCTTATTTTTGTCTCGGTTCCGATTGAATTTGAAAATGCCAGATATGGGTCGGTGGTAACAGTTCAACCCATGGAAGAAATGAATGCCAGTATTCTCAGTTTGAATATGGCTCTGATAATTTCTTCGCTGGTGGTGCTCCTGATAATGACGGTCCCCGTGTTGGTGGTTGCTTTCAGAATAGTTCGTCCCCTGCAATCGATCCGTAAAGTTGCGAATGCAATCTCTGCAGGTGATTTTACCCAAAGTGCCAACGAAGATGAAGAGGG
>DUPE01000144.1 GCA_012838475.1 Clostridiaceae bacterium
CAAATATTTTATACTTTAACCCATTCACCTCTTTGCTCTTATCGTGGTGCCCGTGGTGCCCAAATGGTGCCCGACCACCCCAAAATGAGTTATAAGGCATTACGAGAAGATATAAAGAAATCCTTTGAAAGCCCGTATTTTCAGGGGTGAAGTAGTAAGAACTTATAAGATCTTATAAAGAGATATTGGATAAAAATATCACTCGAAAAGCATTTGCCGGGTTCCCGGCACGTGGGTTCGAATCCCACCGTCTCCGCCAAATCTAAACTTCATTATTGATACAATGACAAGAGACGAAAGAGTCCAGCATAGCTGGGCTTTTTCGTATGTCAGAAGAAATCCCACGCCGTTTTTTAGATGGGATTATTTTGCTCTTACTCTACGATAAAAATTGATAAAATTCTCGCCAGCCAACTTTCTGATGTCTGATTGAGAATAGCCTCTGCGTGCCAACTCTTGCAATAGATTAGGAGCATCGCTGATACTCTTCAAGCCCCGCAATCCATGATTGGGAATATCCGCCTGAGCTAAAAGATCCGCATCTAAATAATCATCAAAATCAAAACCAAAACCGACGTGTTCAATGTCTATTTTTTCTACCAAATAGTCAATGTGATCCGCCAGTCTTTCCATTGTATGCTCGTTTTTGTTTTGGCTGACAAAGTCGCTAAAAGTGTTAATTCCTACCATTCCATCAGTTGCGCGAATGGCATCTATCTGCTCATCCCACAAATTTCTGGGTACATCGCAAATTTCTCTCACATTAGAATGTGAAGCAAAAATTGGGCTGGAGGCAACATCCATTATGTCCCAAAAAGATTTTTCGTTTGTATGAGAGACATCTACTATCATTTTTAGCTCTTCCATGATCCGAATTGCTTCTATCCCATAGTCTGTAAGTCCACGATCAGGATCTCCATGCGGGCCTGTCGAGAGATCATTTTGTTCATTCCAGGTAAGCATGGCTAATTTAAAACCCATGCGTTCCAGAGCATAGATCATTTCTACATTAGTACCAATGCCATTTAAGCCTTCCAATCCGAGCATAATGCCTAATTTGCCAGCCTGCTCTGCCGTAGCAAAATCGTCCGGTTCAGTCACAACCTGGATAATGTCTATGCTTTCCCACAATTCAGCAGACATCGCCCCTAAACTCTCCAGCAAACGATCTCTAGATCTTGGATCAGAGGGTTGATCATTCCACACGACAAACACTCCGCCTGTCATTCCACCCTGACGGAAGCGCTGCAAGTGACGTTCTTTAATAACAGATTTCATGCCTTGTAATCTATTGATAGTCACATCTGTCCAAATATCAGCATGTAAGTCTAATAGCACGAATCAACATTCCCTTCTCTTCTTCAGTTATATCTTTAACAAATGCTTGCTTTCACCTAATCATAGAGATGCTTCCCTATCCATTCGTTGCGCATATGTTTGCAGCTTTCTTCGCACATATTATCTCTGCCTTTGCTGCCTGCAATCCAACCATCTCCCCTGCCCGGTCTCAAATCACCTTGAAAACTTACTTCTACTTAGTTCACAGTATCCGGATGCTGCAAAATTAGAATCTTTTCCGGGAGATCAACCATTACCAAATAGCCTTGCGCGATGGCTGTCATTATCCTATCCTCCTGCGGCAGGCGCCTATCATATCTTTGATCTATAACTATGTAGTCAGCCTGCCAGGTCTCAGCCTCCTCCAGATGCTCATAATCTAAATCAATGATCTTATCTCTTTGAGCCAGATAGGTTGTCAGCCAGGCTGTTGCTCTAATAGAAGCCTCATCGGGGATCTTGTCCATTTCCCGCTTCATGTCTGCGGCTGTTTCCACTCTCACTTTAACAGTATCCAGAGGAACATAATGCTTAACATAAAGGGAGGCACCAAAGTATAGCGAAGTAATCAGGATAATCCCGGTAATCATACATTGCATTTGATAAGACTTTGAAGCGTATAGGCGCTGAAATGGACCAATTATCTGTTCATTAGTTTCCGATTGTTTTAGGCGGGCCTGTCTGGGTAAAGACAGCGAATAATAGCTGGGACTGTCCTTAAAAAGGTCGTCCATCGTCAGCATCGCGACAAAAATCAAGAGCACACCGGTTCCGTAATGATATTGAAAATTTATATTGTGCTGATATTGATAATTAGACAATAAATTCATTATTATCCAAGGTAAAATCAAAATATAATCGATATGAAGGCGCCTAAGCAATGGTAAGAAAGCCAATGGTGCCAGTACACTAATACCGTAGATAATCTTATCGACAGTAAACATCTCAGATATTGTGTAGCCCGGATGCAATAGAGAAGTCAGAACCACTCCGAACAGTCCGTATTCAGGCCAGGCCATCAAATTATGGTAACGGCCATCCATCGCACCTACCCCTCTGGAATTGAGCCAATATAAAGCTATTGCGAACCAAGCCAACCCGGTTAAAAGCATTATTGAGCCATGTTTCCTGCTGGTGCGCGCTGACAACAACATCCACAAGGCTATGAACACAATATAGAGAGCTGCGTCTTCCTTCACCGCCAATACTAGTGCTGTAAAAATAAAAGTACCTGCTGCATGCTTCTTAAGGACAAAATATAACAGCCACAATAAAAGCGGCGCCAAAAAACAGTTTTCATGCAGATCATACATACTGCTGCCAATAAGCGCAGGATATGTCAGATATAGTAAGGAAAATGTGATCGATCTGCGCTGCGGCCAATCTAGCAACCGGGTGATAAAAATTAGAGGAATAACCCCTGAAGCTACAATAACAATTTGAGCCAGTTGTAAAACAATAGCACTTCTAGTCAAATAATATATCGGCAACAACAAATAATAAATTGGCGAAATATGCACGGCAAAATGATTCATCTCATAACTTCGTTCCAAAGTGGTTGTTGGAAGTCCGGTCTCAGCCATATTGTGGAACATCTGCACAAATATTCCGAAATCATATGTAGGAGTCCCTAGAGTATATGTTCTGACAAACATTAGATAGCCAACTAAGAGGATATGTAAGATCCCTGCTATAGCAACAATAACATACAGTATGCTACCGGTTTTCTTTGACTTTAAGGGTCTGTTGATAATACTTACATCCGGAAAAAGATGGGCGGTAATTGCACCGGCCAGAGCGCCTTGAACAGCCAGGATTACAGCTAAAATGATCTTAATGATTAAACTTGTATCCTGATATAAAGAGGCTGGAGAAAACAGCATTAAGCCATCTATCAACACCAGAAACAAGAACAGTATCACAACTATAAAGAGAAATCTGCCCAGATAAAAAAATATTTTGCTCTTCCTCGCCTCAAATAAATAATATCTGGTTGATACAAGTACAGGGAGAGAAACAATTATAAGACCCAGTGAAAGCGCGATTGATGCTTGTTCTTGTTCCACTGAAGAATTTAATTGCCAGAGATAGAAAAGAAAGGACCATGAAGAGAAAAGGAAAATCAGTTTGACCAAATTAAGTTTGGTAGTTGATGTAAAAGAGATTAAAGAGATCGCCAATGTAATCAGGACCGCTGCCCCAAGGCCTGCAAGGTAGTAGTAAGGTGATATTGATCTGACAAAGTCCAGAGAAAGAATCTGCAAATCGTTGCGATGCGACACCAGGCTACTGACTATACTCGTTAGAAGCCAAGACGAAACAAGAATATAAAAAAACGACTGCAGGTTCAGTCTGTTTTTATCTTTGCTCTTCTTCTCTGTTGTTGCAGAACAATTTGTCATTACGACTCCTGTTTATTTCTGAGAGCACTCCTTAATAGTTATGGAACTCGATAAGCACCGGCCTCGTATATCTTATCCATAATTTCTCCCCAGAGAGAAAATGCCGATACATTATCGTCACGCCGTTGCATATCTTGCAGTTGAGTAGCCAGGATCATTGTCGGATCATCGTTGTCAAAACCGATAAACCAGGTATCAATCACTTGTTTACCTAACTCCTCATCCCAGCCGCGCTGTACAGTGCTGGACTTGCCGGCAAAACTGGCATAGGGGCGGCTAACCGTGTTCGCATGAGTAGTTGTCACGCTGTTTCGCATAGCTTGTCTTAAAAAATGCGAGTCTTCAGGGGTGCATATATTCTCTTTCCAGATGGTTCCTTCGTTACCCTGTAGGATGTGCGGTTCAAATAGATCGCCACCATTTATTAAGGCTGCATAAATTGCTGCCATGTGTACTTGCGTTATCTGCAGCTCGCCCTGACCATAGGCTGTGTCAGCCATCATAATCTCCGTCCCGAGTTCACCGCTATTAGTTATTTGCGACCTGTAAAATGGATATTCTGACGGTACACTTTCATTTAACCCCAAATTTAACAGCTCCTCAAAGAACGCGGAAACTCCCATATCTGTAACAAGCTGTGCAAAAAAGATGTTGTCTGAAATCGATATGGCACTAATAAGATCTTGCGGTTCATCTTTAACAACAATTCTAGATACATAATAACCACCCCAGGATGCATTTTTTTGCCATTTACTGCCTGTTATTGTCTTAGTTGTCGTTTCGGAAAGAACATCTCTGTTAAAAGCGGCAATAGAAGTAGCTATTTTGAATATTGATCCCGGAGGATATCTCAATTGAAACCTATTTAGTAACGGAAGCCGGGGATCATTGATAAGGGCTTGATATTCATCATTGCTGATGCCTGCCGATATTGCATTAGGACTAAAAGCCGGAGTACTGACCAAGGCGAGAATATCTCCGCTTACCGGATCTATCGCAGTTGTTGAAGCAGTGTAATCTTTAGCTGTCTCGAATATTTTATTCTGCAGTTCAGCGTCTAAAGTGAGATAAAAATCTTTGCCCGGAATAGCAAGACGCTCAAACAGAACTTCTTTATTACCTCCGGTCAAGCTCACCCTCACTCCTTTTTCAGGTCGTAGTTCTGCCTCATAATGAGCTTCTAATCCCCTTTTGCCTTCAACATCCCCTGAGCTATAGAGCTCATGTTTTGGATCATTCTGATCCTCAAAAGTCACTCCTGCCACATATCCTATCAAATGAGAAAAAGCAGAATCATAAGGATAGAGTCTGGATTGAATTGTCCGAACAGACAAACCATATTCTGAAAAATGAGAAACTTGATCAGGCGCATATGAGCTCTTGACCTGCAAAGGTACAAACATATTATCCTTGATCCAGGACTGATTCATCTTTCTTTCAACTTCTTCTACCGGCATATCCAGTAAGGCAGCTACTTCCTCATGTTTTTTCATGTCATACACGCCTGAAACTGCACCTACCTGTTGTTTGAGCCCGTCAACAGCTAGCTCTCTACCGGTGCGATCATATATTGTCCCTCTAGGAGCCTTCAGCACTTCAACTACAATCTCGTTATTGGCAGTCAAGCCGGGAAATATTGTTGACGGAGTCCATTCCAATTCCCAACGATCCAGCTTTTCATTCAGTATGAAGGTTAAGGTGAGAGGACGCTCAATGGGGCCATAGTCGGTAATCAAGCTCATCACCATCTCATAGACCTGAATATTTTTGTCTGACAAAATATCCAAAAGAGCAATATCCCGTAAGTTGATCTGTTGAACTCCAAGCCTCTTATCAACTTCTTGTTGCCGCGTGACGATTTGATCCTCACCATAGCGGCTTAAGGAATCAGCGGTTAAATAATTTTTCAGTAATGAATTTTCCCGATTGGAAACAAGCTTAAAAATCTGATGTATCTGCTCTTCCCGGGAAAGACTCTCCGTAGTTTCTTGTGCAGAATCCTGATTGCTCCAGTCTAAATCAATTATTTCCTTGCCATTACATGATGTAATCAGCAACAAAAAGGTTATCGACAGAACAATCAGACTGGTAGTTCTCTTAGACATTTTTACTCAAGCTCTTCCTTGTTTTTGGCAACAAAAGACTGAATATGTGCCAATTGATCCTGTAAATCTGTCAAAATGTCGTGGGTGTATTTAATAGCACTATTCCTGATATCAGTACTTTGCCTGGTGGCGTCCTCAATCAATACAGTAGCTTCTTCTCTGGCTTTGATTGTAATCTCATGTTCATCAATCATGCGGGCCATCTGTGCCTGAGCGTCACGCATAATACTGTCTGCTTCTTTTCTGGCTTCAGCAATCATCTGACGATTCTGGTCAAGCAGCCATTTTGCCTGTCTAAGTTCATCAGGCAGACCCTCTCTTACCATGCGCACCAAAAACAGCATCTCTTCTTTCTCCACCAGACATTTATCACTTAAAGGCATTATCTTGGCATGAGTTAGAGTAGATTCCATTCGGTTAAGCAAAGTATCCACACTTTGCTCGCTGCCGCGCGGGGCAGTTGCACGACGAGGCCTGATTTCATCTTGTTGAATATCATTGTCATTTGTATTCATTTTATTCCTCCGTTTTCAGTATTTTCTGAAAGGAAACACGAGCGATTTTTATATCTCGAAAATATTTAGCTAAGCAAACTTACGCTTAATTTCGGCAGCAACAGTTGGCGGCACCATCTTGTCAACATTGCCGCCATAGCTGGCAATTATTTTAACTGCAGAAGAACTAATATGTGAGAGTCCAGGAGATGTAACAATAAAAATGGTCTCACATTCTGAGAACAACATATTATTTGTCAAAGCCATGGTACTTTCATAGTTATAGTCCAGCTCATTCCTCAGCCCGCGAATAATTGTATGCACATTATTGCATGCGCAATAATCTACTAATAAGCCAGGCCAGCTATCTACACGGATTTTATCCTGATGGGCAAGTACATTTTGTATCATCTCTTTCCTCTCATCAATAGAAAAGAGTGATTTCTTGTCCCGATTTTCCAGTACCAAAATAATCAATTCTGAGCATAGCTTTGAAGCCCGCAAGGCGATATCAAGATGTCCGCAGGTAAACGGATCGAATGTTCCAGAAAATATTATTTTATCCACTAAAGGCACCTGTTCGGTAGCTGGAAACAGCTGAAATTGCCGTTATTACGCTACTTTCTCTTATAAAATGATAACATCGCGCTTCCGTAGTTACAACTCTGCAAATGTTCCAATACTGTTACAGTGTCAGGAGCTTTGATTCTCTTTTCATGTTCAAAAACCAGCAGACCATCCGGCGTCATTATCCGGGCTAATTGTTCCTGCATTTGATAAAAGCTCTTCTCCGCTTCAACCCATGGAGGATCCATGTAGATAATGTCAAAAACGGCTCCCGAATCAGCTAGTTTCTTTACCGCCTGCTCAGCAGCTTGTCCAATCAAAATAACATCAGCAGACATTTTTGTTCTGGCGATGTTTTCACGGATTATTTTCTGTGCTCTTTTAGATTTCTCAACCATAACCACCGGTGAGAATCCTCTACTGGCTGCCTCTAAGCCGATCTGACCGCTGCCGGAAAATAAATCCAGGAATGATCCTCTAATGCCTTTACTGAAAACAATCGAAAACAGTGCCTCTTTAGTTCGTCCGGATGTTGGCTTAACACTGCCATCCTTAAAACTGGCAAGATTGGTCCCTTTTGCTTTACCACTTATGATACGTGTCATCCGGATAGCTCCATTCCAATGAGTAGATGTGAAAATAAACCTTGGTCTTATATGGTAGTAATTATACGTTTTCAATAAGAATTATGCGTCTTCACCTATGTAATTTCATTAGTGCCGTATTTGACAGTCTTGTTTTCTAGAGTACAGGCTCCGGATTAAGCTTCAGCCTTTCTGTGATGAAGGGCAAGAGCTTCCTATTCTCAACTTGCTCCAGCTTAGGATCTGCATGTAGTATCTTTTCAACTGCTTCATTCGTCTTAAGGATTAAGTCGCGGTCTTCATATAAATTGACAATTTTGAACTCCGGCAGACCATGTTGCTTGATACCAAAGAAATCTCCCGGCCCTCTAAGCTTCAAATCCTCTTCCGCTATCACAAATCCATCGTTGCTGGAGCAAAGAGCTGTTAGCCTGTTTCTGGCTTTGGGGTCATCTGATTCACTCATAAGAACACAAAGACTCTCTTTGGTGCCTCTGCCAATCCTGCCTCTCAACTGGTGCAATTGAGCCAAGCCAAATCTTTCAGCATTTTCAATAACCATCATAGTTGCGTTAGGATTATCGACTCCTACCTCTATCACCGTTGTGGTCACTAAAATGTCTGTCAAGCCACTGTTAAAGTCAGCCATAATGGCACTCTTGGCTCGAGCGCTAAGCTTGCCATGCAGGAGAGCAATATTTCGGTCAGGAAATACTTTCTGCGATAAATAGTTGTAGATTCCCGTGGCAGATTCCAGGTCCTGCTGCGAGCTATCCTCTATCATGGGGCAGACTACATATGCCTGTTCTTTGTTCTCCATTCTTTTGAGCAGAAGTCTTTCTACTCTGGGACGATCCTTCTCCCGAGCCGTGTAAGTAGCTACCGGCAGCCTGCCGGGCGGCTTTTCCTGCAGCAAGGTGATATCAAGATCACCATAAATGATCAAGGCCAAGGTGCGGGGTATGGGCGTTGCGGACATGACAAGAACATGGGGGAAAAGTCCATTCCCGGAAAACTCCCCTAATCTCGCTCTTTGTTCAACTCCAAAACGATGTTGTTCATCAATAATGCACAAACCGAGATTGTTGTATTTAACAGTCTCTTCCAATACAGCATGAGTTCCAATCAATACATCGATACTTCCCTCTATAAGACCTTTCAAAATAATTTCACGTTCGCTCTTCTTAGTTTCGCCGGTTAACAGAGCCAGCTCTAAGTCTGTATCTGAATACAAATCAATCAGGGTTTGAAAATGTTGTTTAGCCAAGATTGAAGTAGGAGCCATAAAGACAGCCTGATAACCGCACCAGGAGGTATAGGCCACGGCATAAGCAGCTACAACCGTTTTACCGGAGCCGACATCTCCTTGAATCAGGCTATTGATGGATTTACCTTGCTTAAAGTCATGCTCAATGTCGGCGATCGCCTGATTCTGTGCTCCTGTCAGTTCATAGGGCAAAGATTGCACCCACTTTTGCAGCTTATCATCAACATCTTTGTTGCCTTTGATAATTGGAGATACAATTTGCTCTTTATGTCTGAGCTTGATTAACCTTAGTCCCATCTGGAGTAAGAAAAGCTCGTCAAAACCCAGACGTTCTCTGGACAGGTGGATGTCTTGCTTAGTTTTGGGAAAATGAATGTGCTCCAGAGCATATTCCAACGTGCACAATTTATAGTCTTTGCGCAAAGAGCTTGGAAGAGGATCCTCTTGCCGGTTTTTTAGGGAGCTTAAGGCTAGAGCAGTTACACGTCGCAGATCATATTGGGTTAATCCTTGAGTTAAAGGGTAAATAGGCCGAAAAAGGAAATCAGCCTTCCCCGCGATAATATATTGCGGATTTTGCAAACTTATCTGCTTGCCTCTGCGACTGACTTGTCCATGGAAAACATAGGATGATCCTGCCTTAAGTGAATCCTTAATCCAAGGCTGATTAAACCAGACAGCTGTAATAAATGCACCGTTTTGCTCAAGTTTCGCTCTAATAATAGAAAGTCTTCCTTTAAGCTGAACGGTGGGCACTGCTGATACTACAGCCTCAATAGTGAACCACTGGCTATCAGCAGCTTCAGTTATAGAATGCCTTTCACTCCAATCTTCATAATCGCGGGGGAAATAATAGAGCAGATCTTTCATTGACCTGAGACCCAACTTGTGAAAAAGCTTTGCTTTCTTCTCACCTACACCGGGCAAAATATTAATCGGAGAATTCAGTTCAATAACATTCTTGGTCATTACTATCTTCTTTGTCCTTGCGTTCGAGTTTGATCTGTGATCCGTAAGAACATATTTTTTTCAGTCTACAGATACCACACTTTCTGCAGCGAGCCTGGCATATGGATCTGCCATGAGCCACCATAAGATGACCCCAGGAGATCCATTCTTCTCTTGGAAGCAATAGCTGTAAATCCTTTTCAATTTTTACCGGATTTTCATTTCCCGTCAGACCCAAAAGTCGGCTTATACGTCCGCAATGAGTATCAACAACAATCGCCGGCTGTCCATAATAATCAGACATAACCAGATTGGCAATTTTCCTGCCAACTCCAGGCAATTTGAGCAGGTTCTCCTCATTATCAGGAACCCGGCCATCAAACTCGTTGATAATCATTGTGGCGCTCTCTTTGATGGCTTTGGCTTTATTTCGGTAGATCCCGCAGCTCTTGATAACTGACTCGATCTCTCCAATATCTGCGGTACTGCAATCTTCAATGGTCGGAAAACGCTCTCGAAACAGAGGTAATATCATATTGACTCTCTCATCCGTACATTGAGCACCGATAATCCCACCCAACAATAGTTCCCAGGCTGAATCAAAATCTAAGGTGCACTCCGCCATCGGATGCATTTGATGAAGTATTGATATCATCTCCAATGCTATGTGGGGATCAGAATGAAGTTTTAGATTGCCTGCTATACTCATGGCATACTTCCCAAATATATTTGAAAATTCATGAAGCGTTTCTCAGTCGTCCTGTAAAGTCTCACTTGAGTAAGTGTACCAACCGGCTGGCTTTGAATATATTCAGAATATGCTTCTTGGCTCTGCGTACTGACACCGTTAACAGATATTAATATATCCCCTTTACGGATACCGGCAATATATGAAGGACTTCTCTCATCAACACCGGCAACATATAAACCGGAAGGCCACTCCATCAATTCCAATAATTTATCATTCTCATTATCCAGCAAAGTAATAATTCCTAACCAGCCCATTGGCTCTCTGATAACAGAATCATTCAGGATATCCAAGGCAGCCTTTATAGCAGGCGTGGAAACAGCGTAGCCCATGATGTCAGAATAAACACGATTGAGATGACTGTTATTTAATCCGATTACTTCTCCCGCCAGATTTATTAAAGGTCCGCCGGAAGCTTGTTGAGAGATGAAGGCGCTTGTCTGAATCATACTGAGCTTAATATTATTCTCCAACACCGTCGGATGATAAATTGCTGTAATCAATCCAGGCAGCAACCCACCACTAGACATAAGGACATCATTTTGTCCTATCGCAATTACAGGATCACCAACTGCTAGTTCGCTTTCCGCATCTAGTTCAGCATAGGGCAAATCGGACACGTTTTCTATCTTAAAGAGAGCCAAATCGGTATCATTTTGAATCCCTGTCAAGCTGGCATCATAGCCTCTTGGTTTGCCGGGAATTACTATGCGAACCTCAGCCTGATCATATAAGCGATCTCCATATGCCAAGGCGAAGGAAAAATTACTGCCAAAGGTAATGATTTGCCCATCATCAGATATTATCAAGCCGGAGAATACAGCCATCCTGTCGTTGGTTGAATCAGTTCCCGGGAGATATACTTGAATAGTCGCTACCGTCTGAGAATACTTATAAAAGATTTCCTTGACTCTCTCGTCAGATAAATAGGATACAGGTTTCTCCGACAATGGATCGGTTTCATTTGGATTTTGCTTGGATGTTGAAGGACCTGAGCCGCTTATATCTGATTCTCGCGTTGTTGCCGTATCAGGATCAGTAGGTGTCACATATAGCGGATCTGTACTGCTTTCCGTTATGCCTGGTCTCAGCGTTGGTGCTATTGTCGTGCTCTTAGTTTGATTGTCGCCAAATTCACCTGACTCCGTAACGGATTCTGTCAAAGATGGCTTTGTATCAGGCTCTGTTGTTTCACCACTGGTGGTGGTAGCGCTAATAACCGGAACGGGTTCTCTTGCGTTCAGAGGATCCTTATCCTGAATAAATCGATCTGTCACGCCAGGAACAATTATCGCCATCAAAACAAAAGCAGCCAAAGCCAGAGCTGAAATAGTCAGCAAGGCTTGTACAGGTTTGTCGTTTGCTTTTTTCATATTATCAATTATACAATACAGGTCAGTCTATGGCGTATCCAGCGTAAATGTGAAACGAGCTCCGCCCAGCTTACTATTACCGGCTTCAATCGCCTGCCCATGAGCGTTTATTATGTTGCGAGCTATATAAAGCCCTAGGCCGGAACCTTCAGAATTCCTGGCTTTTTCCGCTTTATAAAAGCGATCAAACACATGGTTTATATCGTCCTCTGACAGGCCGGGTCCGTTATCTTCGATAACCAGCTGATAGAGATTATTTTGAGTGAGACTGCTACTTATTCTTATTACTCCATCTTGTGGGCAAAAGCGTATCGAATTAGCCAAAATATTAACCAATACTCGCTGAATAGCCTCATCACTGCCAATTACGAAGAAACGCTCATCTGAAGCCAGCGCCAATTGCACAGAGATATTCTTTTCCTGCAGCTGAGTTTCATGGCTGTCCAGAACATCTTCAAGCAGTTCATTAATATCAAAAACACCCATAGTTATCTGATCTTTCCTAAGGATGGTAGTCATCTCAAATAATTCGTTAACAAGCTTCTGTAATCTCTTGCTTTCTTGCTGCACTATCTTGAGATAATGCTCTATATCAGCTTCAGGGATAGTTCCGTCCAGCATACCCTCTACAAAACCCCTGATTGAAGTAATCGGAGATCTAAGATCATGAGATATACTGCTCATAAAGTCATTGCGGTCTTTTTCCTGTTCTTCAAACTTTGCGATCAGCATATTAAATGTTCGAATCAACAGGATCAGATCATCGTCTTTAATCTCATCTTGTACTGGATCCAATAATTCTTCGCTGTTAATATCCGTATCGCCGCCTAAAGGAATGGGTACTCTGGCTGAAAGATCTCCTTTATAGACCCGGTCAGCTGTACTTGCCAGCAAAGATATTGGACTAGTAATATCTCTGGATAAGATGAGAATGACGACCAGGGCAAGAAAGAAGGCGATTAAGAATGAAATCGGCACGAGATTATTCTGGAAGAATTCTGTATTAGTCTCAGTAGTCAGTGCACGTAACAACAATATTTCTCCTGCATATGCTCCGGTGAAAGATCCCAAAGGGGCGCTGGCTACCATCCAACTGTGACTTTGCGGTAATAGCTGACCAATCTCTGATTGTCTGGCTATCTGGCTGTATACCGTCTGAGAATGATTTTGTGCTTCTCGTGGCAAACAATAGTAATGTCTGTTTTCCTTTGGTTCATCAAGCTTCACAAAAGAATCAACCGGAATTCCCGTGTTATAAATAATCTCGCCATCAGTATTAACAAGCCATACCAGGGCGTCAGTGGAACTTGCTGTCAAATTGATGTAGGCAGGAATCTCCGAGCGTTCAATAGCTGTTCGGGAGGCATTCATCCCTTGTGAGACAATGTCAGAAATCTCCTCAGCATTGCGCCTCAAATAATTAGTCTCTTGACTGCGGGCAGCAGCAAGGAAGAGAGCAAAATAAATAGTTCCTAAAATAATAAATATTATTAGAATAGCCAAAGCCACACGAAAAAGAGTGCGGGCATAAATAGATTTTAAGAATGACGGACGTTTCATTATGTTTCATCCGGTTTAGACGTCTCAAATTTATAACCCACTCCCCATACAGTCTTAATACGCCACTCATCGTGGGGAGACACATCTAATTTTTCTCTTATCCGTTTGATATGCACGTCTACTGTACGAGTTCCACCAAAAAAGTCAAATCCCCAAATATTCTCCAACAACTGCTCTCGAGTAAATACTCTGTCAGGGTGAGATGACAAAAAATATAATAGCTCCAACTCTTTCGGAGGCATTTCTATTTCTCGCGACCCGCAAGTTACTGTATAGCGCGTACGGTCCACGATCAAATTTGGCCAGGTAATTATATCCGGCTTTGACAGAATGCTATTGTCAGGTGTTGCAATACCATCCGGGCGCGGCCTCACTCTTCTTAGTACTGCTTTAACTCTTGCAATTAGCTCTTTAGGTTCAAAAGGCTTCTCAATATAATCATCTGCTCCCAACTCCAAGCCAACCACCTTATCAAGAGTATCTCCCCTGGCTGTCAGAATAAGTATAGGAACTTCCGACTCTTTGCGGAGAGCCCGCAAAACATCAAATCCACTCATTCCCGGCAGCATTAAGTCCAGAACAATAACATCAGGAGAAGAGGTATGGTATATATCCAGTACTTCATCTCCGTTGTAGCAAATCAACACATCAAAGCCATCTTTGGAAAAATAAAGACGCAGTAGTTCGCTGATATTAGGATCATCGTCAACAATCAGTACAGTTTTATTTATCATTTCCCCCCTCGTCGTCCAACCTGACTTCAGGTTCTGACGTCAAAGAATTAATTTCGACAAAGAATGAGTTGATATCATTGAACTCTCTATACACTGAGGCAAAACGAATGTAGGCTACTTCATCGATATCCCTAAGCTGCTGCAAAACACGTTCGCCCAGTTCACGAGTAGATACTTCCCTTCTCAGGCTATTTTCCTGTTGCCTCACTATTGTGTCAACTATTTTCGTAATCTGTTGCATTGAAATAGGTCTTTTCTCACAGCTTTTCAAAATACCATTTATCAACTTACTCCGATCAAACGGCTGTCTGCTTCCATCCTTTTTGATGACCATTAAGGACATATTCTCAATGCGTTCATAAGTCGTAAAACGCTCCTGACAGGACATGCATTCCCTGCGCCTGCGTATTGAAATACCGTCGTCGGTTGGCCTTGAATCAATGACCTTATCATCCGGATACCCACACTGCGGACATCTCATATTGCTACTCCATTTCCGTAAAAAATGCCGGACTTATCCTGAGATTAGTCCGGCACAACAAGCAACTTAGTTAAATTTTACCTGCGCAGCGTTCAGTCCAGATCATCTCCGTCACTGTCCTGAAGAAACCAGGGCAAAACTCTTGCATTCTTGCTTTGGGATTTTTTGCCGGATCCTCTGGGCACGTTGCCGGAAACAGGTGCTTCATCCAAAATTTCCGGTTCTTTTCCCTGGCTCCACTTCGTGCTCTCAGATACCCGCGAGATCAAATCTGCCATAGCGGCATCATTGCTTTGTTGTTGATTCTGACTATGACTACGAGGATCAACCGGTTCGGCCTGAGCAGGTCTTGCCGGTCTTTCAGCAGGTACTCGTTTAGGTTCTTGCCTGCTGCGTGTCGGTCTTAGAAAATCAGGCAAATCATCTTGCTTCGGCCCCGCCTCTGAACTTGCCGGTCTACCACCACCAAAAGATGGCTGTGCTGCTGCAGCGGTCTGCTGTGACCTAATTGTCTGCTTCTGTAAACCTTCCTGGTCAAAGCGGCTGGCAATAATGGTAATAATTATATCATCTTGCATATTTTCATCTATTACCGCACCAAAAATTATGTCCGCATCCGGCGAAACCGCTTCTCTTACCTGTGAAGCAGCCTCATTTATTTCTTTGATCTTCATATCGTGTCCACCGGTAAAGTTAATAATAATACTGTGGGCACCATCAATAGTAGTATCCAGAAGTGGACTGTTCATTGCCTGCTTCACGGCAGTTGCAGCTCTGCTTTCACCATTCCCGCGGCCTATACCCATATGACATACACCTGCATCAGTCATGACACGGCGTACGTCTGCAAGGTCCAAATTGATCAGACCGTTAACTGCTACCAGGTCAGAAATACTTGACACACCATACTGAAGGATTCTGTCAGCCATACCAAAAGCGTCATCTATAGAAGTGTCATCGCTGGCAATCTCCAAAAGCTTATCGTTAGGGACGATGATCAAAGAGTCAACATATTGCTGCAGCTCTCTAATACCCCTTTCAGCATTCTGCCGTCTTTTTGCTCCTTCAAAACGGAAAGGCATTGTCACTACACCAACAGTCAAGATCCCCATCTTGCGCGCAATCGCAGCAACAACAGGTGAAGCTCCTGTGCCTGTACCACCACCCATGCCGGCAGTAATGAAAAGCATATCTGTCCCTTCCAGGACTTTTGATACTTCTTCGATGTTTTCTTCCGCAGCCTTTTGACCTGTCTCAGGATGTGCTCCTGCACCCAGACCTCTGGTGACTTTATTACCAATTTGGATTCTCTCCGAAGCCAAACTTTTTGCCAGACTCTGGTGGTCTGTGTTAACAGCAATAAACTCAATGCCTTGAACACCGTCTGTGATCATGCGATCAACTGCATTACACCCTCCTCCGCCAACACCTACGACGCGGATATTTGCATATAGACCGTCATCCATACTAAATCCTAATTGAAAATCAGCCATTTCAGTACTCCCTTCGAAAATGGCCGGATGCCGACAAAACAAGCGTGGTTGTCATTACAATGTTACAACCTTGTTAAAATCACAACACATCCGGAGGCAATCAAATTATGATATGAAAGATATTCTACACTACATATAAAACAATTACAACACAAATTTGCTTGTTTTTCGCTACTCATTGTGGAGTTGTTTCGTTGTAATGACAGCTTTTAATACAGTGTCTTACAAAAATTATTCTGCAATTTTGGATTATATACGAGTTGTAATAATCACCTAATTGTAATTTATTTGGCTTCATCGGATCTTTTTTTAATACGTTGCACCAGGTGACGTCGGACCAACCCCAGGTTTTTAAAAATCCTGATTCCAAAGGCAAATACCGCTACCAAGCTGAGATCGAAATTCAACTGTTGACCTAATGCAGTAAGTATCAAGGCAGCTCCGGTGTTCAAAACAAAACCGGTTATAAACAATATATTGCTAAAGCGCTTCCGCAAAGCGGCTTCTAATCCTCCAAGCAAGGAATCCAATCCGGAAAGTATTGTAATCGCTATATACACCGACCAGACTTCCGGGATTTGCACATTTAGCATCAGTCCAATTACCAAACCAATAATTAATCCTAATAAAGGTAACATCGCTTCCTCCTGCGGCCACTACTTACGGATTGTCTTTCCTGAAAACAATCTTATCTGTGGTCAGGTCGAGCTGACCGGATCCTTTTTCCAACAAAACATCGCTGGTAACCAGTTCCTGCAATTTTCTGATATCTTCCGACAAAGTGCGGTCATTGGAGACCTTTACTCTCCACACATTATTAGTGTCAAATTGCAAGATCAAAAAGGCAAAGCCGTGATTCTCCGGACTAATCGAGCGTGTCAAAGCTAAGAGAGAAGCATCATCCGGATATGCCTGGTCTATCAATATAAGCTGTGCAGCAATTTCCGTCGCAGTGGTCAAGAGACCTCTATCATTCTCACTTAAAAGGTCGCCGGGTTCCAACGTCTCAAAGTTTGCCATCCCTTCAATAACAGGTAAATACTCCGGCGCATCATCGATAAATCTAATGACATATCCATCTCGATCAACCAGTGCATATTTGAAGCCATAACGTATGCATGCAGTCTCTACTCTCTCTTGCAACTGAACTAAAATGCCTGAAGGCCACGAAAATCTCGCTTCGACTGTTGCCAGTTCAGGATAAGCACTTAATAATTCTGATTCAATATCACCGTAACGGAATTTGATGACCTTCATAAATTCCGGCCCCAAATCCAAAAATGCATGCCTGCCAATTTCAATATCAATGATTTTCTTTATATCTTGTTCAGTCAAATCTGTATTACCGGTAATCTCTACATGATCTATTCTGAAAGCAGGCAGCAGCAAGATTAATGTAATCAATGACAAAACCACGGCAAAAAGAGCAAACAACTTCGCAAACAAACTCAAACCCTTTTTCCCTGCTCTTTTCGGAGCACTCTGCTTTATTTCTGTCGGGTAATCTACGACACTGCCGGACACTTTAGGTTTTCTTTTTTTTGAGTGTCGTTGTTTGTTTCCTTGTTTGTCACTACTATTTTTGCCCGAAGGAAAATAATTTATATTTTTATGATTCTTATTTCTCTTTTTTCTTATGGTCATCATCAATAACCTTCATCAAGGTTTCGTATATCTCAGCAGTAGCCCCGGGTAACCCTTTTGACTTTGCCTGCCTGCCCATTTCTACAAGACTCTCTTTATCGTTAATGAGTTTTTTGATGACATCATGCAGATATTCCGGAGTAAAATTAGCATCATCACATATCACAGCTGCGCCGATATCAGCAAGAACGCGGGCATTATAATATTGATGATTGTCTGAGGCATAAGGATAGGGAACCAAAATAGCAGGCATGCCCAAAGCTGCTATTTCAGAACAAGTCACTGCCCCTGATCTGCCAATAAATATATCGGCAGATGCCATCCAGGATGCGCCGTCAAAAATATATTCATGTGCATTAATGTGTGGAGCTTGGGAAAGATTCTGGCAGATCTCAGCCCCCCTTCTCATCCCTGTGCTGATCGTAAGATTAAGGTTAGGATACGCGTCCAGCAGTTGCAGCCATTTACCTGAATCAACTAAACCCATTACTGCTTCATTTAGGGTGTTTGCTCCTAAGCTGCCACCCATCATGACAATATGAAAAACAGACTGATCAAAACCGATTTTCTCTCTGGATTCCGGTTTAGACGCAGTGAAGAATACCGATGCAATGGGATTGCCAGTCAAGACCGTGTTAGTTTTTGCTTTGAAATACTGTCTGCTTTCCTCAAAACTTATACATACAGCGTCACAACGGTGCCCGAACAAGCGATTAGATCGCCCCGGAAGAGCATTCTGCTCATGCAGCAAGACAGGAATCTTCTTCAACAATCCAGCGAATACCAGAGGGCTGCCGACATAGCTGCCGGTACTAACAATAATATCAGGTCTAAAATCCTTAATATATTTCATGCACTGTCTTATACCGGAAGTGTTCTCCATTATCCAGCGAATTTTTTTACGGTTATTGTTTGGCAAGACTCTGGCTCTTAAGTACTTGAACTCATAGCCGGATCTTCTAACGATCTCTTCCTCTAAACTATCCCTTAATCCGCAAAAGATAATCTTTGTATCCTTGTTTTTTGTTTTTGCGTAATCAGCAATTGTAATAGCGGGGTTAATATGGCCGCTGGTTCCACCGGCGCCCATCATGATTTTTATTCCTCTATCATTGGCCTTCTTTACTTCCATCAGCCACCTGCTACCTTTTTGTCACGTAGATGTCCCGCTTCATTTACTATCTTGATGCGACCGGTTTTCCCAATTCCCAATTCTTGAATCAGCTCGTTTTCTTTTTGATCGCACTTTGATATTAATAATACCATTCCTGCAGCTAAGGAGAAGAAGGCATTTGCTGTTCCTCCCGAACTAAAGAACGGAAGTGAGATGCCCGACGCGGGCAATAGATTAACGGCTACCCCGAAATTTATTAATGCCTGCACGACTAAGAAAAACGTGTATCCGCCCGCTATCATAAATCCTGCACGACTTTTTGCACCTAAAGCGATCCTAAAACCAAAAATCAGCAAGGCCATAAATAGAAAAAGCACCAGCGAAGTACCTACAAATCCCAGCTCTTCGCCTATTATCGCTAAAACATAATCGTTGTGCGCCTCCGGCAGCCAATTCATTTTTTGGACACTTCGGCCTATGCCAACACCGGTCAGACCACCTGATCCCAATGCTATTTGTGCCTGTCTAATTTGCCGTATCGAATCAGCAGAGGCCTCAGTAGGATTCTGATAAGTATCAATACGGCGGAACACGTGGGCAAAGCGTTTTGAGATGAATTCGTTATTGCTCATGCCTGTTGCCAAAGGCATTATTAACATTAGCAGAATTACTACAACTATGAATATTGCTACTAGCTCAGTGAGACCCGCAATCCATACTGACTTCTTTAATCCTGCGAAAGCAAACATTAAGAGAACAATAACTGAAAAGATTATTGCAGCAGAGAAATGAGGTTGGAATATTATCAAAAGGAACCATACCGCCATCTTACATGCCGGCAAAGCAAGTAAATGCCACCCTTGCCTCCAGAATCTTTGAACCGGATCGCGCCATTTATCCTTATATTGGGCCATTTGTTTTTTTCGATACTCTAGCTCCAGTGTCAACCACAAAATTGCACCTACTTTTGCAGCCTCTGATGGCTGCAGGCTAAAAATTTTCAGATCTAACCAGCGTCTGGCACCATTCACAGTTATCCCCTTAAAAGCCACCAGAACAAGGAGAGCAGTAACTGACAGGTAAAGTGCATGCCTAAACCAATTAGATCTTAACCAGTCAAGTTTAATAAATTTGGCAATTATAATGGAAATTGCAAAAGCCAAACCGGTAATTACAA
>DUPE01000233.1 GCA_012838475.1 Clostridiaceae bacterium
CTCCAACACAACCGCTACAACGACATAGTATGTATCTTTATCTAATTCTTCCGGCGGATTCATCTTTGTCGATACGGTATAATCCTTTTTGCCAATATTTGTTCGTTCTGCAAGGAACCTTTCGATTCGTATTTTCTCTAACAGATATGTAATCAGATTATCGCCTTCAATATATTTTTCTATATCATGTTCTGTTCCTAAATCTCGGTTCTCAAATAATGCCGTGGCAAAATTTTGCACAAATCCAGGAAGATGCGACATATCTACTTCAGCTTATTGGCAAGCTGTAGTAGACACAAGAATTATTGAGATTGGTTGCCGTAAATCATGAGGGTTCACTCCGGGAGGAATGGTTATAGTAGAACAGCGTTCTCAATTATGAAATCAACAACCTTTTGCTGAAGAGTCAATTGCTTTAGATATGGTAATCCTAACTCTTCTTCATAAGCAGAATAATCGCTTGTTCCCAGATACTCTTCAAAATAAGCAACTACATCGTCTTCTTCAACGGAAATACCGGCAGCTTCGGCTACTGCTTGTATTGCAAGAGAATATCTCACGTTATTCGTATTAGCCTCCTGGCTACTTTCAATCAGTTCATCCATGTCGGCTACACCTACATATTCTGTGAGGAAGGCGCTTAATTCCATCCCATAATCATCTGCAGAGTTCTGATAGTAATCTTGCATGGCTTCCACCTGATAGTCCATCAGCACATCCGGAATGGAACTGACAGTAACTTCATAGTACATATAGTCCATGACATATTCTTCAAGGGCAGATGTTCGTAGATCATCATGAATACCCTCGGTCATTTCAGCAACAGTTGTCCAACCATTGGATTCAGAGAAATTTGTCTCGACGAACTCATCTGTTAATTCCGGCGTTTCAGTATAGACAATGTGATTTATTGTCGTAACAAAAATCGCGTCCCGACCTTGAAGGCTGATCTCTTCATAGTCATCCGGAAAGGTAACTTCAACATCTATTGTCTCACCGGGCGTATGACCGATGATCTGCACCAAAAAATCATCAATATAATCCATGCTGCCGGCAGTTACTTCTGTGCCCAAACCGTCTGTTGAGCCACCATCAAATTTAATGCCGTCTACACTTCCGACGTAATCAATGTTTACTATATCGCCATCAATAATCGAACGATCTGTGATCTCCTCAGTGGTACTGTATGATTCCAGAATATAATCAATTTCAGCCTGGACATCCTCGCCCGACATTTGATGCACATCACTGGGGATTTCCATACCCTGGTAGGTAAACATATCAATGTAATCCATTGCTTTTATTTTTTCCCAGAAACCTTTATTGTCGATTCCCTCACTATATGAAAATGCAGTCTCAGTTTCTGCTGTATCACTGCATCCCGCAAAAAACAAAAATGATAAGATAATTACAAGTAGGAGATAAATATGTTTTTTAGTGTTTTTCATTGTCCTGATTTGTCCTGCTTTCTTTGCAAGGGATTAATTATCCCTTCTGATTATTTATAGTGGATACTGTCCCGCCGGGTGCAGAACTACGTGACGGTACTCTACATAGCAATTCTTTAATCTATCTTTAATTATAACCCTGCCTGCTGACAGCAGTATTATGATCTTACCATTATTAAAGGTAAACTAAAGAATCACGCTGTACATTAGCTGATGAGATATCTTTGCCTGTCCGAAGGAGTTATTAATGAATATTTTGTACGTGGAAGATGAGAAACATTTAGCACTTTCTGTCGCACAGGTATTAGAAAAGAATAATTACAATGTTGAGCTGGCATACGATGGTGAACAGGGACTTGATTATTCCCTTTCGGGACAATATGACATTATTATTCTTGATCTTATGCTCCCGAAAATGGATGGAATCAATGTCTTGCAGGAAATTCGCAGAGCCAAAATTGAAACTCCCGTTATTCTTTTGACGGCCAAAGGTGAGACAAAAGATAAGGTGAATGGGCTGGATGGCGGTGCTGATGATTATTTGGCCAAGCCGTTTCAAATGGAAGAACTATTGGCGCGTTTACGGGCATTAGGACGCAGGAAAGGTCAGCTTGCAGCTGACAATATGCTTTCCTGCGGAGACATTGAATTGAACTACAATACGCTTAAATTATATGGCAACGTCGAGACATTTCAGCTCACATTAAAGGAAAGTCAGATTCTGGAATTACTAATACTGAATAAAGGGCAGGCAATATCAACAGCAAGCATTATTGAAAAAGTCTGGGGTTGGGATACCGATACGGAAGACAGTCACGTACATGTTCAAATTGCCTTTTTGCGAAAGAAACTAGCCCTTCTCTCCACATCTGTAATAATCAAAACCATTTACGGAGTAGGTTATATGCTGACATTAAGTGAGGAGACTGTTGACTGTGTTTAAAAAATTACGTAACAGCATGCTCAGATTCAATATGATCACACTCACAAGTGTGATATTGATAGCTTTTACCGCGGTTTTTTTGATTAGTTATTTGAATATGGAACGCGACAATCAAAAAAAGTTGCAATCGATATCCTCCTTAGGGCGGACAGCAAACCATCCCTTTTGGGAAGGCAGAAAGGAAATGTTCCTGATTCCGGATCGTTTCGCCGCGGAACAGGCCGATACCTTCTTTTTATTCGTTAGAAACGGAAAGATTGAATATGTTGACAGTTATCTTGATTTTAATGATAGTGTTTACCGTGAAGCTTGGGGAAAGGTCGGCAATTCCAGCAGCGGAAAAATATCACTTGAAGGGCAACAATGGGTTTTTACGGTTAAGCCGCTGTCAGCAACCAGTCAAAGAGATCCTCTCACTACCAATGGACAATTCACTACCAGTGGACAATATATTCACGTAACTTTTCTCGATGTGACTAGCAGTTCAGAGCTACTCAGGGTGCTCTTTTTCTCATTACTGATTATCGGACTGATTGTCTCAATGTTTTTTTTCCTCATCAGTTATAAATTTGCTGCACGCGCAGTTCAACCCATAGAAGAGGGTTATGAAAAGCAGAAACAATTTGTTGCGGATGCTTCTCATGAGCTGCGCACACCTCTGGCGATCATAAGCGCAAATGTAGACGCAATTGAGGCCAGTGGCGAGGAATCAGTGGATAGTCAGAAACAATGGTTTGCATATATACATAACGGAATAGAGCGCAGCGAAAAACTTGTGGACACTTTACTCTATTTGGCTAGAGCAGAAGATCCTCTCCCGGAAAACAACTTACCCATGAACTTGAGTCATATTTCTGAAACGGTCAGCGCTTCGATGGAGGCAGTATTGTATGACTCCAAGATTTCATTTCGGGCAACAATTGATGAAAACATACACATAAGTGGAGATGAGGAGAAAATTAAACAAGTTCTGTACATCTTGCTGGATAATGCAAAAAAATACACACCCGCAGGAGGACAGATTGAGTTGTCAGTGCGGCGAGAGCACGATATGGCAGTTGTGCGGGCAACAAATACAGGGAGCGAGATAGATGCTGATGAGCTGCCACGAATATTCGATCGCTTCTATCGACCGGACGGCTCTCGTTCACAAGACACCGGAGGTTTAGGTTTAGGACTTTCTATCGCTAAAACAATTGTAGAAAATTCAGGCGGAGAAATAAGTGCTGAAAGCGCTGTTGGACAGACAACATTCACTCTAAAATTCAAGCTCCTTTAAGCTGCTATGAGTTATTAGCCCCCTAATGTCTAAAAAGCCGGCTCTCGTTCTTTTTTGAAGCGAGAGCCTTTTTTGACACAAAAGAAAAATAAAGAATCTCCTTTTATATTGAAGCATGGAACAGCCGATTAAATGCAAGTGTTTGTGTACAACATCAGTCTTGTCTCGTGTAATCGCCTAGCATTTTTTCGTACTCATAAGCTTTTTTATACTTTCTGTGAGCGATGAAGACTTTCGTGATCAGCTCACGATGAAAGCGCAGGAAACCGATGTGTTTTGTTTCTTTCAGGCAGTCGATCAGCTCTTCGACCAACTGCAAGCTCGCTGCTTCTGAAGCAAAATTCTCTCTAAGCTGAATGGCAGTAACCGCATAAATCAACTTTTTACTTCTGTCCTGACCGACAGTTCGCTTCATCTCCTTCAGTTCGTGCTGGGCAGCTTCTCTGTCAGCCGTCGCCAGAGCCAGCCACGCCAACTTATGAAAAAGATAAAAACCATAAGATCTCGGTACCGTTACGAGCAGTTCGGCAGCTCTTGCCAGATCTCCCAACTCGAGATAAGTAGCACCCAGATTGTAATTGATCCCGCTGACAAGGCTGGGCCAGATGCTATTTTTAATGAAATGAGCAGCTCTCTTGTAATATGTAATAGCAACTGCCAAATAGCCCTCAGAGGCATAAGCAGTTCCGGTCAGTAAGTCTACCTGAATCAAAACATAAAGATTGCCTTCCGATAAAGCCAAACTGCTGCAGTGGTCACCCAGACTTTTAAGTTCTGCAAAACGGTTGTTCCATAAACAGGCCTGCATATAAACCAAAAGACCAAAGCTGTTCTGTAAAAGATCGCTAACCCTTTTCGCATGTTCGAGTGGCGGACGCTCTTCAGCAATGTTGTGGGATAAAAGATAGACAGCCAATTCTCTGTCATCCATGTAGCTCTGCAAAGCCTCAAGTTCAGGCTTGGATTTTTCTTCCATAAATGATTCTGTTATGTCATAGGAAAGGCGCAGCGGACTCTTGCGGATGCGCACCTTATGCTCGCGTAGCAGTTTTAACTCCTGCTTAATATCGTGCTGGTAATAGATCGCTTCATAGACGCGATCCAGCAGAAGCTGCATTTCTGCGAGGAAATCCTCATCCTGCTCATACTCCAGACCAAGTCGGTTGAGAAGATCCTTCATCAGTTCAGCTGAGGCCTGAGCCTGGCCGAGCTCGATCTTGCATAGATAACTGGCAGCACAGATGCCTTCGGAAACGTCACCTAACTCCAAACCTTGTCGCAGACGCTCTGTTCGTAGCAGCATGCCTATATAATTTGCCTTATTTTTCATTTTCCTCCACCGAACACTAATAAACGTATGAAACTCTCTCAATTACGATAAAGCTTCTCTCATACACGCAGAGTTAATCTAATGTGCAGTACTATCCCCAATAACAAATCTCTCATGTGCCTCAAAACCGGCACAAGCGCACAATATTTCTCCTACAACACCGTTATTGTCATCAAAATCTATCTTAAGCATCTATTTTAGCATCTGATTTCCTAATTCAAGTCTTTTATGCTTCCTTAACCTCAGATAGTATCAGATTGGAAGAACTTTAGGAGCTAATTTATGGAATCAAAACTATGGACCAAAGACTATACCTTACTTACAGTCACAACAATTTTGTCGGCGATCGGTGGGGAAGCGATAACCTTTCCACTTAGCCTTCTGGTTTTTGACGAGACAGGTTCGCCTTTTCTCTCCGCTATTATCTTTGTAGCCAGTTTTGCGCCCGACATTATTCTGGCCGTCCTGATCGCCCCTCTGGTCGAAAAATGGAACAAGAAAAAGCTAATCATAGTTCTGGATACTCTCTTACTAGTGCTTTATCTTTTTCTGGCAGTCTATATGTATTTCCTGAGTTTTAACTACATGATCATGTTGCTGTTCACACTCATTACAAGTACGATCTCGATCATCTATAGTCTGGCTTATCAGGCCTGGCTGCCCGACATCATACCTGTCGGCTTTGAACAAAAAGGCAACGCGGTCGGCTCAACGATATATCCATTCATCACCATGGCTATGGCTCCTTTGAGTGCCTGGGCATACAAGAATCTGGGTATTGCCAATATCTTCTTTTTTGTAGCCGGTCTACTCGCAATTTCGATAGTGCTAGAAGCGCAAATAAAATGCCACAAGGCTAAAACTGAGGACGAGCAGGTTCCTTCCTGGCGTTCCGCCTTTTCTGCTTATAAGAACGATCTGGTCGAGGGAGTACATTATTTCCGCAGCATCAAAGGCTTGCGTAATATCGGCGTTTACATGGGCGTCACCAACGGTTGTTCAGCCGGAATCACTCAGATGACGCAATATTATTTCCAAACTCATCCTGTCTTGAATGTCATTATGCTGGGGACACTGAAAACAGCGCAGATGCTGGGAAGGGTCATCGGTGGTGTTTTGCAGTACCGCTTTGAGATACCGCCGCAGAAGCGCTTCGCTTTCACAAAACTGGTCTATCTGCTCTATGACTCGATCGATACGATTCTGCTTTTCCTGCCCTTCCCCGCCATGTTGGGATTAAAATTCACGACCGGCGGCCTGGGTACCAGCAGTGCTATCATTCGCAGCACCGCATATCAAAACTTCTTGCCCCGCAATATGAGGGCACGCGTGGCTTCAATCAACTCACTCTTATTCTCGGTGGGGATGGCAACGTTCTATTTGTTATCGGGACTTTTAGCTGAATATTTGTCCTATCGAACTGTTGCGGTTGGCTTTGGCGTTTTCCAACTGATCGCGATGTACCTTCTGATCATCAGGCCAGGTAAAGATAATCGTGTGATCTACGAAGCAGACCGGACACTTGCCGCAGATGCATGTGAGTGAGCGTTGCCGCAAAATCCACGCTGAATAATCCTGTGCTTGACCGAACTACTCACTCATCTGCCAGGCGACCGACTCGTTTGGCGCGCGAAAGCATGCCGGTGCCATGTGGTGACTCAGAGCGGATCTCTTCGCTATAATCGCGTCCGGCTTGGAAGCGTCCGTTGGCGTGCTCGCCACCGGCCCATTCGGGTATATCCGAGACGTCGTAGACGACCCCATCTACGGCAATGTATGCGGCTCTGCCATCTTGTCCGTCAAATTCCGCCAACTCTTCCAAAGTGAAAACTCTTTCACTCTCCTCTGACTCGGGTTCAGTCTCCGTAGGGGTTGTGCCGTCGGCGCAGGCTATAAAAAGCAGGGCAATGGTGAGTACGAGTGCAGGTATTATGAGAAATTTCTTTTTAGTCTTGTTCATGAGGACCTCCTGTGGCGTTTAACGCCCACCCGAAACGATGTGAAGTACAATCGCTGCGATGACTAAAACGGCAACAATGCGATGCAGATATAGCCAGGCTGATTTTTTCTTCTTGCGAATGTAGTGCCCGTAAGCACCCAAAAAGATGTTAAGAATGAGCAGCCCCGCTGCCAGGGCTCCAGTGCGGGAAAACCAGCGATACTGGATCTGAAGAATCAGGTGTGCGATCAGAAAAACAGTGGCACTGATGGCAAACCAACGATGATTTTTAATCAGAAACTGCTGCACTTTGAGATAGCCTTTCCTAAAAGAGGTTTCTTTGTCCATTTTACTGACCCATTTTCTGTACACTGCTTTTATAGGGTAGTTTAATAGTGTCAAAAACAAACTCAGTGTAATCAGCCAGCCAATCAAATTTGCATACCTGCCCATGTAATTGCCTCGTTTCTCTCTGGATTCAAACAGAATCAGAGTATGAAGTTACCTTTTTAGTTTAAAGTGCTGCCCGCCTGCTGTAAGTAACGTGTAATACCTCTGTGCGCGAGTCTTCTTTTCTATAATGCTGAGTAAGACTTTTTTAAGGAGATTGTATGAATTTTCATGGCATTATTATCGGTGTGATTGCCTTTCTGGTAATTGGCATCTTTCATCCCATTGTAATTAAATGTGAATACTATTTTTCCTGCCGTGTGTGGCCATTTTTTCTACTCGCAGGAATTTTGTCTATCGTTGCATCCTTCTTTGTTGAGAACACAATCCTCTCTTCGTCTCTGGGAGTACTGGGCTGTTCCTTCATCTGGTCTATTCGTGAATTGTTTGAACAAAGAGAACGGGTTGCCAAGGGTTGGTTCCCTGCCAATCCCAAGAGTCAAAAAGAAAGGGAATAATCATGAGCAACATCACTGAACATTTTGAAAAAATATTAGATAACACCCATCGAGCTAATCCGGATGCTGAGCGTATGTGGGATCAACGAGCCGCTCAGTTCAGCTTTTCGCAAAGAGAGGATGTAAGCGGATTTTCGGAATCTACTACAGAGCTATTAACTGCTAATGGATATTTGCCGGGCAACTCCGTACTCGACATTGGAGGCGGTGCAGGACGCTACGCTCTGCCTTTTGCAAAAGTCGCTGACTTCGTGACTGTAAGTGATATTTCCGCTAAGATGCTGGAACATGCAAGACAAAATGCCGAGGCAGCGGCTCTAGGCAATCTTGATTATCTGAAACTAGACTGGAACAAGGCAGTGATTGAAGGCAGTGATTTGGCTAAGGCGCATGATATTGCTTTTGCCTCCATGGTGCCGTCTGTGCGCTCCAGGTCAGGCATACTTAAGATGATCGCAGCAGCCCGCAAAGGCTGTGTGATCAATCAGCTGATCAAAAGTAGTGATAATGTGATGGACCGCCTGAAGTCTGCCGCCGGCATTGCTAGTCGCTATGATATGCATAACGACCGAGGCACAGTGCAGGCGACTTTCCATATTCTTTGGGAGCTGAGCTATAACGTGCAGATTTCTTATCATCAGTATAAAAATAAATCAGAACTCAGCGAAGATGAGGCCGTTGCCCGCTATGGCGGGCGCTTCGGCATGCACAAGTATCTGGAAGACGATAGAGAAATGAACTTAGCCGGGATGATCGGCGGTATGGCTGTGGATAAGATGATTGCGGTTGAAGAAGAGAATGTCCTGGCAACTATCATCTGGGATGTTTAGATTTGATTATGAGTAAGTAAGTTGAATCAAAATCTATTCCTTTGAAAAAGGAGCCTGCTCTGAGTGTTTGATAAGCTCGCTCAAAGCCGACAGATGAAATAACAAAACACATCTGAAGACCGAGAGTGGAGCCTATCAGCTTGTTGTACTCCTTTTTTAACTTCGTTTTAGTTTTGTCAGCTAATCTTATAAAATGATATTGGGAGGTATTTATGCGCTTGCTTTTGGCCGAAGACGAAGTGGATCTTACCAACGCCCTGGTCGTGATCCTTAAACACAATAATTATTCTGTGGACGCAGTCCATAACGGGCTGGAAGCGCTGGATTACTTGACTGCCGGCAATTACGATGCGGCGATAATAGATATCATGATGCCCAGGCTAGATGGTATCTCTGTCGTAAAGAGACTGAGGGCAGCAGGCAACAACATTCCGATATTACTCCTGACCGCAAGATCGGAGATTGAAGATCGAGTAATAGGTCTGGACAGCGGTGCCGACGATTATCTCACTAAACCTTTTTCGAGCAGGGAACTTCTTGCCCGCATCCGTGCTTTAAGCAGGCGCCAAGCAGATGTTTCGAATCCCATTCTGAGCTGTGGAAATATCTTTCTCAACCGCTCCACTTATGAGCTTAAATCTGCTAAAAAGAGTCTTAAGCTGGCCAATAAAGAATTCCAGATCATGGAGATGCTACTCTTAAATCCAGGGCAGCTGATTTCTCTTGAGCAGTTTATGGAAAAAATCTGGGGCTACGACACGGAGGTGGAAACTAATGTGGTTTGGGTCAACATATCCAACTTGCGTAAAAAGCTGAGAGCAATCAGTGCCGATGTGAGCATCAAGGCAACTCGTAATGTGGGCTATGCACTTGAGGTTCTGGAATGATCAAAAAATTGCGGAAAAAGTTTATTTTTATTACTGTGAGTTCAATCACGATTGTGCTGCTCCTGATAATGGCAGTAATAAATTTTGCCAACTATCAGCGGATGGAACAGAAATCAGACCAGATTCTCGAGCTCCTTGTCAGAAACGAGGGACGCTTCCCGCCGCCGGAGGCAATGCCCCTAAAGGGCAGACCACAGCAGCTTCCGCCGGAAACAGCATACGAAACACGCTATTTCAGCGCACTCTTTGGTCAAAACAGTGAACTCATATTGATAAATACCGGGAGTGTAGCTGCCATTACAGATGAGGAGGCGGTCGACTATGCTGTAAGAGCAGGTGAACGAGAACAGACAAAAGGTAAGGACGGCGCATACAAATATCTAGCTACTGATACTGCGGCGGGAACTTTGTATATTTTTCTTGACTACAGCCGTGATCTGGCTTCCTTCCAATCATTCTTAACGAACAGCTTAATCGTCTCTGCCGTTGGTCTCAGCGCTATCTTCGCCCTCGTAGTACTTTTCTCAAGAATCGCCCTTAAGCCTGCAGAAGAGAGTTATGAAAAGCAAAAACGCTTCATTACCGATGCCAGTCACGAACTCAAGACTCCTTTAACGATTATTGAAGCCAATACTGAGGTTTTGGAAATAAGTTCTGGTGAAAACGAATGGACTCAAAGCATCAAAAAGCAAGTTAGGCGCCTATCCGATTTGACTGCCCAGCTTATCACTCTATCCCGTTTTGATGAAGAGAATACTCAACTGTGCAAGGAGGAATTTTCTTTATCTGAGGCCGTAGCAGAGAGCCTCGATTCCTTTTATCCTGTGGCGGAAAAAGAGCGAAAGACAATTTCAGCTGATCTGCCTGATGACATTATTTACATAGGTGATGAGACAGCTATCCGACAGTTGATCACTATTTTGATTGAAAACGCGGTCAAATACGCCACCATCGGGAGCGATATTAAGATCTCCTTATCCGGGAAAGGAAGACGTGCTGAGCTTCGCTTCGAAAATCAGACAGAGCATCTGGATTCCAACAAACTCAAGCATCTCTTCGATCGATTTTACCGTGCAGATCTAGCCCGCAGCAGTGCAGATGGTGGCTACGGCATCGGTCTTTCCGTGGCGAAAGCAATTGTGACTGCCCACAAGGGCAAAATTCGGGCTGAAAGCCCCAACGGAAACTCTTTGCTCATAATTACTGAATTATGAATAAACCGAATATTGGTCGTTGTCTGTCCATTATCAGATTTGTCTAA
>DUPE01000106.1 GCA_012838475.1 Clostridiaceae bacterium
CTCTTAGAGACGATAATTCATGATTGAGTTTTTTCACCTCGTTTTGCAGCGAATCAATCTTATGAGCCACTTCGGCCGCCGTTGTTTTAAGTTTTTCTGCTGACTGACGCAGGATATGTCTGAAATTGCGCAGCATATCTACTGCTCTGAGGCCGGTACAGGCCTCTATTCTGCGCACACCGGCTGAGATCCCACTTTCAGCAATCAAGATAAAGACCATTGCCTGACCGGTATGAGATAAATGAGTGCCACCACAGAGCTCCAGCGAATAATCACCGATCTTGATCACACGAACCTGGTCGCCGTACTTCTCGGTAAATAGGGCAATGGCTCCCGCTTCCGCCGCTTCCTCTGACGTCATCATCTCCGCGGCAATAGGAAAATCTTCCTCTATCGCTTTATTGACGAGCCATTCTACCTCATCCTTCTCTACAGCTGACATCGCACTGTGATGAGTGAAATCAAAGCGCAGATATTCTGAATCCACATAAGAACCGGCCTGTGTGACATGATCGCCCAAAACTTGACGCAGAGCATTGTGCAGTAAGTGTGTGGCAGTGTGATTTCTGGCAGTAGCCATGCGAGTCGCACGATCAACTTCCATTTCAATCTCATCGCCGGTTTCTATCTGCCCGTCAACCAATATGGCGTGATGCAAATACACCCTCCTCTCAGTCTCTGTCGTGTTCTCTATTCTAAGGCTGGCCGTCCGGGTGCGAATAACACCTATATCGCCGCTTTGGCCTCCACCTTCAGCATAGAACACGGTTTCAGGTGCGACAACAATCAGTCTGTCACCGGGTTTGGCATTTTTCACAACAGTCAGCTTGGGATCTTCATCCTGCCGCAATATCAGCAGGTCAATTTTGCTAGTTGTTTTTATCTGATCATAGCCTGCGAATTTTGTCGCAGGCATATGCAAGACTTCTTCCGGCATAGCCTCATCGGACCAAGCCGATCCCCCCTTTTCAAGTAGAGCCGCCCTGGCAGCGCTGCGCTGTTTTTCCATCGCAACTCGAAAACCCTCTTCATCGATGCTCAATCCTTCTTCCTCAGCTATTTCTCTCGTCAGGTCAATGGGGAAACCAAAGGTATCATGCAGTTTAAATACGGATAATCCTGACAATTCGCTGCCTTTGTCTTTATGCACCTTGGCGATTAAGCCTTTGAGGAGGCCTAAACCTTGTTCAACTTTTGATGCAAACCTCTCCTCTTCAGTCCTTAAGGTCGTAATAACAAATTTTTGGCGTTCATTTAGTTCAGGATAGGCGGCTACAGATGTTTTAATAACAAGCGGTACGATTTCATACAGGAAGGGTTCTTCCACACCAAGGAGCCTGCCATAGCGGGCTGCACGTCTAATCATGCGGCGCAACACATAGCCACGTCCTTCATTGCTCGGTAACACGCCATCACTTATCAACATGACCGCTCCGCGAATATGATCAGTTATTACGCGCAGTGCGATATCCTTTCCGGCATCTTTACCGTAATCAGTCCGGCAATAAGAGGAGACTGCATCCAGTATCTCTCTGATGACATCTACTTCAAAGATACTATTCACCCCTTGCATAACTGCAGCCAGCCGTTCTAGACCAGCACCGGTGTCAATATTGCGTTGTTCAAGAGGGGTATAACTGCCGTCTTCCTCTCGATAAAATTGCGTAAATACAAGATTCCAGATCTCAACAAAGCGATCGCAATCACAACCGGGGGCACATTCCGGACTTTTGCAACCCTCATCTTCTCCGCGGTCAAAGTGAATTTCTGAACTAGGTCCGCAGGGGCCAACGCCATGCTCCCAAAAATTGTCCTCCCTGCCCAAACGGGAAATATGTGAGGGGTCAATCGATGTCTCTTGCTCCCACAATGCTTGAGCTTCGTCATCATCCAGATACACGGTGGCATAAAGCTTTTCAGCCGGCATCCCCAGTTCTTGGATAAGAAATTCCCAGGCCCAGATGATGGCTTCTTTTTTAAAATAATCGCCAAAAGAAAAATTCCCCAACATCTCAAAGAAGGTAGCATGCCTGCTGGTCTTGCCGACCAAATCGATATCCGGTGTGCGCAAGCACTTTTGACAGGTTGTAACTCGAGGAGCAGGCGGTTCCGCTAAACCTGAAAAATATGGTTTTAGCGGAGTCATTCCTGCATTAATTAACAGCAGCGATGGATCATGCTGCGGTATCAGAGAAAAGCTAGGCAGACGCAGATGTCCCTTTTTCTCAAAAAAACTTAAATAGCTTTCGCGCAGCTCGTTTAGACCTAATTTTTCCACTTTGACTACCCCCTGTTTGAAAAGTCTAGCAGACGAAAGTAAGCCCCGCAAGCAGTTATTAGACGTCAGAATTCTCCCGATGCAGATTCAACAACGAGCAAAGAATAATTGACACCCTGGAAGATTGAAAACTATAATATAAGTTCAGGATCCTGGATGTAGCTCAATATACAGATCATCAGTTTGATCATTTATCATTTATTGTGTCTACCCTGTTTTGAGGAAAACTGCATGAAAATTTCAGTCATCGGCGCAGGAAACTTAGGCTTAGCCATGGCGGCTCATTTAGCTCTCGCGAATAATGATGTCACCTTATGGAACAGGTCAGCTGAGAACATTGCGTCTCTAAAAACATCAAAAACCATTCAAGCAACCGGAAAAATCAGCGGTAACGCTCGGCTGGCTGAGGTTACTGATGATATCGAAGTCGCCCTGGCAAATCCGGATATAATCCTGGTAGCAACGCCTGCTATCGCCCATCGTGATTTGGCTATTTTGTTTGGCAGACATATGCAAAATGACTGCATCATCGTATTGAATCCTGGCCGTACTTGTGGAGCTATCGAGTTCAATCATTATTATTCCCTGCAAAACAATCCCATAACTCCGGAAATCGCTGAGACACAGACAGTCATGCATACTTGTCGCAAACTGGCTCCGGACAAGGTCAACATCCTGGCACTAAAGGATTCAATTTATTTGGCCGGTCTGGGCGATATGAGTAATTCGGAATTAGTCGCTGGTCTCCCTGAAGTTATCCGCGACCACTTCACACCGGCGGATTCAATGATACAGACATCTATCGGTAATGTCGGCATGATCCTGCACTGTACCCCTCTTTTGCTCAATAGCGGCTGGACGGAGAATCCAAATTTTTCCTATAAATACTACACCGACAGCATAACGCCTCATATTGGTTCCTTCATAGAAGAGCTTGATCGAGAACGACTGGAAGTAGCTGAAGCTCTGGGGTACATTGTCTTAAGCACGAAAGATTGGTTCCATCGCAGCTATCATACGCCATATGTCGAGGGAGAAACTCTTTACGATGTTATTAGCAGGACTGACGTGTATCACGACATTGACGCGCCTAATACACTGCATCATCGTTATATTCTGGAAGATGTGCCTTACGGTTTGGTTCCTCTGGAAAAGCTAGGCAATCTTATGGGTGTTGACACCTCCTATACTTCTTTGATTATTGACCTGGCCTCCAAACTTTTGCGAATAGACTTCCGAGCCACTGGCAGAAATCTAAAAGGCATCAATCTGCAGAGCGTATACTCAGCTCTCTTAAGACAACACAAATAAATCATTTCTGCTCTCTTATGACAGAAAAACTTGATGGGAGTTTACTTATGGCAAATTCTTTAAATAATATTGTATATGGCTTCATCAAACCTGCAAATGACGCTCACACTTTAGGGCTGCAATCAGCTGCTGAACTTCTTCGGGAGTGCAATTATCAAGTGATAATAGCAGAGCCCAGGATCCAAGAAGCGTTAAGTAATTATAGAGAAGCGGCAGCCAGACGTGTGATTATCGATTGGATTAGAACTGAAAAGATCAATAGGCTCGGATTGAGCTATCGCCTGGATCAGACAGATGCCGTCAATATGGTCGGTTATCTCTACGAGGAGCTGAAAAACGCCAAACTAATGTCTTTTCAAAGCGGAGCAGTTGAGATGATAATTTTTGCCGGCTTGCCTCAGACCTGCCAGTCTATCCAAAGAGAATTTAAAGGACCCCTCATCTGTTTTCACGGTGGTGAATCTGTTAAAGAAACACTGGAATTAATGAGAGTTCCTACAGATATTATTCCTAAAATCATTCTCGAAGTTGGTAAATACGATGATTCTCTTATGCAATTCGGTCGCGACATAATCGCAAAAAGCCAATATCTTGAGGAGAAGAACATTGCTGATTTACGCTATCCTGAGTTCGGCACCGGAAATGATTCTTTGCTTAGGCGATTAGCCGCAGTCCAGAATTCCAACGCAGATTTTATTGGGCAGAGACCTCTGATTCGTGCTCATGTAGGACCGTATTCAGCGGATCAAGAGCGTCTGGAAGCAGTCCAAGAATGCGGCATTTGGTGCAAACAGCTAGCTCAGACCGGCCTGCTTGATATTCTCTCTCTGGGAACCTCACAATTGAGTCAGTCGAATTTCGGAGAAGACTGGACGGACAAAATTAACGGCGGTGGCGTACCGGTGAACTCCATCTCCGATCTACATCATCTGTATGAAGCGGCTCAACCAATGTTGATGAGGACTTATGCCGGCACAAAGAATATTCCTGATTTGGCAAAAAAATACGAAGAGTCCATAAACATCTGCTGGCACGCTCTCTCGTTCTGGTGGTTTAATAGCCTGGACGGCAGAGGACCATACGATCTCTACACCAATTTGCATGAGCACATTAAAACAGTCCGTTATATCGCCACAACCAATAAGCCATTTGAGGCCAATGTGTCACATCACTTTGCTTTCCGCGGCTCAGATGATATCACCTATATCGTAAGTGTCTATCTGGCTGCTAAGCTGGCCAAAAAGCTGGGTATTAGAACTTTCATCCTTCAGAATATGCTAAACACACCCAGAAGCACATGGGGTGTACAGGATCTGGCAAAGTCCAGAGCTATGCTGCGTATTCTGCGCAGCCTGGAGGATGAACAATTCAAAATTATTTTGCAGCCACGCGCTGGCCTCGACTACTTTAAGCCTGATCTTGACGAGGCCAGGGCCCAACTGGCTGCAATAACATGTCTAATGGATGATATCGAACCAAACAATATGTCCAGCCCTTCTATCATCCACGTGGTAAGCTACTCAGAGGCATCACATCTCGCTACACCGGACATCATAAAAGAGAGCGTCCAAATTACGCTTCATGCTCTTAAGCGGTACCGTCAGGCAAGACTGGATGGCATGATAGATGACATGACAACGAATACCGAGGTTCTAGACAGAGAACGCTCTATGTATAATGATGCCAGGACGATGATAAGCGAGCTTGAGCAGAGAGTGCCGGATCTCTATTCCGCAGAAGGCTTCTACAAGATATTCCTTGCGGGATACTTGCCTGTGCCCTATCTCTGGGACGAAGAGGAAGAATATCGTCACGCTAAGGAATTAAAAACAAAATCTCTGCGTGGAACGACAGTCATAGTTGACAAGGAAGGACATCCTCTTCCAATAGAAGAACGCTTGTCAATGGCCGCCAAAAACTTGTCTGATGCCGAGTATTACCTGCGTCAGCAAAAAGTGTAATACAAAGCTGGCTCCGCCTGAGTGTGAGAGAACTTAACCCCAAATGTTGGACACATTCGAGTAGAATTTGAACAAAGGAGAGTCCACTTTATGGGGAAAGAAAAACAAAGAATTGGAATAATCGGTGGTGGGCTCACAGGTCTGACCTCTGCCTACAGGCTTAGCAAACTTGGCTTCGATGTCTGCCTCTTTGAAGCGGATGCCAGTATTGGCGGCATGATCAAGGGTGTAAGTGAGCTTCTCAACTCAGGCAGCGCTGATACCTGTAGTTCCGGCTCCGACAACTCTGATCACCGAAATTACACCTATGGTAACTCCGATCCCCGTAATTCCAACTCAGTGAGCACCGATCCCTGTAGGTCCGGCTCCGGCAATTTTGATCCTTGTGGTTCCAATCAAAGCAGCTTAGAAACCTGTGACTCTAATCCGTCCAGTTTTTACCCCAATAACGCTGCTCCCGGTGGTAGTGACACTCACAGTTTAGGTCTTGGCTATGTCGACGATATTTATCATCATCTCTTCACCAGCGACAATTATCTACTACAATTATTGGAAGAACTGGGACTCAAACAGCACCTACGGTGGCAAACTGCTGCGAATGCGCTCATGCATGATGGCATACTCTATCCCTTCTCTACCCCGCTGGATTTACTGCGCTTTAAACCGATTCCTTTTTTTCAGCGTCTTCGCACAGGACTTGCCGTACTCAAAGCTTCCCGCCTAAAAAACTGGCAGCCTCTGGAAAACGAGCTTGCTTCAGAATGGATCAGAAAAAACTGCGGAGAAGAGGCCTGGCAAACTCTCTGGCTTCCTCTTTTGCGCTCCAAATTCGGATCAAATGAGGCGGATGTATCTGCAGTCTGGATTTGGAATAAATTTAAGCTAAGGGGCAGTTCCAGAGAAGGAAGCAAAGAAAAACTTGGATATATTGAAGGCGGATTCCAGCAGATAGCTGATAGGCTAAAGGAAGAAATCACTGCAAAAGGCGGACAAATCCATACTTGTCGGCAAGTGACCAAAATTGTGCCTCATGAGTCCTCTGCAGGGAAAAGACAATTTGGAATCGAAACTAAACAAGGAACGTATTCGCCGCCCTTTGACCAGATCATCTGTACTATTGCTGCTGAACCTTTCTTGGAGATAGCTTCCAAACTCATAGATAGCGTTGAGTATCGGAGAAAATTAGTAGATCTCGAATATAAGGCTAATATATGTTTAAGTGTGATCTACGAAAAGTCACTGTCTCCTTGGTATTGGACAACAATATGCGATGACCTTCCCTTCGTGGTTGCTGTCGAGCAAGATAATCTGAGGCCCGGGCAATTAGATAAAGGCTGCCTGGTCTATTTTTCCAGATATGTCGGAATCGAAGAAGAACTTTGGCAGGAATCCGACCAGGACATAACCGATAAATTTGTCCGGGCGGCAGCGGATGCCTTTCCCGGAGTCGCAAATAACAAAATAATCACAAGCAGATTAGTACGCACCAGGTATTCCCAACCTGTGATCAAGCGTCACTACAGCAATAAAATGCCAATAATGAAGACGCCGGTATCCGGTCTGTGGCTAGCCGGAATGGCTCAGATCTATCCGGAAGATCGCGGCATGAACTATGCCGTACGTTTAGCGGAGGAAGTGACCACCGCAGTCATTGGTGTAGGAAAGTGACTTCCTTGATTAAGAGCAGGCAATGGCTACCTGCATTGGCTCTCTTTTTGGTTGTGCTTTCAGCACCGCCGTTACTGGGCTCTGATGCAGTGTATTTCACAGTGTGGTGGTTCATCTGGACCCTCTCAGGCTTAATTTTCTGGCCTCTTGCCGCCCGCTTAATTCCCACTCCGGACGCAGGCTTTGCCTTAGCAAAAATCTTGGGGCCAATGTTTATCACTCTAGCTGTAAGCTGGCTATGCACTATAGGGATCATGCCTTTTGCGCGCTTCTCTTTACTTGCTCTCTACCTGGCAGCAGCAATTTTGATCTGGGGACTGCCAAAGCTAAAAAATAATTTTATTAAGAGAATATCCTCTAACATAAATCCTCGTCTTATTATTGCGGAAGAGTTAATCTTCGCCTTGCTTCTCTTGCTTTGGGTGTTTGCACGCGGCCTGAAACCGGAGCTGGACAGCCTGGAAAAGATGATGAACATCGGTTTCATTAACAGCCTTTGGCGCAGCGAGACTCTGCCGGCATTAGATATGTGGTTTGCCGGCGGCACTATAAACTACTATTACGGCGGCCACATTATGACCGCTGTCATGATGAAGATCAGCAATATCCAAACTCAAATATCTTACAATCTCTCCCTGGCCACAACTATGGCTTTAACAGGGTGTCTGAGCTTTTCTCTGGGCTTTAATCTTCTGCAGCCGTACTGTCAAATAAAGAAACGACTTATCCCCTGGATATCAGGAGGATTGACCTCATTATTAGTCAGCTTTGGCGGCAACGGGCATTCCTTTTGGTATGATCCAAACTCGCCTGCATTTCCTCTCTTACGGCAAATTGCCCGGGTATTTCCGTCAGCAGCAGGTGAAACAGGCAGCTTCTGGTTCGCTGACTCAACCCGTTATATTGGTCATAACCCGCCTGTTGAAGACTTCACAATTCATGAATTTCCTTACTATTCTTTCCTAGTAGCTGATTTACACGCACATCTGCTTAATCTGGCCAGCGTACTGGGCTTATTAATCATTCTTGCAGCCCTCTGGCAAAGTGGCCGGCTCAGGAGGACTGCTGCCCGCTGGGAACCAAAACTGATACATCATCTGTCAGTTGCTGAAGGCGCTAAAGACATCAAACTGAGCCTTGCTCTCACAGAGATGAAGACTACCGTGTCAGATCCCCATATCTGGCTTTTGTCTGCCTTTCTGGCTTCTTTTATGATGACCAATTACTGGGACTTTATTATCTACTTCGCTCTGACAGCCTGGCTTGCCTGGATGCAAACTCATGACTCCGGTGTACCTTTAATCAGCCTGCGAAGCCTTCCAGTCATAATTATGCAAATAATGCTGGTACTACTGCCCTTCCTTCTGCTCCAATCCCCCTGGCTTACGGTTATCGTCCTGATGCTCAGCGCTTTGTTCAGCCATCTGTTGTTGGCCGTGTCTGCAGATCGTATTTGTTATGCTGCCTGTAAGGCTACAGCTGTTTTTGCCTTAGCGCATCTAGTGGCCCTGCCCTTTAATCTTAATTTCTCCGCTATCAGCAAAACAATTAAGTTAACAGATCGACACACCTCTCCTTACCAGTTCATGATCGTATGGGGAGTGATGATCAGTGCCTGCCTGATCTGGTGGGCGGGTGAATCACTATCCGGCAGAAACAAAAAACGTTTCGTCGAAAAGAAAATTAAGTATGGCTGTCAAGCCGGAGAGGACGAGCAAGGAAACATCCCCGGGATCAGCGGCATATCACCAATTATCCTTGATGATCGAACTGAGAAGAACGAGCAAAATCATACCTCTGCCTGGCGGTCAGGGAAAATCTTATTGGCTGCTTTGCTGACAGCCGCTCTTATCCTGCTTTTGATCCCCGAGGTCATCTATGTACAAGACATTTACGGAGCAGCCTATCAACGTTCCAACACCATGTTTAAGTTTACTTATCAAGCTTTTATCCTGCTAATGATCGTCTGGGGAGCAGGACTAGGCAGATTATTGCTTTTGCCGCGCAAGATTCACACGAAGATAGCTGTCATAGCCTTAACAGTGCTTTTGCTGGTGCCACTCTGGTATCCATATGCTGCTACTGAACAATGGCTGGGAGAATTCAAAAGGGACAACTATCAATCTTTGGATGGAACTGCACCTCTCAGGAGCAAAAACTCTTCTCAAATCGACGGCGACAGCAGCGGCGAACTAAAATCATATTTCGAGCTTATTGATTGGATTAACGAGCACATCAAGGGACAGCCAACTATTGTTGAAGCAGTCTCAGTCAGTTACTCTGACTATAATCTTGTTTCCGCCTTTACCGGCTTACCCACAATAATAGGCTGGCCAACGCATGAGTGGTTATGGCGGCAAACTCAAGATAACCCCGATGCCTGGAGCTCAACCATAGGACCGCGTGTTACCGAAGTCAGACAGATCTATCAAGATCCCGATCAATCTTTAATCAAAGGCATTTTGCACAAATATAAAGTACAATACATAGTTATAGGAGCGCTGGAAAGATCGTTGTACAGTGACACCGATAATACCCCTGTTCCTAACGAGTTATTTTTAAGATCACTTGGCACAGCTGTTTTTGAGCAAAATGGCACAACATTCATAAGCATTGCAGACTTTGATTGACTGGCGCGCATCCAAAAAGCTCCTCCTGAATAACTCAAGAGGAGCCAAACAAAATTAAGTCATTTGATACGAACTAGTCGAGCCTTGTGGGTATCTGAATAGTATCTCCGACAATAAGGTTAGAGGTATCTTCCATGTCAACCCAGCCATTGACATCCATGATAGCATTTATAGCCGTAGTTCGGTTGGCATTGGGGAAATATGTCTTAGCCAGACCCCACAAAGTATCACCTCTTACAACCAAATGAT
Organism: Clostridiaceae bacterium; assembly: GCA_012838475.1. Lineage (GTDB taxonomy): Bacteria > Bacillota > Clostridia > Saccharofermentanales > DTU023 > UBA1046. The sequence goes on from DUPE01000106.1 coordinate 10,098, forward strand.
CAACATATTCCACGGCCGGCTCTACAGGCGTAGGTTCAGGTGTGATTTCTGCATCCGGCGTCGGTGTTGCTTCCCCGGGATCGGCCGGATCATCCGTACCCGTTTCATCCGGTAAGGTTATTGGGGAATCAGGATCCGTGGGATCAGGTTCAGGTGAAACAATTGCGGGATCGGTTGTCTGACCCGGATCGTCACCACCCCTGTTCAACAGTCTGATCAAGGCATAGATACTGACGAGAATCAAAATACCGAATACTACATAGAAAATAATTCTCTTTGTACGTTCTCTCTTTATATAATCGGCGTTGTTGTCACCATAAGGATCATCATAATCCTCATAATCGTTGTAACTCTGGAATGGATCCGCTGATGCTTTGTCCCTTCTGCCGAAAAGACCACTTGCTTTGGCAGGTTCTTCCCGTTCGATATCATAATCATCACGTCTGCGATCAACCGCAAATTTGCTGTACTCCGGCTCTTTACGTGAAGATCCTCCAGAGGCGTGTCTGCCTCCGCCGGCACCGGCATCTTTTCTATACCTGTCATCCGGCGCCCTCTGGTATTGGATCTGATCCCCGTCAGAATAGTCTTCGTAATCGTCGTAATCGTCATAATCATCCCTGGATTCACCATAAAGATCATCCACAGAAGTAGGATAGTGTTTATCGGGAACACGATCGAAGTCCTCCGCAGGAATGTCCGAAGTTGCCCTGTCAAGGGGAGTCGGAATATACTCATCTGCAGGATCCAAATTCCTGGCATGTCTCTCATCTAGCCCTTGTGGACGCTGATAACCGCCGGAGCCGGAGGATCCTCCAGCGTCAGCCGCTCGATCAAAATCGTCCCTCTGGTATGCAGCTGATGCTGCGGGCTCGATCTTGGCATCCTGGCCAGCCTTATAGATGCGTTCCTGTTCATCGAGGATATTTGCCATGGAAGAACTATGATAACGTTGGGTCCTTGCCAGGTCCGGATCTTTTTGTTCTTGTATCGGCTTCTGAGCAGGTACAGAACCAGTAGCAAACCTGCCAAGGTTCAGTTTACCTGTGCGCTCCTCGGCAACAACGGATTCTACAAAACCAATTGCTACTTGCAGTGATTCTCCGGGCCTCTTTGCTGAAGCTTGGGTCATGATCATGCCGGCAGCATCGCTTTGATCTTCCGCTGCATACATAAGCCTCAGCATCTCCCTTTGACCGATCGCTTCCATAACAGGAAGATTACAAAGAATAATGCAGTCGTTCACTTCCAGTTGAGCAATATTGGAATAGCGTATGGTGCCGGCACTGCCCGCGATATAATCATCAAGTGATTCTATTGCGTTGCCGTTATAGTCGATTGCTTCTAAAGCAAAATCATCCCGGGTCATGGGATATATGATGTCGTTTCGATATAAATAGGCGCAACCTTCTCCTATAGTGACCGCAGCTACTTCGCCATCCATAACAACAAGACCGGAAAAAAATGGTTGACGATTATCTCGCTCTTTTAGAGTTGAGCGCCCGGTCACTTCAACTGCAAGCTCAGCCAGATTATTTATTTCTGTGTCTATGTCGGTGGTCCCACTCTTGACTTGCTTCCCTACGCTGTGCAGCGGCTTAGTCCAACTATCATCAGCCAGATCCGTAGCGGGACGCCCAAAAATTGACATGAGGAAACTTCTGTCTTCTCTGTCGATCGTAAGATCAGCACCGCGGACTTCTCTCTTCCCCGGAATCCGACCGTCAATATAGAATCCATCTGACAAACCTTCTGCAGGATAGTAACGGGCATTAACCGTCAGTGCCAGACGAGTATGTACTGCTCTCGATCCCTTGGCCATAATTGCCTCCCTTTATGCTGTTAACAATCGGTCACACAAGTTAAATGAGCCTGAACAGCCGATTCGATCGCACAAACTACTTTTCATAGAGTATAACACGAATGCAAAAATTGCTTCAATTATCTGTTAATATTTTATAACATCAGTAAAGTTTCATCCCAAGAGGTTTATGTATAACCGCTTGTGACAAATACCGTCTATATTGCAAACCAGAATCCTTTTTTGGTTTCCGAATATTCTCAGAACTGTTCCTTCATCAATATTTCCGCTAAAGCGAGGTCAACTTTAGTAGTTATCTTGATATTTCCGACATCACCTTCGATCAATCTTACGGGACAGCCTACTTGCTCCAGCAGACCTAAATCGTCTGCTGTCTGCCGGTCCAGATTCTGTGGAGCAGATAAAGATTCCCTGAGAAGATCCAGGCGGAAACCCTGTGGAGTCTGCATTGCTCGCAGCATTTCCCTGTCCGGTGAGTTACATATCCAGCCTTGCCGGTCGATCTGGCGAATAGTGTCAGTGACGGGAATCGCGGCGGCAACTGCGCATACTTCCTGTTCTAAGGCGGCCAAACAACGTAGTATCACAGCGGCTGATACCAAAGCTCTGGCACCGTCATGAATCAATACTATTGATGAAGAAGGTAATTCATTTGCCGAAAACCATGCAACTCCCGCCCTCACTGAATCTGTGCGACTATCTCCTCCGGCGACAACAGCCATAAGTTTCGAATATTCATCCTCCGGCAGCAGCTTTCTTACTTGGTCGATCTCTGTCGGTGCAGCCATGACAATATAACCCTTGATCTCAGCCAGGTTCTCAAACGCCAGGCAGGAGTGATTCAGGACTGCAGCACCTCTCAAAGGTAAAAGAACTTTATTTACTGCAGCTCCAAACCGGCTGCCTTTGCCGGCGGCCAAAATTATGGCATAGGCGTCTCCATTATTACGATTGTTTTGCATAACCTTGTTTGGCAGATCATGCTGCCTTCTGTTCACCCTTATGGAAATAATAGATCAAATGCCTCATTGATCTCGCTCACATAGAATATCTCAAGCCGATTGCCCAGGTCAGTTTTATCTAGCTGTAACTTATTGGCAGACGGGATTACGAAGGATCTCCATCCTGTACGTTCTGCTTCGGTCAATCTTCTTTCGATTTGTGAAATACCCCTGACTTCTCCTGTCAAACCTACTTCTCCCAGGATAATCGCATCGTATCGTGGTTTAATATCCTTGATGCTGGACACGGCAGCACATAAAACGGCCAGATCTGCAGCTGTCTCGGTGATGCGTAGACCACCGGTTACATTAATATAAGCATCCATTGAGCTTAGATTAAGGCTCGTCTTCTTGTCTAACACCGCTAGCAACAGAGATAGACGCATACGGTCAATTCCTTGTGTCATGCGTAAAGGAGATGCATATGAACTGGCGGCCAAAAGTGCCTGAATCTCCAGCAACAAAGGTCTGGTACCCTCCATAGTGGATGTAACAATCGATCCGCTCACTCCCATTGGTCGACCGGATAACAGCAGTTCAGAAGCCTTATCAAGACTGACCAGCCCTTTGTCGCTCATGTCAAAAAAACCAATTTCATCGGTTGCGCCGAAGCGGTTTTTAACTGCACGCAGCATTCTGTATCTATGAACTTTGTCACCTTCGAAATAGAGCACGGTATCTACCATATGCTCCAGGATTCTGGGACCTGCAATGCTGCCTTCTTTGGTTACATGGCCGATGAGAATCACAGTTATTGACTTCTCCTTGGCTAAACGCAATAGGCCGGCTGCTACTTCTCTGACTTGAGTTACACTTCCCGGTGCTGCAGCGATTTCATCAACATAAGTGGTCTGGATAGAGTCCACAACCAGGTATTGAGGTTTATGCCGTGAAACGGCATTGATAATACCGGCGAAATCCGTAACCGGCAGACAGTTTATTTTTTCTCTTGCTATTCCGATGCGGTCAGCACGTATCCTAATCTGAGAAGGAGATTCCTCACCGCTAACGTAAATAGAGGAATTAGCAGGCAATTCCCCTAAAATCTGCAGAACTAAAGTAGATTTTCCAATCCCCGGCTCGCCTCCCAGCAACACCATGGAACCCTTCACCAGCCCGCCGCCCAAGACTCTGTCAAGTTCTGAAATATTGGTGGGTATGCGTGAATCTGTTTCTGCTGAGACATCGGCCAGGGATACCAATTTGTTTTCACCTGCCAGAGAACCGACTTCCTCCGACACCCAGCTACCTCTTGAGGGCTGATCTTTTTTCTTAGTCTTGCCGGTAACTTTTTCTACCTCGACAAAACTGTTCCAGGAATTGCAGCCGGGACACTTACCCAGATAACCGCTGCTTTCCCAACCGCATTCGCTGCAGAAATAATCAGTTTTTGCCCTGGTCATCTTGTTTCCTCACAATTTCAAGACTATTTGCCTTCAGGCAGTATCTCTACCTTCAAATTATACAACAAGAAGGAAGTATCAGATAATCTACCGTTATGCACAATCAACCAGGAGCTTATTCACCGATCAACAAGATCAGATCAAATTACTATTCATGATTATTCCGGAAAATAAGAACCTATGCCACCGGCAGTTCTTTCATCGTCACCTTCATATTTTTGAAAAGATACTTGTAAGTAGTCCAGAGGGTTATCGCTGGATCTCCATTTGTATATGGTAATCGTATCTCCTTCAAGATCAAGCTCTCCTGCAGCACCTCCGAAATATGTCTCGCTGATCTCCCGATATGACATTCCACGCAACTCAAGCTTATTATAATCAGCCTCAAGTGTTTTGTAGATCTCCTTCAATTCAGCACTGGTGAAATCCACGTCAATTCCGGTCCAGTCGTCATCCGAATCCCCGTTGTCAATGACAGGATTTTCAGCCGATGCTAACTCTTCTTTATATGCTTCATATCCGGGAGGAAGTCTATCACCTTCTCGTTCTTCTTGGTCCCACAGCTCACCCCAAGGGCGGAAACAGAACATAAACTCAAAGCCATCTTCCTCTGTGAGCTCCGGGTCATGATAGTTATCAAAAATAACGATCAAATTCCCTTCATCAGAGGGAGATATCCCTAACCACCAATCACCTGCACCCAGAACCATGTCGTAAAAATATCCTTCGCCCGTCTCCAGTGAATATTCATCACCTACGACAGTTGCAAAGGTCATACTCTCGCTGTCACCCTCCAGGATTATCTCCAGAAAACCCTCGCCATTATCATCTAGATCTATTGACATAAAGGCATCATAAAAGAACTCCCCGTCATCCTCATTCTGCTCATAGATGCCATATCCTTCGGTAATCCAAATATATCCGTACCAGTCGCCATTCCAGACAGCCTGAGCCGCAGTTATCTGTTCTTCAGGATTGGTATCAATCGGATCTGTTTCATTCAAATCGGTATCCACCGGTCCAGTATCTGTTGTGTCAGCCTCCGGTGCAACTATTGGCGGAGCTGTACCGGCCTTGTGCAGGGTGATTTTCATCCCTGCTGCCATAAAGTCATCTATCACCATCTCGTTGTCATTGATCAAAGCAGTAACAAAAACCGTTCCATCCGAGCTAATGGAAACTGTATTGCCGTCAATACTCCAATCATATTTGTCTTCTTTGTCTTCAATACGCAACTTACACTTGCCGACTTGTTGCAGCTCAATCTCAAAGCCACCCGGATAGATTTCATCAGCAGGACTTTCCACATCAAACATCTCTATTGTTGTAGCCTGCCAGACACCTATATTTGGATCATCAGATTCAGACAGCTCTTCCTTCTTTGCACATGACGTAAGAAGAACTGCCGCCATCACGACGGCTATCAGTTTATATAATAATCTCCTCTTGAATCTCATTAACTCTCTCCCTCAATATTAAATATCCTTAACCGCTAAATCAGCGCTTCAAGTTTGGAAAATAGAAACTTCACACTAGCATCGTAAAAAAGAAAATCATCAATTCTTTTTTCTTGTTTTGCACGTATTGCTGCCCGACTGGATTCAGCGTCCCTTTCAGAACATAAAAGCAACCGTTTCACACGCGGCAAATATTTTTTTATCTCATCTGCGATTTGGAGGCATCTCTCTGTAAGTCTGTAGATGCCCGACTCCGGTACTTCCACAATCACAATTGCCGGATCATACTTAATCGCACTCTGAACCGCTGCAGCATAATCATGTTCAGCTTGAAATTTAAAGCTTGAACTAGTATCCGCCTGAGCAATTAAACAATCCGAGACAATCTTTCGGCTCATAATCAACAATACTTTGTACTTGTTCATGGCGCACCAAGCTTCCTGAAATCCTCAGTTCGGGTTCAATGTTATTTTGTGCAGGAAAAGTTCAGACAAAAATCAAGCGGGAGGTGCCTGACAGCTCCTTCCCGCTTACGGTTCAGAATTATTTCTTTGTCAAATCATATGCAGGTCGATAAGCTTCATCTGACTCCATAACTAGTTTGTCTCCGTCGATCTTGTAGTTATAGACAATCTCCTGCTCCCAATATGACATCTTTATCTTGACGGTGCTATCATCAGTAATCTCGTATGTTCCGGTGTCTGTGATTCCGTATTCATCCTTCGTATCACATTCACCTTTCCCGTCAAAGGTAAAGGTAATGCCGATTGAGTCTCTTTTTCCTTCCCATGCTCCCTTCAGTGCGTCGCCACCCCCGCCGCCACAGGCAGACAGAAGCAATGTTGAAAGCAAAACGAGCACCAACGTTACTACTAAAATTCTTCTTTTTATCATGCAATCACTCCTTTCAGTAATTATTAACTCAATTATCTGGGTTCACACTAACATCCTTACTTCTTCTATACCCTACCCATGGCGGATAGTTTTGCATCAAAAACATGCTGACAACTTAGTTTGCTCCTGTGGTTATTAAGAAAATTGGCAGTATCCGCACATACAGTCGTAAAACCTGGCCGTCTTGTTTTTACGTCGGTTTCTTCTTAAGAAAGAGTAGCAGTGCCGGCACTGCCGCCATCAATACGGGAAAGTTTAGTATGCCTGAAAGACCTGCCAAAGAAATCACGGCGAAGCGGTACTGCCGCCATCAATACGGGAAAGTTTAGTATGCTCCTTATTTTTCAGATAAAGACTTTAGTACCAGGGATTAATCCAGCCGTTAGCTATCATATAAAAAGCCAACTCCACTGCTTTTGAGAAGCCCGTCTTAGCCAGCATATTGGATTTATGGTATTTTACCGTATTTTCACTGATAAATAATTCTTCTGCTATCTCTTTGCTCGTCATATGCTTGCACATCAGGCGTAAAACTTCCATTTCTCTTTCAGTCAGCGGCGCTTCGCCTGTTGGCATGGGGATGATCTTACTTGCGGGGAAATAGCTTTCTCCCTGCATCACGCCTCGAATCACCTCGGTGAAGTAATCTAGGCTTTTGCTCTTGAAAACAAAAGCATGAGCGCCGGCTTCTTTAGCTCTGGGAGCAAAGGTAACTTCATCAAAGCCGGACATGACAATTATTTTCATGTCCGGGTATTTAATTCTTAAAGCTTTGGTTGCGTCCAGACCGGAAGCTCCTCCTTCAGTGCAGACGTCCATTAAGACGAGATCAGGGTGCAGCCGTTCACAATAAATATCCGCATGGGCTGCCGTTGGGATGTTCCCTGCTATTTCATATCCTCCGGCTTGCTCAAGAGCATAGCCTAGTGAGTCACACATAGACTCATGATCATCAACTATAAGCACCTTAAAACTCATATTTCACTCCCGCACATGGACACTCAAAGCAAAAGACGGCTCTACGTCTACATTGATCTCTCCACCATAGGGCTCTACCATTTTCCTTATAGCCGCTAAACCCCCGCCCTCAATGATAGGTTGTGAAGGAACATCCCCATTATTTGAAATCTTCAAATGCAAACGATCATCGATATCAGCTATAACTACTGATATCTCAGATGCTAAACCGTGACGCACCGCATTCGTGACACTCTCTCTTATAATATCAATGATAATGCGACTTTTCTCATGATCTGAGGGCAAATCACCTAGCACGGAGATTTTTATTCCGATGGTAGCAAAAGTTCGTTGCAGGCCATCCAGTTCTTTTTCGGGAGAAAGTGAGATTTTATCCATCCTTAATTCATCAAGGATACCCTGGGAGAGAGAGAGAAACAAATCATAATCCAGAGCCTCGTCACTGCGGATATTTCGCAGCAGCAAGGACAGCCTCTGACCCAATACATCGTGCGCACGCCTTTTGGCTTTTTGCATTTCTCTCTCACGATTGAGAACCTGCAAATTGACAATTGACTCTCTTAGCTGCGCCGACTTGATTGTGAGTTCTTTTTCTTGTTTCTGCAATTTTTCTGTCAGCAACCATTGTTGGGTAATATCGGTTGCCGCCAACTGAGAATAATACTTGCCCTTAATTTCAAGTACACTGTTGGTAAACATCCAGGCAGTATTATCCGGCAGAAGGAAAACTATTTGCCCCTCAAATTCCACCCTCCGATATTCGGATTTAACCTCACTTGCCGCTAAATAATTATAAAACTGTTTTCCATTACGGTATAATCCGCCGGAAATAGTTTTCATTAATCGCTGCATTTGCTCATTAATCAGCAAAATAAAACCATCTGACTCACAAAACAGAACTCCGGTGTGCAAGGAATCTACAGTATTTTTAATCGATGATGCTGAAATGCTGCAGCCGATCTCTTTTGCTCTCAGGAGAGATAGAGAGATGCCGCGAGTCAGCAAGATTACGATCGAGGCAAAAATGAGATAGGCAAAACCAGCATCCAGTATTCTTTCCATAGATGGCAGCAAAGGAAGAAAAAGAAGCACTATGGTCAGAGGCCATACCCGCCATGTCAATATCACGACTAAAAACGATGTCATAGAAATCAGGACAAAAGCAATTAAACGCAACACTTCATATCCCAAGGGTGCAATAATCCCGCTGAAGTATGAGTGAAGTGCCTGCCCATGCATGAGAGAATAGACGAGTATGCCCAGGAGTACGAAAACCTCCAGCGTGCTTCCAAGCATGTATTTATAATTACGAGGATATCTGCGGAAACTAAAAATAATGAGCAAAGTTTGACTTAGCACGCTAAGCGCAATTAGGAAAGTGAGTATTTGCCGTGCTGCATGGGACCAGCTCAAAAACTCAGCCATTTTGTTCACCTCCCCACGGAAAAGAGAGGCTGATGCCGACGGCGCCATCTAGATCCTTACAGGCAAATTCTCCATCCGCGGAGGCAATTGCAGTTCTCAGCTTTTCTCCCGGCTCAAAAGTTCGAGGATCCTCAGAGGGGAGAATCCGCAACTTGATCTGCTCTTTCTCTGTAAGAAAGTGCAAGAGAACATGTGAATTCTCAACCCTTGCCGCCCAATCAATTACCGTATAGGCAAATTCGTAGAGAAGTACAGCAGATCGCACAGGGACAATCTTTTTAACATCACTGCTGACCAGCATATTTACGCCTGCATACTGTGCAATTTCAGCCAGTTCATCAATATAAATATTCAGCTCATCTACAGATAAAGATTCTGTTTCCTGTCCCCTGAAAAAAAGATTGCTCCGTCTTTTGATGAAACAAAGCAGCAAGGCAACGCGGCCGCTTTCACTGGATTTTCCTGCCGTATTATCTAGCTCTTCTATCATTGAAGAAAGGCGAACAAGATCCGATGCTATGATTTCTTCCAGCTGAGACATTAGTTTGATCTTAGCGTCTTCTTCGTCCAGTTCTCTGTGGATCTCTTCTCTTCTCTCCAGGATATCGTTGGTCAACTTAAGTTTTCTGACTGACACCCTTATTGCCTGCTGCAAGGAATTTAAACTGCTGATATCCTCCTGCCACTGCGCATAACCTCCGGTGATTTTAGTAGAAAAAACCAGCGTATCCTTACTATCTTTCACTGCCGAAGGATAAGCTGCCAAAGCGGCCTGTTGTAATCCCGGATCAAATTTCGGGGCATTGGCAGACGTCAATATAAGCTGTCCTTCAGTATTAATTATCTGCATTTTGAGCGGTGAATGTGCGAAGAGACTGGAATATTTGCTATTACCTTGTACCAGGCCGGTTTGTAGACTGGCCTCAAGAAAGAAGAGGCTCAGTAGCCCGACCACCATAGTATAGTCACTAAACCAGAAAATTGGCACACGAGTAATGTAGCCTATAGCATAGATGAGCAGAATCACGCAAAATGCTAACGGGAAAACCAGAGCAGTCTTACGAGGTAACTGAATGCTCTTGATCAGGAGCATAATAAATGCTGAAATCAACTCAGTAATCCAGGTTATGGTGATGAGATAAAAGACGGGCCCGTAAGTATAATCATTTGAATAACGGGGGTTACTCAGATCTAATTGGAAAACCAGATTATGTAGATCATTTGTCAGGACGAAGGCGATTAGCACCCCGTTAAAGAGAGTTAATATTGTCAGGATCCTATTTGACGCAGGCTGATCATCCGTCCTATCACTCCTCCAGACGAGCCAGAGCAGCAATATGGGTAAGGACAGCTGGAAGATGTAGAAAACATACCAGAAATAGCGATTTAAAGCGCTCGCGGGAAGCTGATATTTTATCAGTCGGACAATTATCCAGCCCAATAAAACAACAGCAGTTAAATGAAATATATCTTTCACCCGTTTTTGCAAAGTACGACCGATAATGGAAGCCAGCCAGATCACCACTATAACAATATAAATATAGGGAAAGAGCTGATGCTCACGAGTATCTGCCGAGCTGTACAAGTGTGTTCGCATAACGTTGCGACGGAAAATCCTGGTAGCGTCCTGACTTACTCTGCTCAGATTACCGTAATCTTCCAATTGAGAGGCATTCTCATAATCTGCACCGGGATAAGAGCTGACGTCATAGCTTCCATCCCGCAGGCGAAAACCGGCCTCCAGCAATGCACTTTCCTCATCTCCCCTGAAACTAAGCTCTCTACTTGAAATGATACCCTTCTCATATGTTAAGCTTCCTTCTACCGGCACAATTATTTCCAGTTGACGTCCACTTCTTATCAATGCAGTCGCCTGGTAGTCAAAACAAATGATTAGAGGTGCAGAGAAGGTATTCAACTCTAAGCGCTTTTCTTGCCGGAATGCTCGCAGTAACTTAGCAGCACTGTCCAGACTGAAGTTCTCTCCTTCCAACCCAAAAGAGATAGCTGACATCAACAATTGCTGATCAGGTTGGTCGGTAGAAATGGCGACTGCGTCTCGCACTTCAAGCAGATCCATCCAGCCGCCAATCTCAGACTTTGTCAAATTGCGGTCGACCGCAATAACAACCGTGGCCAGATACTGGGGATACCAATTCCCGGCAATGCTGTTTTCCAGTGCGCCAACTGCCAACACATCAAAGGTCTCTGCCTCATGACCTTCGTTCAAATAAGAGAATATGGAACTGTTAGTTTGGTCTTTGATTAAAGTGTGATCGGGTAATACCTTGGCAATTACATCCGGATACGAGGATATCTCATCATAAGTATAGATAAGGTCGCCATAAGAACCGCTCTTGCTGCAGGAAATCAGAGCAAAGAGCAATACTACAAATATTGTCCACAATGCTACTCGGAATACAAGCCTAATCGATACCTCTCTCAAGCAAATGTTCCTCCTCACATATATGCTTGATTTGAGTCAAATGGCTGCCAGCCTGGCAAAAAGATAGTCAAGAGAAGTGTCATAAAAAACGAAATCATCGGCTATTTTGCTTTTTACGGCATCTATAGCCATTTGGCTCCCCTTTATATTATCCTGCGACACAAGGAGTAACAAGCGGCACTCGGGTATTATTTGCCGTAACTCATGACATAATGTACAGTATTTTTCATCTTCATCTGTACTTGCATCGGTAATATCCAAAAGAGCAATATCTAGTTTTGCCAGATCGGCATCGAGAACCACTTGATTAGGATTCAGCAACAAATAGGGCTCAAGCTCCAAATCGGGATAATTAATTATCGACTCGGCAAGGCATTGAGCCAGTACTTTATTCGTTGTAATAAGTCCGATCTTCCTCATTCAAACCTCAAAGCCGGTAGAACAAACAATAGTTCACACTGTAATGTTATTGTGCATCAGCTATTTTTGCACTACCCTTACCGGGTAGTATTTCTGATGTTACAATGAATAAATATACTCTCATCTATATCATTCAATCTATGATGCCATCGTCAATAACAGAGGGAGACGAAAAACAGTAATCCAAAATCATAAAGTCAGCCGGCATGGGCACGCCCGGAGCCTATGACCGGAGATTATAAATTACGTAAAGATGAATAGAGGAGCAGTAGCGCAAGTTCCGGAGAAAATTTTGCACAAAGAAGGCTTAAAACAAGAAAATACAAAAATACAAAACCCCCCTGTAACTGTCAAGTTACAGGGGGGTTGCTGGTGGACGATATGAGATTCGAACTCACGACCTCTGCGTTGCGAACGCAGCGCTCTCCCAACTGAGCTAATCGCCCATATTCTATTTTTATGCAGTCACTTAGGCAAAACCTGCTGGAAACTGAAGCATGGCACTAACCGGTCGGCTTGCTCTCCTAGCTGAGCAATCGCCCTCCTTGAACAGGCGATTTCACACCTAGCCATTGTATCACAAAGAAATTTTTACGCTATCTATCAATCTCCTATGGACAAGGTCAGTCCTCTGCCACCGGGACAACCGCCTGTGATTTAGTCAATTGCCGGTGACCGGGACAATCGCCTGCCACCGGGTCAATCTCCTATGATTAAGTCAATTACCGGTGACCAGGTCAATCGCCTTCGCCAGTTGTGTATCTTCTTCACCGGTCAGTTGACTGATCTGTTTGGTAGCAACTTCCTCCGGCAGCTCGACTTCGTGATCCGGGGTAATACCTTTGTCTTCAATGTTTTCGCCTGCGGGCAGGAAATATTCAAAATTCGTAATCTGGACTGCAGAACCGTCAGTCAGCTCCCAAGTGCGGGTACCTACTCCCTTGCCAAATGACTGTACTCCGACAACTTCAGCTCTGCCCAAATCTTGCAGCGCACCTGCAAATAACTCACTGGCACTGGCTGAATACTGATTGAGAACTAGTGAGACAGACATGTCGCGGGGCACCAATACGCCATCTTCGGTGGTCCAGTCCTCCTGTATTGGCTCGCCTCCGATTCTGCCCTTGATCACAGAAACTGTTTCGGTATCGAGTAGCAAATCCAACATCTGGATACATTCATCTGCCAAGCCGCCACCATTATCTCTGAGGTCTATCACCAATCCGGTCATCCCTTGATCCAGCAGGTCCTTTAACGCCTGCTCAAAATTATCAGCTACATGACCGGTGAACTCAGTCACATAAATATAACCGACATTGTCGTCCAACATTTTGTGCGATAAATTAGCAGTAGTTATTTGTTTTCTTTCGACTTCGAAAGTAATATTCCGGTCTAATGAAGGGCGGTATATCTCAATCTCTACCTTAGATCCTTCTTCACCCCGGACAGCACTGGCTAAAGACTCCACACTTTTGAAATCTCTGGCTTCCCTGCCATCCACAGCGATAAAGATATCTCCCGCCTGTAAGCCGGCCCCTATTGCCGGTGCATCATCAATGAGACGGGTAATAACATAGGTTCCGTCATCATTCATCTGTACAACTGCACCAATACCGCTGTACTCTCCTGACATTCCCTCCCTGTCCAGCTCACGTTCTTCCGGCGATAAATAGAAAGTGTAACGGCTGCCCATATTCATAACCAGACCTTCGCTCATCATATTGATCAGCTCAGAGTCGGAATACTCTACATAGAAATTGTCTTTCAACAAATCCCAGATCTGGGATAATTTTTCCAGCGCCTGCGTATTCTCCGGCGTGCGCTCAAAAACCAGCCCTGCAGAAGTGTCAATAGTATTAGATGGAGGCGCTTCAGTCCCAGTTTCCTCGCCAGCCTTAACTTCAGTAGTTGCCGACGACTCTGTTTCTTCAGTTTGCAAGCCGATGCCTACCCCCTGCTCAGTCCGGCTGGCATTGGCGAGGATCTGGCGCGTGCTGAAAAATACATAAGATGCGCCTAATGTAAGAGTAATGGAAATTACAGCAGTAAGCAGCACTGCCAATACAATTTTCCAGAAGCATTTTGTTTCCGTAACCGGAGTCTGAGGAGGCGGTCCATAATATCCCGGAGGATAGTAGTTATTGGGATAGTGCTGCTGAGGCCTTCCTTTTCCCTGTTGTGTGAGATTAGGCTCTGTTTCTTGATTCATATTCAGTTCTCCTAGATATCGTCCTGTGACTTTAATGCTAACGTTAATTGATGGCTTTCTGCTTAACGCCTCAAGTACTTAAGAGGATCAACATTTTTGCCATTGATTATTATTTCAAAGTGTAGATGAGGACCCGTTGAGCGACCGGTATTGCCTATATAGCCAATAACCTGACCGGCGCTGACTCTTTGTCCGGAACTGCACCCGTATCTGCTGAGATGCTTATACTTGCTGAGAATACCATTGCCATGATCAATAGTCACATAATTACCTTCATTCTTACTGCTGGAGCACTTAAGCACTACTCCGGATTTGGTTGAGACTATCTTATTTCCCGAAGGGGCGGGAATATCGATACCCCTATGAAATTGTCTGGCGCCAAAAATTAATCTATAACCATAATAGGAAGATATCCTACTGCTGGAAGGAACCGGCCAAACCCATCCCGACTTGCTGACCGAAGGAGAGCTCGATTCAGATTTATCCTTAGCTAATTGCGCAGCTTTCTTCCTGGCTTCTTCTTCCGCTTTTCGAGAGGCCTCTTCAGCTGCCAGTTCTTTCTTGTATTTTTCCTGCAGGGAGGCGATCTCCTGCTCAGCCTTCTTCATTTCCTCTGCCCAGGCTAATGACTCTTTCTCAGCCTCAGAAATCTTTGACGAGGCTGCCTTCAGCTCCTCTGCTGATATATCTCTATCAGCTTTAATCTCGGCCAAGAGTTCATCCGCTTCTTTAACCAGTCTTTGCATATCCTCGTAGCTGTCTTCAGCTTGTACCTTCATCTCTGCTGCATAGGCTTCAGCCTCTTGCAACCTGGCCAACATCAGCTCATCAGTGTCACTGATAATACGAATCAGTCTGTTGGTGGAAAAGTAAGACTGCAGGTCTCCTGATGATAATAATGCTTCAAATATTGACTCCTTAGGAAGCTGATACATTAATGCAAGACGCTCCCCATAAGCTTGTTTCTGATCCTCAAATTCTTGCACGGCTGCTTCATAGTCGTTACTGGTATGCTCCATTACCAGCAGGGCATTATTTTTTCTAGTCAAAGTCTCCTCGTAGGCTTCCTGCTGTTCCTGAGTGCGTTCTTCCAACCAGGCCAACTTATCAGATTTTTCTTTCGCCGCGCTTTGCAGTTCATCTAACTCCGCCTGAGCTAAGCTTACTTCCTTCTTTATGCTTGCAGCCCTATCTTGGGCTTCTTTCAGTTGTTTAGAGGTTTTGCCGGAAGACGCAAGCAAGGGAGTAGCATATCCACCCAGCAGCACCAAACATAGTCCCAGACAGACCATCCCCAGCAAAATCGTTGAAATTGATCTATTTTTACTAATCATCTTTAAAAAATGACCTCAAACTTTCACATGTCTTTTCAGCGAAAAAGAACTGGCAATAACGCAGAGCACCACCCCTGTGACAATGTTCAATACAAGCATTATACCGACTATCTGTGAAGTCGGCAGCAGCTTAAGCTGTGTTGCCAGAGCTCCGGTAGAAGTCGACTGGTCGACAACTCTGAATATATAACTGTATAGAAACCCGGAAATTAGAGTACCAAATAAAGCTCCCATTATCCCGGCTATAGCGCCTTCAATCATAAAGGGTATTCTGACGTAACGATCTGTAGCTCCGATATACTTCATAATATTGATTTCGTTAGATCTGGAAAGGGCAGCGACTCTTGTCATGTTTGCTACTACAAGCGATGAAACGACGGCTAGAATAACAAATACCGCTATTCCCACTGTGTATAGAGTAGTTTGAGCCTTCTCCAGAAAACTCATCAACTCGTGTTCAAGATGCACCGAGAAGACACCATCCTTTTGCATAATATCCTCTCGAAATGCCTCGGCCTGGACAGGATCATCAAGCCGAACATTAAAGGTAGCGGGAAAATTTGCAATATAGTTCTCTTCATTGAATATCTCGTCCTTGTCGATGCTTTCTTTGAAGTCGTTAAAATTCTCCTTCGCCGAGTAAGAGTTAATCTCAATCACCAGCGGATTTGCATTTAAATCAATTGCCAGATCATCGATTATCTCTTGATCAATGCCAGGCTCCATCATAATTTCGATCGGCGGCTGTTGACCCAATATCTCTGCCAGATGACTGGCATTCAAGGAAAAAGAGACAAAAGTACTTAGTAAAAAGAGCATTATTGTCAGAGTAGTTACAGAAGAAAATAAGAGCAAGGGATGTCGTAAAAGATTGACAAAACCTTGCTTGACGGCGTATCGAATCTCATACCTTTTCATGAAAGAAGCCTCGCAAGCGTCTGAATTGACTGCCTTATCAGAATATTTTCATCATTGCATTGACGGTTTTTCATATATTATCATCATCACTTAATGTTGTACTTACAACTCATTGTTTTCTAAGCAACGTTTCTCACTTCGACAGGCTAAACCTGCCCGTTTACTAATATTCTTCACCACTATCCTGCTGACAAGTCTCATCATAATACTTTTGTCGCCCCAGACGCCTGTTTGTTCTGTGCTTATGAGAATCAAGCATATATTTCTCAATTTCTTTAACTTGTGGAATTCTGATTTGTACATTTTGTGCGATATTTCCTGCAGACTGCTCCCGATCATCAAACTCGTCCGGGATTTCCCCAGGCTTCACTGAGTATCGTCCGGGGTCATCTGAGCAGGAAAACGTCTCAGAATAAGTGGAGTGACAAGCATCTCGTATCAATTTGCCATTTGAAAATTCAACTACTCTCTTCGTCATACGGTCAACCAAGCTTTTGTCGTGAGTGCAAGCGATTACTGTTGTCCCCTCTTGGTTGACACACTCCAACAAAGCCATAATTGCTTCGCCGTTTGACGGATCAAGATTTCCTGTGGGCTCATCAGCCAGAATCAGGCTGGGATTATTCACAATGGCACGTGCTATTCCAAGTCTTTGCGCCTCTCCCCCGGAAAGCTCATCGGTATACATATTCATTTTCGTGCGAAGACCTACTTGTGACAAAACCAGAGGGACTCTTCTCTTGATCTTCTCCGGTTGGGTGCCGATGATCTCCATAGCAAAGGCTACATTTTCGAATACTGTTTTGCCTTCAATCAGGCGAAAATCCTGGAAGATCATACCAACTCTTCGTCTTAAAAAAGGAACCAGTCTGCGCGGTAGTTTAGCAAGATCGTATCCGTCCAGGAATACTACACCGGAGTTTACCCTCTCTTCACAAGTTAAGAGTTTTATTAGCGTTGACTTGCCTGCTCCGCTCTCGCCCACTACAAAAACAAACTCGCCGGGCTCAACCGAAAAACTAACATGGTCAAGTGCTGTAACACCGTTTTTATAGACTTTAACGGCGTCAACCAATTCAATGATTTTCCCGTTCTTCATGTTCGAGGTCTACCACCAATGATCCGGTTCATTAAGTTTTAGATTATCTCTGCGCTCCAAATACCTTCGTACCATCGACGCTAACTTAAAGAGGACAGCATCATCAAAGTTACGCAGATCAAGACCGGTGATCTTTTGAACTTTATCCAGCCTGTAAACTAGAGTGTTGCGATGCACGAACAACTGACGGGAAGTCTCACTTCCGTTGAGGTTATTCTCAAAGAATTTATAGATAGTTGTCAAAGTTTCTCTATCCAGTGCTTCATAAGCTCCCGGTTTAAATACCTCTTGCAGAAACATCTGACACAATGTAGGCGGTAATTGATAAATAAGGCGGCCAAGACCCAGTCTGTCATAGCGCATTAGGTATGAAGACGGTTCAAAAATATTGCCTACAGTCAAGGCCAGTGACGCCTCTCGATAGGATTTGGCAGTGTCTTTCAAAGTGTCAACAATCAAGCCTATGCCTATCCTGGCACTTATCAGATCATCCGTAAGAAGTCTGGTCAAAATCTTCTTCGCAGCTTCTTCATAAGTAGCGAGATCACTGCTTTCCGAAGCATCGAGAAGAATCACCAGAGTATTCTCATCCAGCGGCAGGATATATTCATTTTTGCTGTCGGCAAAGATTCTGTTTAAGGAAGCTGTTAATCGCAGACTGTCGCTGGCCTGATTTTTCAGCACCAATACCAGTCTGGGAGTAGAGTAGGATATATCAAACTCTCTGGACTTAAGGGAAATATCTCCCGGCAGCTCATTTTCCAGCAAAACATTTTTGAGAAAAGTCTCTTTCAGCTGTAAGTCATTTGCCTCTTTAAGGCTTGCCGTCAGGCAGCAGCTAATCAGTTCCAAATAGGTCACAGAAGTCTTATCAATGCCTTCCACATAAACTACCAAAGGTCCATACCCGTTTATTTCCAGTAGTTTGTAAGACTTATTGTCAGTCTTGATTATAGGCTCATCGGAACTAAAAATGGTGCTGATATTTGTGTCCTCGACATCAAGCATTTCCGTATTAGTACAAGCGATAATTATGCCTTCATCGTTGATAACTCCGGCTGTTCGATCAAGGAACTGTCCCAAGTCCTCCATGTTTTTCTTAATTCTATTCATTATTACCCTTCAGCTCGACAGCATATCCTTTCCTTGGTATCTATGAATGCTTAATTGCATCTTAGCATTATACCGTACTTTTCCTTACTCTGTTAGCTAGGAGAATTCTACCTAAAACAAACCGGTAATCACTCCATCATCTGTTACATCTATACTTTCTGCAGATGGTACTTTAGGAAGTCCCGGCATGGTCATAACTTCTCCGGTCAGTGCGACAATAAATCCGGCTCCTGCTGAGATTTTAAGATTTCTCACGGTTATTGTGAAACCTTTCGGTGCCCCAAGCAAGGCAGGATTATCCGAAAACGAGTATTGCGTCTTCGCCATACAGATTGGCAAATGATCAAATCCCAGATCATTTAGCTGCGCCAACTGCTTGTGGGCATTTGGTGTCAAATTAACTCCATCAGCCCTGTAAATACGCCGGGCTATGGCATCTAATTTCTCTTCAATGGAGCTGTCCAAATCGTAAGCAAAGGTAAAATCTGATTTTCTCTCACAAAGTTTAATAATCTCCTCCGCCAGCTGAGTTCCACCGGTTCCGCCTTGCCCCCATACATCAGTTAGTGCGACATTGACGCCAAATTCAGAACACTTTTCGTGTACCAGCGAGATTTCCCGGTCTGTATCAGCAGTAAAACGATTTATGGCAACAGCCACGGGCAAACCAAAAACACTTTGTATATTATCCACATGCTGGAGCAGGTTCTTAATCCCTTCTTCCAGAGCTTCAAGATTCTCTTCTTTGAAATCATCTTTCTTGACTCCACCATGCATCTTCAGAGCCCTAACTGTACCTACGAGAACTACAGCATCAGGTTCAAGTCCAGCGACGCGGCATTTGATATCAAGGAATTTTTCCGCCCCCAGATCAGCTCCAAAACCGGC
>DUPE01000005.1 GCA_012838475.1 Clostridiaceae bacterium
GTATATCTTCGTCGCCCGCCGAAAAGTAAACTTTCCTGCGCGGCTCCTCGCTATCGAACCGCGACCCTGCGCCAGATTAGCTGGCGCAGTCGCTGAATCCAGACCAATCGCGAGAATCAAAATAAAAGGACCACCCGTTGGGTGCTCATTTTATTTTGGCTCACCACTATAGAGGAAGTTATAACTCTAATTAAGGAGGAGTCAGTTAGCTTGCTGTAATGACATCGCTTATATGTTGGCCTTTTCCAAGAACAAATCTTTCATTGTCTTGCGCTTCAAGATAGTCCAAAAATTGATCCCAGTTACTATATATACGACTATTAAATGCTTGTGAACTACCCCTTTTGTTGAAGCGACTCGCATACTCTTCTTTTAATTGTCTTTCAGGGTATATAAGAGTAGCCTGAATGCCTTCCTTTCGTAGCAGATTCAAGACTTCAGGTTGGCAACCGATAAATAAGATGTTAGTTTGCCCTATTACTCCTTTAATCGAACTAAGGTAGTTGTCAGGAAACTCTTGATTGATAACCTTGCCGTTTTCGTCATAGCCTTGAGTATAGTCATTCGTATCAAGATCAATTGCCCTAGCCATCTGACCAAACCTTGCTACAAAGTAAGATTTACCAGTTCCCGGAAATGCTGCAATAATTTTAGTTCTCATACTTTATTCATCATATCAAATAGATGGGTTTCAACTCTAGCCTGGGATATAAAAAATCAGAACCGAATTAACAGTTCTGACTTTATCTATTATGCCTTGGCTCCCGCTAGTGGACGAGCTTCGAAACAACGATGATTTATTTAACCTTATTAAACCAGTTGTACTCAACGTCACTGCGCTTTGATTCTACCTTCGCCCAGTTCTTACCGTCAGAGATAATTGCCTCATCATCAGTCATCGGCACAACAACATATTGGCTTTCGTATTTATCTACGATAGAATCGATTATGCCTTTCCGCTCTGACATATCATAATGTGGCATTGGCACAATCTTCACGAGGTTCAGCCCAGCTGATGATTTTAAGCCTGGACCGTATTTCGGGTCATCCATTGCCGCGCAAGGTTCAATATCAGGGCCAGCAACTAACGCGCCTGCACTGGCACCAGCATACATTCCACCCTGCTCAATAAATTCTTGTAACATTTTATCAAATCCAGATATCCGCATTTGCTCAAGAAGATAGTAAGTATATCCCCCGGCGATATACACAACGTCAACACCGTCTAGCGCACCTTGTAGTTCTTGCGCTTTCTTGTTAGCAATGTCCAGTTCTTTAAAGGAAAACCCCATTTTCGATAGCACATCCCTATCTTTATCAATCCACCATACATCTTTATCTGGATTACCAGCGGTAGGTACAAAAACCATCTCTACAGATTTCGCTTCACGACCAACAAATTGCTTAAGGTAAGCCAGGCCGCTTGATAACAACAGAATATTGTTCATGAACACATTTTAGCAAAAATACCCCTTATTGACAGGGGTATTTAAAACATAAGTACTTTGGCTCACCACGATAGAGGAAGTTATAACTGCAATTAAACAAGATTACTTAGTTGTCTAGGTTCGTATTTTTAATGATACGAAGAATAGAATTGACCGTCTCATCAAGCGTAAGGTCGGAGTTATCGATAATGTGTCCGAATTTGGGCGACGCAATGCCCCTATCGTAATGATGTTTTATTCTCGAAACTTCCCATCCTGATAACTCACGGTCGCCTCTTTTGCTTTGAGCTACTTCCAGACGGGGTGCTAGTGTAATGACGAAAGGTAACAAACGTTTGATATTCGGCGTTATGCTCTTGCATACTTATGAAATCATATTATAATAGACCTATTATGGCAAGTGCCAATACTACTGTTCTTACGGGCATTAAACCAACTGGTGTACCTCATATTGGAAATTTTCTTGGAGCAATCTCACCTGCACTGCGACGTGCAATCGATTTTGAGCATGCCTACTTCTTTATTGCAGACTACCACGCACTCAATTCGGTTGATGACCCACGATCACTTCGCGACCTTACGTACAACGTCGCAGCTACCTGGCTTGCTGCCGGCCTAGACCCAACAAAAATTCACTTTTATCGACAGTCTGATATCTCAGAGATTTTTGAGCTTGAAACCATTCTAAATACTGTTACGCCAAAAGGCTGGATGAACAAAATGCACGCCTATAAGGCACAGTCTGACCGTAACAAAGAAGCAAACAAATCTGTAGATAGCAACATTAACATGGGGCTTTATACGTACCCTCTGTTGATGGCGAGTGATATTCTCATTTTTCAATCTGACACTGTTCCTGTTGGTAATGATCAAGTACAGCACGTCGAAATTGCTCGCGATATCGCTCAACGCTTCAATAAAAAATATAAGACCGATGCACTTGTCCTCCCACAATATGTTCTTGAAGAAGGAATTGAAGAACTTCCCGGAATCGATGGCCGAAAAATGAGTAAAAGTTATGGTAATACAATTCCTTTATTTGCTACGCGAGCCGAATGGGAGCAATCTGTTAGAAAAATCGTCACCGACTCACTTACCCATACACCAGAGACCTTTCGATTGACCGTTTTATATAAAATATTTGCAGCCGTTGCATCACCCGAAAGTACCGAGCGCCTTGTAGCCGACTTTACAGAGGGTACGATCGGCTGGAAGGATGCCAAGGATCAACTTGTCGAACAACTCATCGAACGATTCGGTAGTGCTTCGGAAACCTATGCAAAACTTATGGCAGATAAAAGTCAAATTGACACAATTCTAGACAAGAGCTCCAATGAAATTCGCACAAAAGCCCAAGCCACTCTTTACGCAGCAAAAAAGGCAATTGGAGTTCGTTAAAATGTTCTCGCCAGCCTCCGAAAAATTAACCCCTTAACTGCACGAAGCCCTTTTTAATACGAACCTGGGTCGAAGTTGTGATTATTCTGTACTATACGAGGCCTTCTCGTCGGCACTTGCGGAAGAAGAAACTAAGAAAAGAACTTTTTTAATGGGAATGCTCTTAAATGGAATTATGGCAAAAGGGGCGACAGAAGAAGAGGTTAGCGCGCTTCTTGATGCAGCATTTAATATCGACGGATTCAATCCTCTAACTCGACCTGCATTTCCAAGCTCCAAAAAAACTATCACTGTTGCCGGGAGCGGCAAAAAGGGCCTTAAGACGGTTAGCATTAGTTCCCTTGCCGCAGGTGACTGTCACGGCGGAAGCGACTGTGGTGGTGGCTGCGGCGGCTGCAGCGACAGCTGCTCGGGCTGCGCAAGTTGCGGCTCGAGCCAAACTCCCGGCTGAACCCCTGGAGTTCTTACTTACAGTAATTATTGTGAGTAAGACTTTAACAGTTGATCCGCGCCCATATGCAAATGCGCGGGTCAACTTCCACTCCATTTAGAAGGGAGGTGAGTGCCATGAAGAGGATCCTCTCGACCATCACGGTCACGGTGACGCCCTCGTCACGACGCAGCGTCAACGCGTCGGGCAACTGCGACACCGGCGGCGGCTGCGGCGGCGGTGGCGGTGGCGGCGGCGGCAAGTAGTTCTCCACATCCCTGTAGCCATCCAGCTACAGAACCGGCCCCCATCGTTTGGCATATGACGATGGGGGTCTTTTAATTTCTTAACTATTTAAAAGTGAATTTTGTATAACTGTCCAGTGTGGCTTGTTCGATAGACCGATTAGTTTTTTTCAAATATTGTTGTACGAAATAGTATCCGAGGCGATAGCCGGCCCACCGGGGGAGTGTTTCATTTCCGGTATAGAATATACCTTCGTAGTCGTAGCTAGTTTTAGAAAAAGACGATTCCAATTCATTAACCATCTTCTTGTACTCGTCTTCTGTCGTTTCGAGCATACGTTCTAAAAAGAACTGCTTTTCACCCCCGCGCGCTTCAATTGCCTTTTGCTCCAATACAATTGCCAGCCCTTCAAGTATCATCCCTTTGAACAAATTGTCGGAATATTCTGGCAACTTTTCCCAGCGTAGCGAATGTGACATTTCATGACAGATAATCTCAAATATAGCATTTGCTGTAAGGATTTTTTCTTCCTTATTTATTACCAGTACAATAAGGCGAGAGTTGTATGTTCTTCCGCTAATTCCATCTTCAGGAATCGTTTTCATTAAGAATGATGGTGCCGTAACAACCACATCAACGTCATAATCAAACTCGAAGCTTTCGTTAATAAATATTTCCGCATCTTTTACCGCTTCGCTAATAATAACCCTGTCCTCCATGGAGAATTGGTGAGTCGCGTTGGCAATGAGTACATTGATTTTTCCCATTACTTTTAATATAGCACTAAGAACTTCTCGTGCCGAACGGGGTGTATAAAACCGTACACGCGAGAGAGGATGGTTCCACCTTTTACAATATGATCGGCGGCTGGACTATCAAGATATACCATTGTCGCGCTCAAAAGAACTAAGAGGTAGTTCTTTTGCCCTGCTCCTTGTTATCGCACCACGACCTTACGCCAGACAAGCTGGCGTGGTCGCTGGTTCAAACCAGCAAACCCAAACACAATAGAAAAAGCCCTAGATATAAATACCTAAGGCTTTTTCTATGGCTCCCGCTAATGGACGAATTTCGCAATTACGGTTATACGTTTGCGAGCGAAGTAATATCCTTGTAGCTCATCTTCGTTAGTTCCACGATTGATTTGCCGGTGCGCTCACTTGCCTTATCAACAATCCACGCTCCGGTCTTGTAGGCGATGTTCTTTCTACCATCTGGATGATCGACGTACCATTTCTCGCTGTCGGGATCGACCGCACTCCGTAACTCATCGAGCCACCCAGCCATAGTTTCGTCATCTTCATAGTCATTCCATGGCTGGTTAGCGCCAGCTATCTCTCGTGCAAACACAACAGCCAATCCCTCGGCAACAACCCAAAACATGATATCTTCTACTTTCGGTTGAAAGGCATAGTGGACGACATGGTTGATTTCATGAAAAACACTATCACGTAAATATTCTTTGAATTTATCGACTCCATACGGTAACTTCGGATCAAACGTCATATCGAGCATCTCGTCATCGAAGGCTGAACCGCCAACGCCCATAGACTCGCGGACATATGGAAGATTCGGTTTGAAAACAATGTTGATATTGGCCGGTTCATAGCCCAGCGTCGCCGCGGCCTCATTTCCAGCGTCATTTAGCAATTGTTTGATTTCATCCCGCGCAATCACTGATTCATCGAGGTCGGACCAATGTTTCGATTCAAGCATAAATATTTGCATATGTTCATCATAGCAAAATACCCCAAAAATAACTGGGGTATTTTAAGCATAAGTACTTTGGCTCACTACGATAGAGGACGTTATAACTGTAATCAAACAAGAACTCTGTCGTCTAGCGAACTAATGACTGTGAGCTTCGCCAGGTAATTGCACATTCTTACCAAGAATACCGATACCTTCTTTTCGCAGTTGACGTTCAAAATCCAATTGCTCGGCTTCTTCTTTCAAAGTCCGCCCACTTTTGCGGAAGTCTTCGTAAGCGCGCATTACACGATTTGCTTTCGTAGCCCTTGGCTTGTCTTTTTGTAAGCCAGCCTGAACATGCCCCTCGATACTATATGCTTCAGCTTCACGCTGAACCATTGGATAACCAGATTTACGCTTAAACGGCTTGTTTTGGTCTTGAGACACATGCACCAATTCGTGTGCAAGCGTTGTATTTGCAGCTAGTATGGCGGGCTTTGAACCATTCAATACGACAACCGGCCTACCTGAAACGGTAACTTCTCCTGCTTTTGTAGAGTAAGTTCCCCTTCGCGAAACAACAGCTCCGTGCATAAAATCAGGAACCGTAAACACCCTATCGGTCAAGGTGTTTTCCATTCTATCTTGTTCACCTAAACCAATGCCCTTGGACCACATCGCCTTTCGCTGTTCTTCAGAAAAGCCTAGAGCATCGCCAGATAATTGCAAATCTTCGCCTGCGTTGAGCGAAACGATAGGTATACCGCCGTCTTTGACGTCAATTCTACCATCTTCTAGCATATTGGGTACGTATAGGTTGTTGGCAAGTAGCAGCAGCTTAGATGCAACGTTACCTAGGCGCGCTTGAACCTCAACATTGTTTAATTGCCGTTTGGTTCTTTCTATATTTGTTGGTATTAATGATTCGGACATTTTTTTGTTTTTGGTTAAATACTATATTAATTATTAGCATAACTTATATGATTTGTCAATAGACAAACAAAAACACCATGACTTTCATCATAGTGCTTATGCTTGGCTCCCGCTAGTGGACAATTTGTGCAGCTACAAAGATACTTGCTTCTCTAGCCACAACTTATACATGTAAAGAGCAGTGATGCTTTGATTATCTTCAAATTCACCGTTTTGGATCATTTCGTCGAGCTCATCAATCGACACGAATTTCCTTGCACGCGTTTCATCTTCTTGCTGCGTAAAGTCTCCATAGCTCACATTCCTTGCCAAGACATTTACTTGCCACTCAGTAGAAAGACCGTTGCAAACCCTTGCCTTGCCCAGCACCTCCCATTCTTGTGCTATTACTCCGGTTTCTTCCTCCAGCTCCCGCTTTGAGGCAAGTAAGATATTTTCTCCATCGCCCCCACCTCCGGGAAGTTCCCAGTACCATTCGCTAAAAGGATGTCGGTATGACTCCACGAGACATACCTTACCCTCATTATCCACCGCTACAACAACTACAGACTCACCTACTTCTAGATAGCCATATATTCCAGTCTTACCATTCTTTCTAACGATTTTATCTTCCCGCACTTTAATCCAAGGATTTTCATACGCGACCCTTGTTTCCGTAACATCAAAAGGTGAGTCACTATTCATTTTTATATAATAACAAAATACCCCAGAAATCGCTTGAGATATATAAGTACAATCAATTTTCTCCGGGGACTGGATTCGAACTTTTGACACAATGGTACTTACCTAACAGTGGTAAGGCTAGCATATCTTAGCTTAGATTGAGGTAAAATCAAACTACGATTTAAGTACTCGTATTTCTTTGAAGTTTCTTCCCGCTAGCCCAGTAATCTGAACAGCTTCAGCAGCGAAGCTCGATTTATCGATTTGTGCGGGAGAGAGGATTACTTGTCTATACGAATCATTCTTGGGCTTAAGTGCTCCTACACCAATCCAGAATTTCATAATTGAGTCTTTGGTGGTACCAACCGAGATAGTGGTACCCGATGGGAGCGGTTGGGTAAATGCCATAATCTTCTCTGGACGTCCTTTGTGATAGCCAGGCTCTGCCTTTGTAGCCATGTAAGCGTTGTGCAGATGAAAGACCTTCTCTCTCCACTTCGGATCTTTAAGTTGTTCGTCTGTAGGTTTAGTGTTAAGTTCTACCATAGCTCGCTGCTCATCGGTAAGTTCTGGTAAGCCGCCAGGTGTTACCGCTGTTTGTTTTTCAAGGTTTGCATGGAGTGATTTATCAAACGCTTCTTCCGATGGGAACTGACCGCCTACTGTCGTAATAGTCATATTAAGATTGCTAGGTTGGTAAGGCTTTAGAAAATCTATAAGTGATTGGTAGCTGTATAAGTACGTCTGAATATCAGACATAGGTATGTTGTCTAAGCGATTTATAATGTAGTCATCAACAAAGAAATCAAACCATACACCTGGCTCGTATATCTCGCAAACAGGCTTTACCCAGTTTGAATAGTACATAAGTGAAAAAAGCTCTGCCCAGTCAGTTTCAGGAGCTTCTTCTAGTCGCCATAGCTTATATGCGCCGTGCAGAAACGTTACATTGATTGGCTCGTTTTTATCTACATTAATCTTAATAGCATTTCTGACATTCTTTTGCAGATCTTCATTCGCTGAGTATTTACGAAACTTCTTGGACATCAAAGCCTTAAAAATACGTTCTACTAACTCATCGGTATTATCGGGCTTCTTTAATCCGGTCGGCTGTTTCAGTTCTTCAAGCTTTGTCTGTATATATTCTTGTACTGTCATAGTAATTTGGAGATGCGAGGCAGACATTAACCTACCGTATGTAGCTTTGCAAGCTACCACCTATTCTCGGTCATCGCATCGATAATATTGTAACAGATTGTAGATAGTACATCGGTCATGGAACTCGGTCAGCTTTTCGCCTGCTCAGTCGCTATAGGGCTGACTGGTCAGTTTCGGAACCAAACAACAGAGCTGATACGTAAGAATCAGCTACTTACAACAGTTCCAACAACCACAACACATAATTCATATTTAGGGAAACCGGACTAGAACCGAATAACAGATAAGAGGTAGACTGAAAAAATAGAAAAGACCGGTCTAGGAAACCGGTCTACCTCTGTTAGTGCTTGGTTTGGCTCCCCGAACTAGACTCGAACCAGACACAGAATAAGACCTTCGGATCTAACGAGTCGCTTTAGTTTAGCTTACATCTACCCTTTGTAAAGGCTTTTCTCGACTAATATTCTTGTTTATTCCACGCAAGAAGTTTTACAACTTGGGATAGCTCATACTGGTTGGCGTGCGAACACATACCAAGATACGAGCTGAGGTTGTTACTGTTCACCTTGGACAGCATTCGTCGCTTCGTCTTTGTGCGAAGTGTCGTCGCATTGGGTCGCAGGACATATCCTAAGAAATCGATACCCTGACCCCACGAGCGAATCGAGACTTTGCTCGGGTGAAGCTCGAGCTTCAAAGTCTCTGCTAAAAATCGCTCGATTGGCTCAATCAACGATATTAGATAGTCTTTATCCGTTGAAACCACCACGAAGTCGTCACAGTATCTAAGATAATACTTAACTCCTATTGTTTGTTTCATGAACCAGTCCAACTCGTGTAAATAAATGTTCGCACATAACTGACTCGTGACGTTACCGAGTGGAATTCCCTTTCCGGTTTCAGCGTTGTGACTTAAAAGAATAGTTCGTAGCAGTTCCAGTGTTTGTTCATCGTCAATCCTCGCCTCAGCTTGCCTCATAAGAATTTCGTGGTCAATCGACGCAAAGAATTGCCGCACGTCACATTTCAACACCCACACTTTTTGGGTGTTATTATGGCTCGCTTGGCGCAGGAATAAGCCTAATCGCGCCACGCCTGCATGAGTACCTTTCCCAACCCGACACGAATAGCTATCGTAAATGAATCTTTTCTCAAACAGTGGCTCAATTGCCGACACAATCGCTTGATGAACCAATCTATCCCGCACGGTTGCTTTGTGAATTTGGCGTTGTTTTGGATCACAGATTGTAAATGGTTGATACACTCCGTGCTCATAACGGCTACTCACAAGATCTCCCTGCAGATTCTGCGTATTCCTCCTCAGGTGTTTCTGATATTCCGCTACATCAGAGCGCGACTTCTTACCAGCCGAAAACTTTTTCCAAGCCGCTCGCAATGCTACTTCGGAACAAATTGTAGTAAAATCGAAGGAATGAACCGCGTTTCTGCTAATCCGACCCCCCCCCGACAGCTTTTCCGCTAAAAGCAAAGTTCAGCTCAAGTTGCCTGGGCAGTTTCAGAATGTTCCGATCATCGTTAGTTTGTACCAATTTTATAGTTCCTTTCATGATGAATTAATTCGATTTCCAAAGTCTGAACGATATAGCTTAGGCGCTTCGTGCCAAACCGAGTTACTCGATATCCTCAAGCAATGTCTACAAGCTGCTAGCTCAAACAATCCTAAACAAAAAGCTATCTCTCTACATAAAGCGTCTGCGAGTTTGGACGTTCTACGATTACTCCTCAGCCTCTGCAAGGACTGTGGGTGCATCTCCAACCCAACCTACCAGCAGCTCGATTCTAAATTATCTGAAATCGGACGCATGCTGGGAGGTTGGTTGAAGTCTTTATCGAGCAGCCCCTGAGCGACGGAGCCGCAAAGTTCGCATTGACGTTGTCAGACTGCCACGAGTTGAAGTTCGCCTTGCGGTTGTTGCGGTTCCAGTTGAAGTTGGGCACCTGGGCGAAGCCATCGCCACAAGAAAAGCGCTTTTGACCATCTGCTTGCACCAGATTCAGACGCATCCGAATCTTGAATTTTATATGAGATGGTGATTATCTCCAGCCAAAAGCACGGAGTACTCGATAGTTGCTCGCTCGCTTTTTGTATTCGTAAACACAAAAACTCAGTCAGTCGCAAGATACCAGACGAGGTGATGTATATCCATGAACATACATTCAATAACCATAGTCCTTAAA
>DUPE01000028.1 GCA_012838475.1 Clostridiaceae bacterium
ATTCGCTTGTTTCAGGGCCCTTACGAACACCTCTAAAGGTTGTGCCCCTGAGATCGCATACTTGCCATTTAACACAAAGAACGGGACCCCACGAACCCCAAGGTTCCTTGCATCCTGTTGGTCATCCTTCACGTCTTTACGGAAGGCGTCTTGGTCGTTTAAAACGGCCTCAACTTCCGCTTTATCTAGCCCGACATCGCCTGCTAGACGGACGAGGGTCTCCTTACTGCCTAAAAATTCGGATTCCGTAAAATAGGCACTTAAAAGACGTTCTGCCATTTCCTCACCAAGGCCTTTCGTTTGCGCAAATTTGTGCAGGCGATGGGCATCGAGTGTGTTGGTTTTTTTCGCATTGTCGAGACGATAGGTTAGCCCAACTTCCTTCGCGCGAGCGGTAATCCCATCGTTCATTTCCTTCGCTTCTTTGACGGTCTTGTTGTATTTCTTTGCGAGTTCCTCATAAACGGAGACATTCGGATCACTCTTTCCTAGTGGGTCTAACTCATACGACTTAAACGTCACGTCTGCCTCCATCCCAAGCGTTTCGATTGCTTGTTCCAATAGGCGTTTTCCGATATAACAGAACGGACAAACAAAATCTGAATAGACATCAATTTTCATTTCTTTCACCTCAATTTTTACTCATTCAACCATGGGGAAACCCCATCGTTTCTTCCCCTTTATCTTATCCAATGTCCAAACATAAACCAAGGGATATGCTTGTTGCATACCCCTTGTACCGATTCATGATGAGTTAAAGATTATTGTCTTTCAATCAAGTGGAAGGTTAACTTCTCAACCTCTTGTGCGTTAGGACCAACCATTGCGATAAATTCCCCTGGGTCACTCGCAAAGGCATGGGTCTCATTCACATAGCGAAGCATTGGTTCGCTAATCTCAAAGGTGACCGTTGCCTCTTCCCCTGGTTTTAGATGGACCTTCTTAAACCCTTTTAATTCCTTGTTCGGACGAACGACACGTCCGACCACATCGCATAGGTAGAGTTGAACGGTCTCAACCGCCGCATAACTCCCTTCGTTCTTAACCGTGACGGAGGCGGTGATTGTTTCATCCTTTGTCATCTCCGTTTTATCAAGCGTGAAGCCATGGTAACGAACCTTCCCATAGGTCAACCCATAACCAAAGGGAAAGAGTGGGTCATTCGGGATGTCCATGAAATGAGAGGTATAGCGGTTGTTCTTCTGGTAAGGACGACCGGTGTTGTACGCATTGTAGTAGACGGGGACTTGTCCAACCGTGTAAGGGAAACTCATCGTAAGCCTTCCTTCTGGTCCCCTATCCCCAAAGAGCACATCGGCAAGGGCGTTCCCACCTTCTGTCCCTGGGAACCAGGCTTGTAAAACGGCAGGGGCTACGTCCGTCACTCTCTTGATTTCAAGCGGTCGACCACTGAAAAGCACAACAGCCGTAGGGATGCCTAACGCAAGGGCACGTAGCGCGAACTCTTCTTGACGACCCGGGAGGGTGATGAAGGCACGGCTTGCCCCTTCCCCACTCATGTACTCCTTCTCCCCTAAGGCAAGAATGACCACATCCGCCGCTTTGGCAACCTCAAGCGCTTCGTCAAAGTCCGCATCGCTTGCCTCTAGCCAATCGAAAGAATACGTCAGGAGGTTGTCCTTCCCAATCTTCGCTTCTACCCCTTGTTTAAAGGTCACGGTCTCCTCATGCTTCCCATGCCAGTGCCAGCCACCAAGGATGGCTCCTGTGTCTGCGAGGGGTC
>DUPE01000042.1 GCA_012838475.1 Clostridiaceae bacterium
CGCAATTCCTCTCTGGTCCAGATTTCTGCCAGCTTACGCCCGTCAGGAGCGGCAAGGGATATAGCTTCCTGCTCAAACAGCGTTATTGCAGCAGCCTCCATCATATTTTGCAGACATTCCGTCAGGCGGACATCAAAAGCAGCTTCAGCATTGTCTCCGAAAAAGACATGACAATTGGCTGCACTGAGAGTCTCAACAGATACAGCGCAGACTTCACGTATATCGCGGTCCGGAGACCAGGAGAACAAATTGGAACGATTGCGGAAAGCGGCAGTGTCCGCACATAAGCCCCCAATCTCGTTAAAGATGTCAAATATATGGAAACCTTCCGGAGTGAAATTATACGCCGTGTATGGGAGATCAGAAGCAGGCAGATGAAAACTGACCCTTTCCATCGCTTCATATATATTCGCTCCAACAGCTGGACCGGAAAGAGCCAAAGCATCAAGCAAAAAGCCGGCCTCGTCATCAAATAAAGATTCAAGGCAGACTTTGAGGGTGTCGATATTGTTCTCTTCAGGCTTGGGCGGTGGGTTGCCTGCTTCTGTAGGCATCCACTGATCCCAGGGTGACAAATATTCACATCCTAATCGTAAAGTCTGTTGTCTCCTCAATTCGTATTGAATAGGCAGGAAATAGCGTCTGATATAATGGGCCAGACTATTTTCCCGCTCCGCTGCTTCGGGGCAGTCACAACCGGGTTCTCTTTCCAGATAATCTTTTATACGACTGTAGCCCATCTTTTCTGATATCGTCCGCAATAAAGACAATATACGCAAATACAGTTCTAACAGCTCATTACGCATATTGTTGAAGGCCAAGACCCACCTCTTGTATGAGATACAGCGTCTGTCGTGATCAGAATGAGTAAGTGACTTCTTTAACTGGTAGTTTGGCTGAAAAAAACCTTGCGGGATCAGTCCCAATTCACTTATCAATCGGCGATAACGCAATCGGCATTGAGACAGCTCTTGTAATTCATTTTTTATGTCTGAGCAATATGTGGCTAATAACGAAGCAGCCTGAGAGAAGACCCTGGAACCTGTTTTGGCAGCGATTATATCTTCATTGCGATGATCGACCAGAACTGCCAGGGTTTCCTGTAAGCTGATTTTTAGCTTTGGAGCCCAGGAGTGAAAACTGTCATATTGATGTTGCCAGTAAGGATCGCTCGTATCTTTACTATAGTATGTCTGACAGATCAGATACATCTCTTCCAGATTGCGTAAAAGAGTATCCAGATCCTGAAGACTTTTTATGATCCCTTCTTCTGATAAAGACATGCGCATACGCAGACGAGCCTTTCGCAATTCATCTGCAACAACCTCAGGATCAGGTGCTTTGTATTTGAGATCAGAAAAATCCATCACTACATTCGCTCTAGGGCGTCTATGCCTGCGATTTTTAACCCCGCCTTCAGATAAGTCCGAGTGGACTCTGTTAAAATCAGACGTGCTTTCATGACCTCTTTATCCTCAGCATGCAAGATGGAACGACTGTTATAAAAGCGGTTAAATGCTCGCGCCAATTGACTGATATTGCGCAACATTATTGATGGCTCATGGGTGTCTAGAGCTTCAAGAACGGAGTCTTCAAATGCATCCATTAACTTGATGATAGACTGCTCTTCTTCACCTGCAAGATGCTCATGGTTGATTTTTGTCGGATCAAGTGGCCAGACTCCGTTTGCTGCAGCCAAACGCATTATGCTGGAGCAGCGCGCATATGTGTATTGGAGGTATGGAGCTGAATCACCTTCGAAATCTAACATGTCGTCCCATGAAAAGACGATATCCCTTTCTCTGCCATTGCGCAGGAAGGTGTAACGAACTGCCCCTACCCCGACACTCTCAGCGATTTTTTCAACTTCTGCCTCCGGCATCTCTGGGTTATTGTTCTGAATAATAGCTTTGGTTTTGGCGACGCTTTCTGCCAGCAGATCATTCAGCAAAATTACATTGCCCTGTCTGGTCGAGAAAATTCCGTCAGCAAATCTCACTGTGCCGAAAGCCACATGTATGCATTGGTCTGCTTTTGGAAAGTCTGCTTCCTTCAAGACTGCAAATACTTGCTGGAAGTGATTCTTCTGCGGAGCGCCCACTACATAAATATTGCGATAAAAATCCCATGTCTCATCACGATAGTAGACTGCGGCAATATCACGGGAGGCGTAAATCGTTGCGCCGTCTGATTTTAGGATCAGACAAGGATTGAGGCCATAATCATCCAGATTGACGACCTGAGCGCCTTCGCTTTCTACTAATAAGCCCTTCTCACGCAATCTGTCTACTACTGCCGGAATCTTGTCAGAATAAAAGCTCTCTCCCAGCATGCTGTCAAATTTGATATTCAGGCGATTATAAATTTTGTCGAAGGCTTTAAGACTGAGGTCACGGAACAGCTTCCAAAGCTCATATTCTTCCGGTGCTTTCTCTTCCAGACGCTTGAAGTAAAGTCTGCCTTCGTCCTCCAGTTCCGGCTTGTCTTCCAGTTCTCGATAAAACTTCACATAGACGCGGTTTAGCTCTGTTATGGGGTCATCAGCCAAGGCCTCTTCACTGCCCCAATGTCTCCAGGCAGCGATAAGTTTGCCGAACTGTGTGCCGTAATCGCCCAAATGATTAAGCCTCTTAACACAATAACCGCGGTATTCATACAGATTGGCAATCGCTTCCCCGACCAGAGTTGAGAAAGCATGGCCGACATGAAAGGGTTTGGCGATGTTTGGCGAAGAGTATTCGACCAGAACAGTCTTCTCCAGCCCCTCAGTACCAAATCCCGGCGTTGCACCCTGGGCAAAACTCTTCTGCAAAATAGTTTCAGCATATTGAGCGGGTTCGACATAAATGTTTAGATATCCGCCCACGACCTCTGCTCTTCGCAGCCAGGTCAATTTGCCTGCAATTTTTCCCTTAAGCTCGACAGCGATCTGGTTTGGGGCTTTTTTCAGTTCTTTGGCCAAACGGAAACAAGGGAGGGCTAGATCGCCCATATCCGCTTGTGGCGGAATCTCTAATAAGTCAGAGAAAATGTTTTTCTCCATCCCCGTTTCTCTGGCTAATACTTCTGCCAATTCATCTTTGTAATGCATATGCCTCCTCGTGATTATGTGCTATGGCCGCAAATTTGCAGGATAACGACCTTCTCGCGCGTGTCTTGACAGTGCTTTCATGACCTCTCGTGTGATTATGTGCTATGACCACAAATTTACAGGATAACGTCCTTCTCGTGTGTGTCTTGCCAGTGCTTTCATGACTTCCGGCTTATCTTCGCGATAGGTAATGCCGTACCAACGATCTGAGACCGGCATTGCTTTTACTTTGACTAATCCTTCTTTGACACAATTGCCAATTATCTCAGGTAATAGGAATTCCGCCTTCAAGGGATCTTTCCTGATATCTGTCAGGAGAAACTCGGGGAACTCCTGCTCCAGCTTTGTGAGAAAATTGACTGATAAACCCCAAAAATTCATGGAAACCGGTGTGTCAGGCGACAATGTTTTCCAAGTTTTCTCTCCGTCTTCACTATAGCGTGCTCCTTCAGAACATTTGAATATTTTTTTGGTCTCTCTTATATCCAGTAAATAGTTATCTTCGGATAATGAGCATACTCCCCGCGAGACGTGACCGTGATCACTGAGGGTATTCGCCAGCTGCCAGGTGCACATGCCATATACATCGCTTTTATCATCCGGTTTCTGCAAGAATTCATGCATTAGAGCGAAGGCTTCCACACCATAATAATCATCAGCATTTATGACTGTAAAGGGGGCATCAATAAGCTTTTTGGCGGCCAATACAGCTTGCCCGGTACCCCAAGGCTTCTCTCTTCCCACAGGTATCCTGAAGTTGTCGGGTACATCTTGAAGCCTTTGGAAAGCATATTCTATCTTAACCTGACCTTTCATCTTTTCGCAGACAGTGTCAAAGTCAGTAAGCATATCCTCTTTGATAATAAAAACTATTTTGTCGAAACCTGCACGGACAGCGTCAAAAACCGAATATTCCAGTATGATTTCTCCACCGGGACCTACGGGCTCAATTTGTTTTAACCCTCCATAACGAGATCCCATGCCGGCTGCCATCACGACTAATATAGGTTTATCCATAAACACTCCTAAACACTATTGAGATGATTATTTTTTACCATTACGAATACGGATATAGACCAGTTTGATATTGGGATTGCTTGTTTCACGAAACTGCACCTCAAAATTGTCTATTGAACGTATCATGGTAGTCAATTTATCATAGCCATAGTTTCTGGCATCAAATGAAGGCTGTCTCTTTACCAGCATATTGCCCACATCAGCCAAAAAGGCCCAGCCGTCGTCATCCTCAACATCACGAATAGAGTTGGTAAGCAGATTGATTACTTTGCGATTAATTTTGAGAACGCCCTTGCTGCCTGAGGCGGTCGCCACTTTATCCTCGCCCCTTTTGGCAGTGGCCTTCTTAGCATCCTGATGACCGGCAATGTCTGAAGCAGCCTTGCTTTTGCTAGCAGAGGCAGACAGCTTTTCGGCATCGTCATCAGTTTCTTCACTGCTTCTTTGTTCAATGACTTCCAGGAAGATAAAGCGATCGCAGGCGGCAATAAAAGCGTTAGGAGTTTTTATTTCACCAAGCCCGTAGACTATTTTTCCGGCTTCCCTAAGTCTGGTTGCCAATTTTGTGAAATCACTGTCGGAAGATACAAGAACGAAACCATCAACTCTATCATCGTAGAGAATATCCATGGCGTCGATAATCATTGCTGAATCAGTAGCGTTCTTACCGGTGGTATAACCGAATTGTTGTACTGGCGATATGGCATAATCCAGCAATTGACTTTTCCATTTTGCCAGATGCGGTCTGGTCCAATCGCCGTAAATTCTTTTAATGGTGGGATTGCCGTAGCGGGCAATTTCTTCCATCATATTCTGTATATGATGAGGTGAAACATTATCTGCATCTATTAAGACGGCTAAACGCACATCATTAGTTGTTGGATTCATATACGCTAATGGCACTCCTTTCAATGTATTTGTATATCATGGTCTTAATTCTAGCAGAAAAACAAGGTCTAGACACTGTTATCCGCCTCTTGTCCCGATCAGACCGCCGGCCAGGCATAAATGATGGTGTCCTTCTGCGTTCCTTTTATTGTCCCGGTCGGCAATGCAGCCCAGATCAGGCCAGGTCAGGCATAGCATATGAGATTGCATTCCCCTGAGACTCTCTTACTTCCACAGGCTAACCCATCCCTCCGATAACTTTGATAAGAAGGCGCTGTGGCAGGATTTTTGCCAATACTCTAATTAATCTCGCACTGAAACTAGAGACCGACAAGTCCTTGCCCCGAGCTGAACGTGCCAGGGCTTTTGCGGCTACCTTCTCCACTTTCTCCGTTCCGTGGGATTTCAGTCTGTCAATCAACTTTGTGTTTTTTTCGTGTTTAAAAAACTCTGTTTCCATTGGGTTGGGGCAGACACAAGTGACTGTGATCCTGCGAGGTGCAAGTTCTTGATGCAAAGAGCGGGCAAAATACAAGACAAAGGCTTTGCTGGCTGAATAAACTGAAAAATTTGGCTGTGGGATAAAGGCTGCGACTGAGCTGATCTGCAAGATTCTGGATCCTGCTTCGCAGTAAGGTAAGGCTATATGAGTGAGCCTTACCAAGGCCAGGACATTCAACTTGAGCAAATGATCATCAAAGGACGCTTCTGTCTTCTCAAAGGTTCCCGGGTTCCCCATACCGGCGCTATTGACCAGTATGCCGATGATCGGATTATGCGCCTTTATTTCGTCCTTGATTGTGGCGAAGGAATCTTCGTCTGCAAGATCCAGCGCTAAGATCCGTACCTGCTTGGTCAGCCCGGAGGAGAGCTCTGACAATTTCTCCTCTCGTCTGGCTACCAGCCAGATCTCGTCGACATCAGACAACTTGTCGATTTGAAGTGCGAATTCCCGCCCTAGACCGGAAGATGCACCTGTAATTAAGGCAATTCGGTTTCTCATGTTCTCCTACTGTGACTCATACCTGTTTTTAATCTATTACATGAGTAAGTACTAAGCGCCTCCAATAAATATCCTGCTGTTACGCATTTGCTTACTTCGATACAGTAACAATTAGCATGCTCACTGATTCCGGCAAGACCGGTGCTGATATTGACAGACAAAAAAATTCTGATGCAGAAATTGTATCTTCACTGATTCCGGCAAGACCAGCAACCTTTTTCTATAAGTGTCTGTTCTATTTCCCTGGAAGTGTCAGTGTTAGACAGCCCGGCACCTGTTGTGCATCGCAAACCGGCCGGCAGCATCCTTCCCGCTTCATCCATGGCCTGTATGCTCTCAGATAGGGGTATAACCGGGTCAAAGCCTGCTAAAGCCATATTAGCACAGGCCAAGGCGTTATGGCCTGCCAAAATATTTTTGCCTAGACAAGGCACTTCTACCCTGCCCGCTACCGGATCGCAAACCAGGCCGATCACACTTTGCAGTGCCAGAGAAGCGCTTCCCAGAACTTGCTGCAGATCGCCTCCCATCAGATATGCCAACCCTCCTGCAGTCATTCCGGAACCTGAGCCGCATTCAGCCTGGCATCCCGCCAACTCAGCAGAGAATGTGGAATCTAGGGCGATAAAAACGCCGATTAACCCGGTAACAAAGAGTGCGCGCAGTACTGTTTCACGATCGGCAGAAAGTGCTTTTGCTACTGTCAGAACTGTGCCAGGAACAACACCGCAAGATCCGGAAGTCGGCGCAGCTACTATCGTCCCCAATGAGCTCTTCATTTCCATAACGGCAGTAATATTGGCGATAATGTCCCGAAAGAGGTCGCCACCAACAAACTTAAATGAGGGATCAAGCAGCTTATTGCTTTGCTGTCCAAGAATGCGGTCGCTATAGACAGTTCCTTTTAGCCCGCCTTCTATTGCTGCCTCCATAGTAGTCAATATATGATCCATCTTTACTAGCAATTCTCGCTCAGATAAACCGCTTCTAGCACCCTCATAAGCTATTGCAGCCTCCCAGGAAGAGAGATCATTACTCTCAGAGAAGTCAATTAACTCGTCTACAGAGGTGAAGGGTACCTCAGGTATGACTTGAGAATAGATCGGCAAGACCGGACTTAAAAAAACTATCTTCTCAGTACAATAACTATTCAGCTCTTCTTTCTCAATGAGGGAAAATTCATCGCTGGAGCGAACAAGTAAAAGCTCCTCTCCTTTGTTCTCGATAATTTGTGACTGAGAAGGAAGATCGAATCGCTTGTCAGCAGGCAATTCAGGATTTGGTATTAGAGCTAAGTAAAAGCCTCCGTCTTCAGAGAGAGGGAACCCCTGGAATTCTGTAAGCTCTATCATACCGCCGCCTATTGAAAGTGCGGTTAATGAGTAGGAGGAACCATCTTCATTTTGCAGAAGTGCCCTGTATTCATTCGGGTGTTCTGCTTTTTCAGCGACGATATGAAAATTTAAGTCAACATCTTCCTTGGCAAGCAGCGACAGTGCATTCAACAGCCCGGCATCCTCGGCCTCAAGACCCATTAATCCTGCTGCCAGACCGATATCAGATTGTTGGGTATGATAGGTCATCGCAATAGAACTGCCCTCTTTAAAATAGAAATCAACTTTTGTCTTCCCTGGTCTTCGCAGTTGATTCAATATCCGGCCGATACGAACCGAAGCAGCTGTGTGTGAACTTGATGAACCCCTCATAACAGGTCCCAGCACATCATTGAAAATACTTGGATATTGTTTTTTCACCTTTTTCTCCTACTCCTTAAATTATAATTATCTCTATCGGCATCATATATGTTGATTGTCCTGCTGAGAAGATGCTCTCCCTGGGTTTTATCTGTAGATACGTTCTTAGGAATCATCTGTATATGCCCCTTCTAGGTGTATGTCTTCGAGCTTCACCTGGGGAGTTCGCTCCTTGGGATACGCTCCTAACGGGCTTCACCTGTAGATATGTCCCTGGGATACACTCCTATGGTTTTACCACTGTTAGCAGCATCTTATAGGGTTTAACCGCTTTGAGAGAGTGCTGGATATTGGCGGGCATAATGATGCTTTGACCTGCTTCTACAAGATACGTCGTATCATCGATTGTGATTTCGGCCGTCCCATCCAAAACCTGGACCATTGCGTCTCCTGTGCTGGCGTGTCCGCCCATTTCTTCCCCTTGATCCAGAGAAAAAAGGGAAATGGTCAGATCCTTTTTCTGCACCAGAGAAATGCTGGAAATTTTGTGCGGTTCATATTCGATGAGATCGGAAAGCGCGACCACTTGTCGCACCGGTATTTTTTTGATGAATGTTCCAAGTTCCATAATAGAATTCACTCCTATGCTGATTTGCAGATATTTACATCTGCTAAGCGCCTTGAGCGCATGTGTTTTGTTTGGAGAAATCAGGATATCCTTTCCCTCTTCTACAATAAAGTCTTCGTCACCCAAGGTCACCTTCAAGCTTCCCTCCATCACCCGGATCCACCCGGCTTCAGGCTCGGTTTCCTCGCTGATTTCTTCCTCCACATCCATGGAAAAAAGGACCATGGAAATGTTGGGCAGATTTAAGATTGAGTGGCTGATGATACGCCCTTCTCGATATGGTATCATTGTACCCAATTCGACAATTCGGGAAATTTCTATATTACGAAAAATAGCGTTCCCCTCCCTTCCTCTCATTTATATTTTTCTCTGACATCCCAGAAAATGAGTGCCAGAGTAATTTTATTTTTGGTTTCCATCATACCATTTCAATTTGCATACTCTGAAGCCTTTGGTACAACAGATCCTTGTTCTCCATTTCCATATTTGTTGTATGCCATTGTATCATCATAGACAGCGAAGCAGTTCAGGGCTGAACATGGGCAAATTGCCGTTAATTTTTGGAATTTTACTTGGAGCGATGGAAATCGCACTATGCCCAATGATACGAGTCTGCTATTGTCTCTAGCCAATGCTTGTAGGGATCAGCGGGAAAATAAAATCACCTTTGTTATACTATGATATATACCAAATAAAAAAGATAAGGTGAAGCAATGAAAAAGAAAATTGCCGTCAATGAAATAATATTTGCAGCGGTATTAACACTATCCTTAGCCGCACTCGATTTAACAATTCTGCCTGCTTCTTTGTTTGTTTACATTCAAGCAGCGGATATCGAGCCGATTTATATTTCGCTGATAATAAACCAATGGCTGTTGATCATAATCGGACTTATCGCGATACGATATTTGTGCCCAAATCTTGTTTTGGGACTAAAAATAACAGGTCTTAAAACGGGCCTCAAAAAATACCTGCCGTCAGCAATCATAATGCTTGCAATTACTACTTTCGCCTATTTTATCGGCCTCTTAGGCAAATATGATTATACGCCTACCGTTTGG
Organism: Clostridiaceae bacterium; assembly: GCA_012838475.1. Lineage (GTDB taxonomy): Bacteria > Bacillota > Clostridia > Saccharofermentanales > DTU023 > UBA1046. Next base: position 9,383 of record DUPE01000042.1, read on the forward strand.
AAGGTATTGGTCGAAATTTTTATCTATAACGTCAGTGTTGGTTTTATTGAGGAATTATACATAAGAGGTTTGCTTTTGGCTATCCTCATTTATTTGCTCCGCAACAAAAAGAATGCGGTTTTTCAAGCAATCATTATTTCCTCAGTGATGTTCAGTTTAGGTCATATCCCCGGTATGATTAGTGCGGGTGCATTCGCAATAGCAATGCGACTGATTTGGACATTCATGCTGGGAGTTTATCTCGCTGTAATCTATAAGCAAACTGATAATTTATGGGTCTCTATCATTATCCATGCACTTCTGAATGTCTCCGGCATTTCTTTTTGCTTCACAACCAGCAGAGAATTCCCCCAGATTTCTGTAATAATTATAATGATTGGTGCGGTGATCATCGCGCTATGGAGTGTTTGGGACTATTTCAAATCAAATGATAAAGAGCAGAAAACTGGTTTTATCGCTCAAGCCTAAATTTTATTTCCACGGATGCACAATTGTTCTGCGATTTTATTACTAAATACAGTAAAGCCCCCAATATAGATTCTGGGGCAAAAGGAAAACCACCTGTTGATAAAACATCTTTTATCAGCAGGTGGTAAATGATTTGGTGGAAGCGAGGGGAGTCGAACCCCTGTCCGAAATTACATTCTCAAGAGAATCTCCGGGTGCAGTCAGTATTTAGAGTATTCCCCTTCCGCCTTGTCTACTGACAAACTCAACGGTCCGGTAGCTTGTAATACGTTCTAACCTTCAAGCTGGGGTTAGAAAGTCATCTGTTTAACCTTCTACAGATAAGGTCTGCCTAA